>JAJYLV010000001.1 GCA_021787445.1 Chloroflexota bacterium | reverse complement strand
GTGGCTCACGGTGGGGAACGAGGACGAGATCCGGCGTCGCCGGAACGGGCGTCGCGATGAACGTCATCAGTGACAAGCGCATTGGCGGGGTCATGGTGAACGGTACCCGCGCCGTGTGGCTCGAGCGGGACGGGGGAAGTGAGATAGAGGGGTGCGAAGTGGCCGGAAGCCGGACGCGCGGAGTGCGAGGCGAGGGCGAAGGCGGATAACGCGGTCAGGTGGGCGTTCCCGGAAGAGTGGCGCTACGTTAGGCGTTCGCGTGATCCAGCTCGACCTGCGGATCGAACGACGTCCCCGAGCCCGAGCGGTTGTAGTTGGTGGCCCAGGTGTGTCGGAGCATGTGGGCGCAGAGGGGATGTCCGGGACCAGCGCTTGGCGGAGTGCCTGGGTCCCTCCTCTGACGCGCGTTCTGGTCGGTCGTTCGGCAACGCGACGCGCGCACCCGCTCACCGAGCTCGAGTGCATGATCCTCGACCGCATCGGCCGCGACCGCACGCACAAGGACATCGCCGCCGAGCTCGGGGTCTTGACCCTGCCCGCGGAGGCAAGTCCAGTCTCGATCAACACCGTCGCCAACCTCGCCGCGAGGGCGTACCGCAAGCTCGGCGCGCACAGCGCCGCGGCCGCCGTGCTCGCCCACCGCGACGCGCATCCGTGGTGCGGCAGGCGCGAACTGCGCCACCCGATCCCCCTCGACCTATGCTTCCGTCATGCGATGGCGCATCGAGGATGGCGTCAGCGCGCGAGCATGCGGGCTGTCGATGCGATACGGTCCCTGGCTGATCGCGACAAGCCTCGCCTTCTCGGCGTGCGCAGCGCCATCGCTCGCGAGCCCGCAGCCGTCGCCAGCGCCGACTCAAGCCGCGTCCGCCTCGGCCAAGCCAGCCGTCACCGCCACGCCCACGCGCACGGCGACCACCGTCGCACCATCGCTGCACTACACGCTTGGCGCTCAGGCCACCTTCGCCACGCACGCTGATCTTGCGCGCTACGGCTTCTTGTGGGGTCCGTCCGACGGTCCATTCGGAGCCATCCCCGCGGCGGGCGGGGAGTTCGACTTCTACGGCGCTGCCGCAGCCTCGTCGTCGTGCAAGGGAACCCGCATCACCGGTAACGGGGCCTTCACCTTTACCGGGACGCTCGACCATTTCACCGGCAGCAGCTGCACCCGACTCTTTGGTCCCAGCGACGGCCCCGCTGGCTGGGCCTTCGCCCGCGACTACGCAGGCGGTGGAGAAGTCGTGCGTTTCGCCGGCGGGGGCAAGCGCGGCTGGCTGATGCCCTTCCACAGCGAGATCCACTGGAAGAACCCGACCACCCCAGATGGCCTCTGCGGCGGAGTGCCGTGCTTCTACGGGGGCCTCGGACTGGCAGTCTCGACCGACGATGCGAAAACCTTTAGGATCGCGGGGCAGATCATGCAGCCCAGTCAGCCGTTGTCGGCGTTCATGGGCGGCGGCAAGAACATGGTTACCAACTACGGGTCGCTTATCGTCGCCGACGCGCAGGGCAAGCACCTCGATAGCCCACCCGCTGATCCCGGCCAGGCGTTCATGTACGTTGTCTTCACCGATTCCTGGCCGGGATCGCCCGGCGTCTGCAGCTTCAACGTCTGCACAGGTGTGGAGCGGGCACCCTACCTCGACGTCGTTGCCGCCGCGCTCTCAGGCGACCCCCACCAGGTCGCCAGGGTGTTCCACAAATACCACGGGTCATCCCCCGATCCCTGGACCGCGCCGGCAACCAGCGACACGCCCGACGATTCGGGTACTGCCGGCACGTACTCGCCGCTCTGGACCGACGCCGGCAGCTCGAATACATGGGTCATCTACGACCGCGCCTTCGACGTCTACCTGGCCACCTACCAGCGTGCCGGCAGCATCGAAGTGCGAGCGTCGGCTGATCTGCTCCACTGGACCAAGCCGCTCGGACCGTCCTACGCCGAACCGGGGCGAACACTGATCTACCCTTCGCTCATCGGCGATACCGAAGATCCGACCATAGCCGCGAAGGCCCCGCGGTTGTACTTCCAGAGCTTCGGGGCATTCCCGGATTGGGCAACCCAGCGGTTCGAGACCGTGGAGCTCACGTTCTCAAGCGGCCCCTGAGTTCTCCCTCTGGGGATCGCGTACCACAACGAAGGCCTCAGGCGGGTTGAACGCAGCACGCCCCTCCGGACCGATCCGTCGCCGCGGCGCGGAACGGAGAACGCGAATAGGGCCGTGAACATTGCGCGAGAGGCCCCGACGGGTATGTCGAGAACGGCCCTGTAGCTCAGCCCCGGAATGGCGCCTTGATAGAGGGCCTGGAATGGCCCCCTCGGATCGAGGGGCCCCGCATGACTCGTCCGAGCCGAGCGGCTGCGCCGCGCTACCACCTCCCAGACCGACTCGGCCGCGCGGACCAGATCGGCGTACGGCTGAGGCCCGGCGGGCGCGCTGGGTTCGATCTTCCAGACGCCGGGGATGAGCGCGCGGTCGTACGGGCAGAGGCCGGCGAAGCGTGCCAGGATCTCGCCACATCCGATCTCGGATGGATCCCGGTGCCCGATGGGGTCAGCGAGCCTCCACCCCGGGCAGTCGGACCTGCCGCTCGTCGCCGACGTCCACCCGCGACACGCTCAGGTAGGCGACGAAGCCGACGATCAGGAACGTCAGGACGAGCGCCACCTTGCCGTCACCCCATCCCAGTCCGCCGAGGTACGGTTTGCCGGTCCAGTCGGCGAACGACGCGCCGAGAGGCCGCGTGACGACGTAGGCCGCCCAGAACGCCGTGATCTCGTTCAGACCGGCCAGCCAATACGCGAGCCCCGGTAGGACGAAGAGGATCGCGAAGAGCACGATCGAGGCGAAGTAGCCGAGACCCAGCGTGGAGGCCGTCATGTCACCCGCAGCAGTGCCGAGGGCGAAGGTGGCGATGACCGTGGCCCAGTAGAAGAGCTCGCGACGCCCGTCGTAGATCGTGTGGATCGACAGCGTGCGCTCGACGGCGGACCAGACCACGAGAACGATGGCCAGGGTCAGCGCGAACACCGCCGTCGAGACGACGTAGGGGATGCCGAGCACGACGTGGGCGACATCCGCGGCCATCGTGCCAAAGACCGCGACCATGACCACCGCGAGCCAGTACGTCCAGGCGACGTAGCGCCGCGCGCGCAGCTGGAGGGCAAGCGCGACGACGAGGCCCAGGCAGCCGAGGACCACCGCGACGTACGGGTTGATGCCGAAGACGAGGAAGTCGGACGTGGATTCGCCCATGGCCGTGGTGAGCAGCTTCACGATCCAGAAGTACACCGTGATCTCCGGGACCTTCCGCAGCCCCCGGAACGACCCGCTCCAGTAGCGCCGCGCGAGCTCGTACATCGCCATCCCCCTGACCGCGCACCACCGATCGGCCACCGCCGCGACCCAGCACGATAGGACACGGCCTACCGCGGCCGCCCTGCCGCTCCAGGACGCCGTCGCGCTCGACCAGCGGAGCGAGACGATCCGACCCTCCGCGACCGATAATGTCGGGCGGATGACCGACAGCCTGACCGCTATCTCTGACGAGATACGCGCGTGCCGGTCGTGCCCCCTCTGGAAGACGGCCACCCAGGCGGTCCCCGGGGAGGGCAGCGCCGAGAGCGGGATCCTCTTCCTGGGCGAGGCGCCCGGGTTCCACGAGGACCAGCAGGGACGGCCCTTCGTCGGCGCGGCCGGGCACCTCTTGGACGAGCTGCTCGCGGGCATCGGCCTCGACCGCTCCGCGGTCTTCATCACGAACGTCGTCCGCCACCGTCCCCCCGAGAACCGCGACCCCCTTCCGGAAGAGATCGCCGCCTGCGACGTGTGGCTCCGGCGCCACCTCGCGGTCCTGCAGCCGCGCGTCGTCGTCACCCTCGGCCGGCACGCGATGGGGAAGTGGCTGCCCGGTGAGTCGATCACGCGGATCCACGGGAAGCCGCGCGTCGTCGACGGGATCACGGTCTTCCCGATGTTCCATCCCGCCGCGGCGTTGCGCTCGCCCTCGCTCCGTCCCGCGATGGTGGCCGACTTCGCGGCGCTCGCGATCTTCCTCGCGACGGCGCCGCAGGTCGTGGTCGAGCCGCCCCCGCCGGCCGACCAGATGACCCTCTTCGGATAGTGGCGAGCTTCCCGGTCCGCGTCATCCCCCTCGGAGGGGTCGGCGAGATCGGGAAGAACATGGCCGTGCTCGAGGTGGGCGAGGACATCCTCGTCATCGACGCCGGCCTCATGTTCCCCGACGCGGAGATGCTCGGGATCGACCTGGTGATCCCCGACATCCGCTACCTCGTCGAGAACCGCTCACGCGTCCGCGCGATCCTCCTCACGCACGGTCACGAGGACCACATCGGCGCGCTCCCGTACGTGCTCCGCGAGCTGCGCGACGTCCCGGTGTACGGGACGAAGCTCACGCTCGGGCTGCTCCGGACGAAGCTGAAGGAGCACAAGCTCCACGACAAGGTCCAGCTGCGCGAGATCGCGACCGGGTCGCCGTTCCAGGTCGGCAACATCACGTGCGACACCTACGCGGTCTGCCACAGCATCCCGGACGCCGTCGGCTTCACCATCGAGACCCCGTACGGCACGATCGTCCACTCGGGCGACTGGAAGTTCGACCACACCCCCGTCGACGGGCGCCAGACGGACTTCGCGCGCCTGTCGGAGATCGCGGCGAAGGGCGTCCTGCTGCTCCTCTCGGACTCGACACGCGCGGAGTCGGGCGGCTACACCCCGTCGGAGCGGCACGTCGGCGAGATCCTCGAGGGGATCATGTCGCGGGCGAGCGGCCGCGTCATCACGACGACGTTCGCCTCGAACATCTCTCGGATCAAGCAGATCACCGACATCGCGTACGCGTGGGGCCGAAAGACGGCGATCATCGGGCGCTCGATGGAGAACTACACGCGCACCGCCCGCGAGCTCGGCTACCTAGACGTCGCCCAGGGCGCGCTCGCCCATCCCACGGAGCTGGCAAAGCTCCCGGACAACGAGGTCTGCATCATCACGACGGGAAGCCAGGGCGAGCCCACGAGCGCCCTCTCGCGGATGGCGCTCGGCGACCACCGCCACGTCGTCGTCAAGGAAGGCGACACCATCGTCATGTCGTCGAGCCCGATCCCCGGCAACGAAGAGCTCGTCAGCCGCACCGTCGACAACCTGTTCAAGCTGGGGGCGGAGGTCATCTACGAGCCCGACGTCCGGCCGCACGTGTCCGGCCACGCGAGCCAGGAGGAGCTGAAGCTGCTCCTCAACATCCTGCGGCCCATGCACTTCATCCCGATCCACGGTGAGTACCGGATGCTGGTGCGCCACGCCCGCATCGCGCTCGACCTCGGCGTGGCGCCCGAGCGGACGTTCGTCGTGACCAACGGGGACGTGGTAGAGCTCGGCGAGAACGGCGGTCGGCTCACGGACGGCATCCCCTCGGGCGCCGTGTACGTCGACGGGATCGGGGTCGGGGACGTGAGCCAGTCCGTGATGCGGGACCGCTGGTCGATCGGCAGCGAGGGCATCTTCCTCATCGTCGTCTCGATCGACAGCAAGACGGGCCACGTCGTCGCGGGTCCGGACATCGTGACGAAGGGTTTCGTCCCCGAGGAGGAGGCGGGCGAGCTCATCGAGGAGTCGAAGCAGCGGATCGTCGAAGGGCTCCAGCAGGCACAGACGGGTGACCGGCTCGCGGAGGTGTCGGCCCTGCGCGACGAGATCCACGCGACCGTGAGCGCGTACCTCTACGAGCGCACGAAGCGCCGCCCCATGGTGCTTCCCGTCGTCATGCAGCTGTAGAGAGGATCGGCGCACGGTGAGGAATGGGAAGGGTCGCGCCTCGCGGCGCGGCGCGGTGCGGGCGTCGGCTCCGGGCACGCGCGAGATCCAGGGCGAGGTCGGGGCGATCGCCATCGTCCTGGTCGCCGCGCTGTCGCTGGTCGCCCTCGCCACCGACGAGGGGACGATCCTGCACTGGTGGCGGGACGTCCTCGTGTCCGCCCTGGGTGCCGGCTCCGCGCTCGTGCCGCTGGCGCTGGTCGTCGCGGCGGTAGCGGTGTGGTCACCGTCGATCCGGCCGCGCCTGGCCATGCCCGCCATCGGGGCCGCGCTCGTCGTCGTCGCGCTGCTGGCCATCGCGGAGATCTCGTTCGCGGACCCGGCCACGACGGGCGCGGGCGGCGGCCTGGGGCGGCTCGTCGGGCGCGCGCTGGAGGCCCTCCTCGGGAGCGTCGGCGCCGTGGTCGCGCTCCTCGCGGTCTTCGTCGTCGGCGTCGTCGTCGCCGCGGAGCGCGGGATCGCCGAGCTCGTCGCGCCCATGGCGGCGCACCGCCCGGCCTTCACGCTCCGCCCGGGGATGACGCTCCCGAGCGGTACGGCGGCCCCGGTGCGGCGTGGAGACCGCGCGCGCTCCGACGACGACGAGGAGGAGGAAGAGGCCGCCCAGGACGACGCGGAGCTCGAGCGCGACGAGGCCCCGCCGCGCATCAACATCCCGGAGGAGCGGCCGAAGCGGACCGCGGCGGAGGAGAAGGCGCGCGCGGCGGCGCTCGCGGCACACGCCGCCGCCGAGACGACCGCCCCGATGGCGGCGGCACCCCTCCTCACCGCGCCGGCGTCGATCGCCGGACTTCCGTCCGCCGCCGTCGCGGCCGAGGGCGTGCTGCACGCCGATCCGCCCGAGAAGCCCTGGACGCTCCCTCCGGTCGAGCTCCTCGACGAGGGGTCGGCCGCGCGCTCCGGGAAGGACGAGGTCCTCCGGAACACGCGCGTCATCGAGGAGACGCTCGCGCACTTCAGCATCGCGGCGAAGGTCGTCGAGGTCAGCGTCGGCCCGGTCGTGACGCGCTACGAGCTGAAGCCCGCGGCCGGCGTGAAGCTCTCACGGATCGAGGCGCTCTCCGACGACCTCGCGCTCGCGCTCGCGGCACGGAGCCTGCGCATCGAGGCCCCCGTCCCGGGGAAGAGCGTCGTCGGGATCGAGATCCCCAACCTCGCCATCGGCCTCGTCTCGCTCAAGGACGTGGCCGAGTCGGCCGCCTTCCGCGACGCCCGCTCGAAGCTGACGGCCGCCCTCGGTCGCGACGTCGCGGGGTCGCCCATCGTCGCCGACCTCGCCAAGCTTCCGCACCTGCTCATCGCCGGCCAGACGGGCTCCGGGAAGAGCGTCTCGATCAACGCGGTCATCACGAGCCTCCTCATGAACGCGACGCCGGACGACGTGCGCCTCATCCTCTGCGACCCGAAGCGCGTCGAGCTCGCCGGATTCAACGACGTGCCGCACCTCGTCGTGCCCGTCGTGACCGACCACGACAAGATCCTCCACGCCCTCTACTGGGCGGTGGGGGAGATGGACCGGCGCTACCGGCTGTTCGCGCGGGCGACGGCGCGGAACATCGAGAAGTACAACGACATGCGCACCGGATCTGACCGCGTTCCGTACATCGTCCTCATCATCGACGAGCTCGCGGACCTCATGATCAGCGCCCCCATCCAGGTGGAGAAGGCCATCACGCGGATCGCCCAGCTCGCGCGCGCGACGGGGATCCACCTCGTCGTGGCCACCCAGCGGCCCTCGGTGGACGTCATCACCGGGCTCATCAAGGCCAACATCCCCGCTCGCATCGCTTTTGCGACCGCGTCCGCCGTCGACTCGCGCACCATCCTGGACATGACGGGCGCCGAGAAGCTCCTGGGCCGCGGCGACATGCTCGTGCTGCCCCCGGACGCCCCGAAGCCGGTGCGGGCGCAGGGCGTCTTCGTGTCCGACGTCGAGATGGAGCGCGTGACGCGGTACTGGAAGGCGCAGCGCGCGCCGCGGTACGACCTCGCCATCCTCGAGGTGCAGGAAGGCTCCCGGTTGCGCGACGACGAGAGCGACGAGATGGACGACGACCGCTACGAAGAGGCGGTGGAGATCATCCAGCGCGCGGGCCAGGCGTCGGTCTCGATGCTCCAGCGGAAGATGACGATCGGGTTCGCGCGCGCGGGCCGGCTCATCGACCTCATGGAGCGACGCGGCGTGATCGGGCCGGCGCAGGGTCCCGGCAAGATGCGCGAGGTGTACGGCGCGGCGTCGCGGCGGGGATCCGAGTGAGCGAGGGCCAGCGGCTGGGCGAGATGCTCCGCCAGCGGCGCGAGGGCAAGGGCATCACCCTCGAGCAGGCCGCCGAGGACACGCGCATCCGCGAGAAGTTCCTCGCCGCGCTCGAGAGCGGCGACGACCGCTGGCTCCCCGGCGCCGTCTACACCAAGGGCTTCCTCCGGAACTACGCCGACTACCTCGACCTCGACGCCAGCGAGCTCATCGGGATGTACACCGCCGAGCGGTCGATGACGCCGGAGGCGCCGCGGCGCTTCGAGCCGATGCGGCCCGTCATGCGCAGCGGGCTCTTCATCTCGCCGACGATCTTCATACCGGTCATCGTGCTCGCGGCGGTCCTCCTCTTCGTCGGCTACCTCTCCTACGAGTTCGCCTCGTTCGCGACGCCGCCGCGGATCGACGTGTCTCAGCCCGCCGGCGACGCCATCGCGGACCGCGCGGACTACGTCGTCCGCGGCAAGACGCTCGCCGACGCGCGCGTGACGGTCCGCGTGTTCCCCGGCCCGGACACCTACCCCGACATCCGTCCCGACCCCGACGGCACCTTCTCCGTGCCGGTGAAGCTCCGTCCAGGGGCGAACCACATCGAGGTCCAGGTCCTCGACGCCGCGGGGAAGACGAGCGTCGTCTCGCGCACCGTGCTCTACGACGTCACCGCGCAGTCGCCCGGCCCCGAGCAGCCGCCGCAGGTCGTCGTCGAGCAGCCCGCGCAGAACGCGACGTACACGAACTCCGCGGTCCCGATCGCGGGTCGTGTCGAGGCCGGCGTCACGAGCCTCACGGTCAACGGCGCGACGATCGCCGTCGGCCTGGACGGCCGCTTCTCCGACTCGATCAACTACCCCGCGGGGACGCACGCGGTCCGCTTCGTCGCGCGGACCGGGGGCGGGGCCGAGTCGACGGAGACGCGGACCGTCACCGTCGCGTTCACCGCCGCGGTCGTCACCGTCCGCATCACCGGCGGCAGTGCGTGGCTCCTCGCGCAGGTCGACGGCGCCCAGGCGCCGGGCACCGGGAAGGTGTTCTCCAGCGGCGCCGTGCAGACCTTCCAGGGCAAGCAGGTGCTCATCCGGACGGGCAACGCCGGCGTCACGCAGGTCGTCTACAACGGCCAGCTCATCGGGACGCTCGGAGGAGCGGGGCAGGTCGTCGAGAAGACCTTCACCTTCCAGTAGCCCTCGCGGCTCGCGCCGCCGCGGTCTGCCGCGTGCGACCCCTTCTCGGCTGATGCCGCCACCAGCGTTCTCCGCTAGTTTTCGGGCGTGCCCCCCAAGAGCCCGCCCTCCTATGACGACCTCGTCGCGCGCATGAAGGCGCTCCAGCCGCGCCTGCTCCGTCGCAAGCTGACCGTCGCCTCTGCGGAGTCGTGCACCGGCGGACTCCTCGGCTCGGTCCTCAGCGAGCTGTCGGGATCGAGCGGCCACTACCAGGGCGGGGCGGTCGTCTACTCGAACGTGGCCAAGTCGGAGCTCGCGGGCGTTCCCGCGGACCTCATCCACAGCCACGGTGCCGTGTCGCCCGTCGTCGCCGCCGCGCTCGCGCGGGGCGCCCGCGAGCGGCTGGGCGCGGCCGTCGGCCTCGGCATCACCGGCATCGCGGGGCCGACGGGAGCCACGCCGGGGAAGCCCGTCGGGCTGGTGTACGTCGCGATCGACAGCGACAAGCGCTCGAGCGTGCGGACGTGCCGCTTCGCCTTCGACCGCGCCGGGAACCGCCGCGCGAGCGTCGCCGCCGCGCTCGACCTCCTCGAGGAGGCCGTCGGGTGAGCCGTCCCGTGCGCGTCGGCCTCCTCGGCCTCGGGACCGTCGGCGGCGCCGTCGCGAAGGCCATGGGCGAGCGCGCGAAGCGCCTCGAAGCCTCGGCGGGGCACCCGCTCGAGCTCGCCGGGGCGTGCGTCCGCGACGCGACGAAGCCGCGCGGTGTCGACGCGCGCCTCGTCACCGACGCGTTCGAGATCCTCGACGACGAGAGCATCCAGATCGTCGTCGAGGTCATCGGCGGGCATCGTCCGGCGCTCGACCTGCACCTGGCGGCCTTCGAGCGCGGCAAGCACGTCGTGACCGCGAACAAGGAGGTCGTGGCCAAGGAGTGGCGCGTGCTGCACGAGGCCGCGCGCTCCGCGAAGCGCGAGCTCCGCTTCGAGGCGGCGGTCGCCGCCGCGGTCCCCGTCGTCGCCGCCGCGCGCGCCCTCGGCGCCGTCCGGCCGCGCATCCTGAGCGGCCTCGTGAACGGCACGACGACGTACATCTGCTCGCGGATCGAAGCGGGCGCGGGGTTCGACGAGGCCCTCCGTGAGGCCCAGGCCAAGGGCTACGCCGAGGCCGATCCGAGCGCCGACGTGGACGGCTGGGACGCCGCCTACAAGCTCTCGATCCTCGTCAGCCTCCTGGAGGGGCGCTGGTTCCGGCCGGAGCAGGTGTCGCGGACGTCGCTCCGGTCGCTCACCGTCGACGCGGTGCGCGAGGCGGCGTCGCGCGACCGGCGGATCCGCTACCTCGCCGTCGCCGACTTCGGCGAGCGCGCGACGAAGGCGCGCGTCGGGCCGGAGGAGGTGTCGTCGTCGTCCCTCGAGGGACAGGCGAGCGGACCGACGAACGTCGTACGGATCGAGACGGATCTCGCCGGGACGCTCACGTTCATGGGACCGGGCGCGGGAGGCGACGCGACCGCTTCGGCCATACTCGGCGACGTGATCCAGATCGCGCGGGGCCTCCGATGAGCACGACCGTCCTCAAGTTCGGCGGCACGTCGGTCGCGACGCCCGAGGCGATCGAGCGCCTCGCGTCGATCGTGTCCGGCGTCGCGGGCGACCGGGTCATCGTCGTCTCGGCGACCGCCGGAACGACGAACGCGCTCATTGCCGCGGCGAACGCCGCCGGTGCCGGCGACGCGGAGGGCGCGGAGGCGGCGGTCGAGAGGCTGCAGCGGGAGCACGACCTCCTCTACCAGAAGGTCGTCCGGGCCAAGGTCGACGTCGTCTGCGCGGGCCTGCAGGAGCTCGCGGAGCGCACGAAGGCCCTGCTCCGGAGCGTCGGACTGCTGCGCGAATGCAGCCGGCGCTCGCGGGACGCGATCCTCGCGTACGGCGAGCTCGCCTCCAGTGAGATCGTGGCCGCCGCGCTCCGCGCGCGGGGGGTGGAGGCCGAACCCGTGGCGGCGACCGGGATCGTCGTCACCGACGACGCGTTCGGGAACGCCGCGCCCGTCTTCGACGAGACGTACGCGCGCGCGACGAGCGTCCTGGGGCCGATGCTCCGGGCGGGCCAGGTGCCCGTCGTGACCGGCTTCATCGGCGCGACGCGGGACGGCGTCACGACGACGCTCGGGCGTGGCGCGTCCGACTACACGGCGGCGATCCTCGCCGCGGCGCTGCGCGCCGACGAGTGCCTCATCTACACCGACGTGAGCGGCGTCATGAGCGCCGACCCGCGCATCGTGCCGTCGGCGAAGCCGCTCCCGCAGCTGTCGTATGCGGAGGCGGCCGAGCTCTCGTACTTCGGCGCCAAGGTGCTCCATCCGCGCGCGGTCCTGCCCGCGGTCGAGCTCGGGATCCCTGTGCGCATCCTCAACACGTTCGCGGCGAGCGACGCCGGGACGACGATCGTCGGCGAGGCGGTCCCCGACGGGAGCGTCGTGAAGGCCACCACGTCCTTGGGAGGGCTCGCCCTGCTCACGGTGCAGGGAGCCGGCATGAGCGGGATCCCTGGCTTCGCCGCCAAGGTCTTCGATACGACCGCGGCGCAGGACGTGTCCGTCCTCATGATCAGCCAGGCTTCGAGCGAGAACTCGATCTGCATCGTCGTACCCGCGGACACCGTCGATCGGCTCAAGGACGCTCTCGAGCGCATGCTCGCGAAGGAGCTCGCGCATCACGACGTCGAGCGCGTCGCCGTCGAGCGCCCCATCGCCGTCGTCGCGGCGGTGGGGGATGGGATGCGCGGCACGCCGGGCGTCGCCGCGCGCGTCTTTGGCGCGCTCGGACGGCTCCGGATCAACGTCGTCGCGATCGCCCAGGGATCGAGCGAGCTCAACATCTCGTTCTGCGTCGCCGAGGCGGATCAGGCACGAGCGGTGCGCGCGATCCACGACGAGTTCCATTCGTCGAGCGCGACGCGGCCCTCCGCATCCGGCACACTGGTGTCGTGAAGAAGCGGAAGGTCGCGGTCCTCGGAGCGACGGGCAGCGTCGGGCAGCGGTTCATCAGCCTGCTCGCCGGTCACCCGTTCTTCGACCTCGTCGCGCTCACCGGGTCCGACCGGTCGGTGGGGAAGCGGTTCGGCGAGTCGGTGCACTGGCTGCTCGCGAAGGACATGCCCGGCGGCGTCGCCGAGATGGAGATCCTCCCGACCGACGGGTCGGTCGACGCGGAGATCTGCTTCAGCGCGCTTCCGACGGAGGTCGCCGGCGACCTCGAGACCGAGCTCGCGCGCACGGGTCACCACGTCTTCACCAACGCCTCGCCCCACCGCATGGACGCGGACGTGCCGCTGCTGCTCGCCGAGGTGAACTTCGACCACGTGCGCGCCCTCGAGCGCCAGCGCCGCGAGCGCAGGTGGACGGGGTCGATCGTCGCGAACGGCAACTGCACGTCGATCCACCTCAACCTCGCCCTCGCTCCGCTCCACCGCGACTTCGGCGTCGAGAAGGCCGTCGTGACGACGATGCAGGCCCTCTCCGGCGCCGGCTACCCGGGGGTCACCTCGCTCGACGCCCTCGACAACGTCATCCCCTTCATCTCGCAGGAGGAAGAGAAGGTCGTCGAGGAGACGAACAAGTTCCAGGGCAGCTACGACGGGAGCGCGTTCGTACCCGCGGGCATCCCGATGTCCGTGCACTGCAACCGCGTCATGGTGCGCGACGGCCACACCGAGACGGTGAGCCTGAGCCTGCGCGGCCGGCCCAGCGTCGACGACGTGAAGGCCTCGCTGCGCGCGTTCCGCGGGCGGCCGCAGGAGCGCTGCCTGCCGATGGCCCCGGAGCACCCCATCGTCGTGCGCGAGGAGCCGGACAGGCCGCAGCCGATCCTCGACCGCGACGCCGAGAAGGGGATGGCCTCGACCGTCGGGCGCGTGCGGGAGGACCCGATCCTGGGGACGAAGTTCGTCGTCCTCGGGCACAACACGATCCGCGGCGCCGCGGGCGCGTCGGTGCTCAACGCCGAGCTCCTCGTGGCGGAGGGTCGCCTCGGCTAGAGACGGCTAGCGTATGGGCGTGAGCGCGACGTCGTTCATTGCCCGGCTCGACGCCGTGCCCCTCAACGCGTTCCACCGCCGGCTCCTCGTCGTGAGCGGCCTCGGCTGGATGTTCGACGCGATGGACGTGATCCTCGTCGCGTTCATCGTCGCCCCCGTCCGCGACGACTTCCACCTCGGCGCCGCGCTCGTTCCCTGGATCGCCAGCGCCGGGTTCATCGGCATGTTCCTCGGCGCCGCCGTCTCCGGCCGCCTCGCCGACCGCTACGGCCGGCGCACCGTCTTCCAGGCCACGCTCGTCCTCTTCTCGATCGGCAGCCTCCTCACGACCCTGGCGCCGACGTTCGAGACTTTCGTCGCCGCCCGGATCGTCGCGGGCCTCGGCCTCGGGGGAGAGCTGCCCGTCGCGTCGACGCTCGTCTCCGAGCTATCGCCGAGCAGCAAGCGCGGGCGGATGATCGTGCTCCTCGAGTCCTTCTGGGCCTACGGCACGATCCTCGCGGGCCTCATCGCGATCTTCGTCATCCCGGCGTTCGGCTGGCGCGGCGCGACCTTCGTCGGCTGCCTGCCGGCGCTCTACGTCGCGTACCTGCGGCGCGCGCTGCCTGAGTCGCCGCGCTACCTCGCGGCGAAGGGCCTGACGAGCGAGGCCGACGCCGTCGTGCGCCGCGTCGAGCGCGCCGGGGGGGCGCCCCTCATCACCGTCGCGCGCGCGATCGCCCCGCTGCCCTCGCCGAAAGTGGGGCTCGCCGACCTCTGGTCACGTGCCTTCGCCAAGCGAACGCTGATGCTCTGGCTCCTGTGGGCCGGGATCACGTTCACCTACTACGGCGTGTTCACGTACCTGCCGAGCCTCCTCGCGGCGCGCGGGCTGACCGAGGTGCGGAGCAACGAGTTCTTCTTCGTCTCGACGATCGCGCAGGTGCCCGGGTACTTCAGCGCGGCGTGGCTCGTGGACCGCTGGGGGAGGAAGGCCACCCTTGTCGTCTACCTGGTCGGGACCGCCGCCGCCGCCTTCCTCTTCGGCAACGCCGGGACGGGCACGCTCGCCTTCACGTGGGCCGCGCTGCTGTCCTTCTTCAACCTCGGCGCATGGGGCGTCGTCTACACGTACACCCCGGAGTCGTACCCGACGGCGATCCGCGGCGGCGGCTCGGGCGCCGCGGCGGCCATCGGCCGCGCCTTCGGCATCCTCGCGCCCTTCGCCGTGCCGCTGCTCGTCCCGTCGCTCGGCCAGGGCGGCGTGTTCGCCGCCTTCACCGGGCTCGTCCTGCTGACCGCCATCGTCGTCCTCGCGCTCGCGGAGGAGACGAAGGGACTATCCCTCGAGGAGCTCGGAGAGCAGAGGGTAGCGACGATCTCCTAGTTCGCCGTTTCGACCGAGCTCACCCTCGCGCCCGCTTCTCTCGCCGCTCAGCTTCGTCGAAGTGGCGCTTGAGCTCGCTTGATGTGATCCGCGTGTACCTACGCGTGGTCTGTGGGCTCGCGTGGCCAGCAAGCTCCTGTGCGGCGAGAAGCCCCGAATGTCGGGCGATGATCGTCAAGCGTCCGTGCCTCAACCAGTGCGGCGAAACGTCGTCCGGGAGCGCCGCACGCTTGGCGAGGTGCGAGACGATCATGTGCACGCTGCGCGTCGTAAGCGGAAAGATCCCCTTGACCGGCTTGCGTTCGCCGGTCTTCGGGTCCTGCGGCCGTCTGACCTCCTGCCGCGACACGAAGAGATGCGGGCTTTCGTCCTTCCGGCTGTCGAGGTACCGCTTCAGCGCCGTCGCGGCGTCGGGCGTGAGGAAGGTCCCGCGCACCTTCTTGCCCTTACCGATGACCTCGACCTCGCGCGTCCGCAGGTCGACGCGCCTTCGCGTGAGCGTGCACAGCTCCGAGACGCGGCACCCTGTGGCGAAGAGGACCTGTAGCAGCGCGCGGTCACGCACGGCGTTCGGCCCCCTCGGGACCGCCTCGAGGAGCCTCTCGAAGTCTTTGACGTCCATTCGTCGCATCGTCCGATCGCCGACCTTGGCGACGACGACCACGTCCGGAGGCGGCAGGGGCAGCTGGAAGAGGCGGATACCGTGCCGCAGGAGACCGCGCAGAGCCGCAGCGTGGAGGTTCCGGGCGGCGAGCGACAGCGCGTGCCCGTCGCGGCCGCGCCGCTCGGCGAGGTGGAGCTGGTAGGAGGTGATCAGACCCTGCGTGATCTTGGTCGCCGGTCCGTCATCGGTCACGCCGTGGCGCGCGGCGAACGCCGCGAACTCGTCCAGGCCGCGGCGGTAATGATCGATCGTCCGCGGGGACCGGCCCGCAAGCGCGAGCTGGTCGAGATAGGACGCGGTCAGCTCGCTGAGCGTAGCGTCGCTCACCTAAACATGCCGGAAATGTTCGTTAGAAGAAAGATGGCCATCGAGCCTCCGAGCGAACGATCGTTCCGATCATATCGGTCCCCCCTTGCTCGGTCTAGGGGCGGTCGCCGTTCCAGCCCTGCGGCGCGACCTCGGCGAGCCAGCGCGCGATCGCCTTGTCGTCGAGCCCCGCGACGTCCAGCTCCTCGCCGCGGACGACGAGGACCGGGATCCGCAGCACGTAGCGGTCGTGCACCTCCGGCGGCGCGCCCTGGATGTCGACGCGGTCGATCTCGAGCGGGCGGTCGAGGGCGACGCGCCGCAGTGCGCGGTAGGCGTCGGCGCACAGGTGGCAGTCGGCCTTTTCAATGAAGCGCACGCGCAGCGGCGGGCCGCGGTGCGTGCGGCGCCGGACGAGCGCGAGCGCGCGGCGGAGGTCCCCCGGTCGCATCCGCCATCATTCTCCCCGTGAGCCCGCTCGAGCGCCCCGAGCTCTTCTGGTCGACCGACGAGGTGGCGGCGAAGCTGACCGACCCGACGCTGCGGATCGTCGACTGCCGCTTCGCCTTCGACCGCGACGAGCGAGCGGCGTACCTCGCCGGCCATCTCCCCGGCGCCGTGTACTGCGACTGGTCGAGCGACCTCGCGGCGCCGCCTCCCCCGTCGGGGCATCCGCTGTGGATGCTCGCGGCGCCCGATGACTTCGCTCGCGTCATGGCCCGCCTCGGGATCTCGAACGACACGCTGGTCGTCGGCTACGACTCGGAGGGAGGCCACAGCGCGGCGCGCCTGTGGCTCGCGCTGCGCGCCTACGGCCACGACGCGTTCGCGGTCATGGAGGGCGGCCTCCCGAAATGGCAGCGCGAGGGGCGTCCGCTCGAGCGCGGTGAGGCGCACGTCGCGCCGGCACGCTTCGTTCCCCATCCGCGCGCCGGCGTGATCGCCTCGAAAGCGGACGTGCTCGACGCGGTCCGGAAGGGCGATCCGTGGCTGCTCGACGTCCGCCGCGAGAGCGAATACACGGGCGAGGAGGTCCGCGCCGCGCGAGGCGGCCACGTCCCCGGCGCGGTGAACATCCTGTGGCGCGAGGCGCTGAAGGACGACTGGACGCTCAAGGACCCCGACGAGATCGGGTCGCTGTACGCCGACGCCGGGTTCGGCCCCGACACGCGGACGATCACCTACTGCCAGGGCGGCGTCCGCGCCGCTTTCACGCATCTGGTGCTCACAGCGCTCGGGCACGAGGACGTCCGCACCTACGACGGCTCGTGGGAGGAATGGGGCAACGACCCGGACGTGCCCGTCGTGACGGGCCGCTCCTGACCCCGCCGTCCCGACGTCGTCGCCCAGCAGCTGCACCATCCGTCGAGGCTTCGTCCGTCGAGGCTTCGTCGCAGATGGCGGCGTCACAGGGGTCTCAGCCCGTCCGGCCCGCCCCCTTCGCGCCGGGCCGCCCGGCGGAGAAGCGCGCCAGCTCGGCCGCGAGGGACGGCGGGACCTCCGCCTCGACCTCGATGCCCCTCTCGGTGTAGTCGGCCCGCCGCAGCGATCCGCGCTCGCGGATGCGGTGGACGAGCGCGCCGGCGCTGTGAGGAAGCCGCGCGTTGATGGAGATCCAGCCGGCGCGCGCCAGCTCCGCCAGCCGCGTGCGGAGATCGTCGAGGCCCTCCCCCGACCCGGCGGACGTCCACACCGCGGCCGGCATCTCCCTCGACAGCGCCTCGCGCATCGCGGCGCCCTCGACACCCCGCAGCGCATCCGCCTTGTTGAGGACGACGAGGCGCGCGCGGTCGGCCAGCCCGAGCTCCGCGAGCGTGGCGTCGACGACGGCGATCCGCTCGTGGAGGTCGGGATGCGACGAGTCGACGACGTGGACGAGGAGGTCGGCGTCGCGCAGCTCCTCGAGCGTCGCGTGGAAGGCGGAGACGAGCGTCGGGGGCAGCTTGTTGATGAAGCCGACCGTGTCCGAGACGAGGATCACCGTCCCGTTGGGGAGGGCGACGCGCCGCGTCGTCGGGTCGAGCGTGGCGAACGGCTGATCCGCGACGAGGACCTCCGCCCCGCTCAGGGAGTTGAGGAGCGTCGACTTGCCGGCGTTCGTGTAGCCGACGAGCGCGGCCAGGAACAGCCCTTCCTCGGAGCGCGACCGGCGGCTCCGTTCACGCTGCCGCTCCACCTCGCGCAGACGCTGCTTCAGGTCGCCGAGACGCCGCTCGATCACCCGCCGGTCGGTCTCGAGCTGCGTCTCGCCGGGGCCACGCGTCCCGACACCGCCGCCCGGCCGCTCGAGGTGGCGCCACATCCCGCGCAGCCGTGGGCGCACGTACTCGAGCTGCGCGACCTCCACCTGGATGCGTCCCTCCTTCGTCTGGGCGTGCTTCGCGAAGATGTCGAGGATGACGGCGGAGCGGTCGACGACGCGCAGCGACGCGAGCTCCTCGAGATCGCGCTGCTGCTGCGGCGTGAGCTCGTCGTCGCACACGAGGAGCTCGGCCCGCGCGCGACGCGCCTCGGCGACGATCTCCGTCGCTTTGCCCTTGCCCACGTACGTGCTCGGATCGGCGGCGCGGCGTCGCTGCGTCGCGCGGCCCACGACGCGCCCGCCCGCGGCCTCGACGAGGGCGCCGAGCTCCTCGAGGGAGTCCTCGACGTCGAAGCCGGGAGCGCCGGTGTCGAGTCCGACGAGGTATGCGCGCTCGGCGGGCGCGCTGCTGTCGATCACGCTTCACCCACGAAGACCCGCTCGGCCGGTCCGTACAGCTCGTAGCGCTGCCCCGCGACGCGGACGGTGAGCGTCCCTCCGGGCAGTCGTACGGCCACGAGGTCGTCGACGAGGCCTCTCGCCGCGGCGGCGGCCACCGTCGCGCACGCACCCGTTCCGCACGCGAGCGTCTCCCCCACTCCGCGCTCGTCCACGCGCAGGTCGATCAGCGCACGGTTGCGGACCGCGGCCGCCTCGACGTTCGCGTCGCCGCCCGCCGCGCGCGCGGCCCGCGCGAGCGCCGCAAGCGGGGCCTCCGCGGGCTCCTCGACGAAGACCACCAGGTGAGGAGCGCCGACGTCGACGGCGATCGCACCCTGCTCCGTGCCGAGGGCGACCCGGCCGCCGACGCGCGGCGGCGCGATCTCGATGCCGATCCCGTCGCCGACGCGCCGCGCGTGGACGATGCCGCCCGCGGTCTCGAGGTCGCACTCGTCGCCGCCGTGCCGGTCGAGCAGGTAGCGCGCGACGCAGCGCGATCCGTTGCCGCAGCTCTCCGCGACCGAGCCGTCCGCGTTGTGGATAGCGAGCGGCCAGCGCCGTCCGCTCGGCTCGCCGATCACGAGGATGCCGTCGGCGCCGATCCCGAAGCGGCGGTGACAGAGCGCGCGAACGCGCTCGGGGCCGAGCTCACCCGGCAGCTCCGACCGCTCGACGACGATGAAGTCGTTGCCGCAGCCGTGCCACTTCTCGAACCTCATCCGCGGCCCCTCCCCCACGGCGCGGCTGCCGACCTCACAGCAGCTCCTCCAGCGGGTCCTCGAGGGTCGGGTCGTACCAGCGGATCGCGTCGTCGCGCCGGAACCACGTCATCTGCCTCTTCGAGTACGCCTTCGTGTCGCGCACGGTGAGCGCGATCGCCGTCTCCAGGTCGATCTCCCCGCGCACGTGTCGGACCCAGTGCGGGTATCCGTGGCCGCTCATGCTGGGGAGCGTGATGGCGACGCCGCAGGCGAGCAAGCGCGACGTCTCGGCGAGGACGCCTCGCGCCACCATATCCCGCACCCGCGCTTCGATCCGTCGGGCGAGGAGGTCGCGCGGCGGGCGAAGGCCGACCTTGGTCGCCGGGATCGGCGCGCCACGCGTCCAGAAGGCGCTGACGCTGCCCGCCATCGTGGCGACCTCGAGGTAGCGGATGAGGCGCCGGACATTGCGCGGGTCGACGGCCGCCGCGGCGGCGGGGTCGAGCGCTCCGAGGCGCTGGTGCAGCGCCGCGCCGCCGAGGCGCTCCGCGTCACGCTCGAGCGCGCTCCGGACCTCGGGATCGCGCGGCACTGCCGCGAGATCGAGCCCGTCGAGCAGAGCACGCACGTACAGGCCGCTCCCGCCGACGACGACCGCGAGGACGCCCCTGCTCTCGAGGCCGGCGAGGACGGCGCGCGCCTCCCTCTGATAGCGCGCCGCGTCGTAGCGCTCCGTCGGGTCGGCGACGTCGATCATGTGATGCGGCACGCGGCGTCGCTCCTCGGGCGTCGGCTTGGCGGTCGCGACGTCCATCCCGCGGTAGACCTGCCGCGAGTCGGCGGAGACGATCTCGCCGCCTCGTCGCTCGGCGAGCCGCAGCGCGAGCGCGCTCTTCCCCGACGCGGTCGGTCCGACGATCGCGACGACGCTCAGCTCGCGGCCTCCACTCGACGCAGGGCCTCCGCGGCGCGCCCCAGCGTCGCCGCGTCGGGATCCCGCTCGCCGTAGCGCATGTCCTCGAACGCCCGCACGATCTGCGACGCGTCCCGCCAGCGCTCCGCCGCGGCGAGCAGGCGCCGTTCGTGCTCCGCCGGCGTCTCGCTCGGCCCACGCCGCCCCGGGCCCTCCCGCTCCGCGACGTCGAGCAGCCGCCAGTAGAGGCGCCGCAGCCGCGTCGCCGGGGTCCCGTCGTCGGCGGGTGGCCCGACCGCGCGGCCGCGCCGCGGGAAGAGCGCCGCGAGCGTGGCGCCAAGGCCGATACCCTCGACCGGTTCCCGGGCGACGGAGACGCCTGCGCCCGTCACGGCGCGGCGCTCCTCGATGAGCCGTGCGACGAGCGCGAGGGCGACCAGCAGGGCCACGAGCGCGACGACGACCTCGACCGCGCCGAAGACGAACGGACGCGTCTGGTCTATCTCGCGCATCCGGCGTGCGACCTCCGAGTCGCTCATCTGGAACGCGGGAAGCTGGAGCGGCGGCATTGAACGCACGCCGATCAGGTCGCGCAGCCAGATCGCGACGGCGACGACGATGGCCGCGCCGTAGCCGAGCGGCGTGAGGACCATCACGAGCGCCGCGTCGACGAACGGTCCGATCGCGCGCATGGCCGACGCGAGGAGCGCCTGCGCCGTCGGCAGCGCGAGCGCGACGACGATCGCGGCGACGCCGAGCGCGAAAGCCGTACCGGTGGCCGCGGAGGTCGCGGGACGCCCCTCGATCTGCGTGCCCGAGAGGTGCAGCTCCTCGACGGAGCGCGCGAGCGACAGCGCGACGCCCCCGGTGACCGCGACGAGCAGGCCGATCCCGGGCAGAGCACCCCGGTCGATGGGGCCGGGGACGAGCGCCGCGACGACGACGGCGGCGAGGGCAAGGAGCGTCGCGTTGCGGACGGCGCGCCAGCGGCGCTCGTCGCGGGCGACGCCGAGGAGACGCCACAGGTATGCCTCGCCGATGATCGCGAAGCCGACGACGCGCGTGAGCACGGCGAGCGCATCCGGCGCGCGCGCGTCGAGGCTGAACGACCACGCGACCGAGCCCGCCATCACCGCCGCGACGAGCGCGCCGCTTTGGCGCACCGTCCCACGCTCGCGAAGGACCGCGACGAGCACGAGCGTCACGCCGAGGACGCCGACCGACGTCGGAGTGAGCGCGACGGGCGCGCGCCCGCCCGTCGCGGCGTCGAGCATCGCCGCGACGGCCACGTACGCGACGGACTCGCTCAGGGCGCGAGAGCCGAGGACGAGGAGGTCGGCGCGGCGTTCAGCCCGCACGGCGCGCCCCCATCCCGCTCTCCCGAGGTCGCTCCCACGCTGACGCCGCGCGTGGCGCTTCGAGGAGGCTGAGCGCGACGTCGGCGGCGTGCAGGTGGGCGACGATGCGATCGTCGGGGCGGTCCTTCGAGATCGCGAGCACGCGGTGTCCCGAACGACGGAGGACGACGAGCGCCGCGGCGAGGTGCGGCCACACGCTCGGCGTGACGCAGATGCACGTCGCGCCCACCGCGATCCGCCCGCGCTCCCTCAAGAAGACGGCGTCAGGGGCGGCGCCGGCATAGGGCCCGAGGCGCGCGAGGATGTCGAGACAGCGCGCGAGGGCGCGCGGCCCGCGCGAGAGCGCGGAGCGTGGTCGCTGGTGGGTGCGTTCGTCGAGCCCGTTCGTGACCAGCCCGACCTGACGCCCGGCGCGCGCGGCGAGACGGATGAGCTCGGCGGACGCCGCGATGACGAGCTCCGCGCCTTCGGGGTCCGCCTGCACCCAGTACTGCTCGTACGACGCGACGTTGACGAGGAAGATCGCGTCGAGGCTCGTCGCCGGCTCGTACACCTTCGTCTGCAGCGCGCGGAGGCGCGCCGACGCTTTCCAGTGGATCTCCTTGACGGGGTCGCCGCCGCGATACTCGCGCACGCCGCGGAAGCGCAGCGGATCCGGCACGAGGCCGCGGCGGGCCGGCGACTCCGCGACGGGACGGAGCGAGGCGAGGTGCCGATCGGCGACGCCGACAGGGGCGGGATGCGCGACGAGCTCGAGCGCCACGGGGAGATGCCGCTCCTCCTCGGCGAACCCCAGCCAGTCGCCGGCGCGCACGTCGAGCGGGCCGACGACGTAGGCACCGCGCCTACCGACCTCGAGCGGGAAACGCAGCGTCAGGCGTTCCCGCGCGCGCGGCGCGAAGCTCGCGCTCACGGACGATGCGGTAAGCCCACCCTCGCGGGGCGGCGCGATCCCCTCGGGCAGCTCGACGCGCAGCTCCATCCACGGCACGGCCAGAGGCTTCCGGTTCGTGACCCGGATCGTCAGCGTCGCCCGCTCACCCGCGACGAGGCGGACCGGATCGAGCGAGGCCTCGATGTCCACCGCGACGAGCGCGAGCCGGCCGGTGAGCTCGACCAGCCCCCAGGCGACGAGCCCTGCGGCGGCGACGACGATCACCGTCTCGGAGCGCGTGATCGCGGCCAGGATCGCCACGGCGAGGACCTCGACCCATGGGAACCTCCCCCAGCGCGCGCGAAGGGCCGTCCTCACGAGCGCGCGGCGGCCACGGCCTCCTCCGCCGGGACGGGAACGCGCGAGAGGATCTCGCCAATGACGGTGTCGGCCGTCCGTCCCCGCATCTGCGCGTCGGCGTCGAGGAAGAGCCGGTGCCGCAGCACGGCGGGAGCCTGCGCCTTCACGTCGTCCGGCAGCGCGTACGAGCGGCCGCGCATCGCGGCGAGGGCTTGCGTCGCGCGGAAGAGCGCGAGCGCCGCGCGCGGGCTCGCGCCGAGCTCGACGCCCTCGGCGCTCCTCGTCGCGCGGACGACGTCGACGACGTAGCGCCGGACCGCGTCAGCGATCCTCACCGACCGCACCGCTTCACGGAGCTCGGCGATCCGGGCGCGGTCGAAGAGCGGGTGCAGCGTGTCGGTCCCGAGCTGCCGCGGCCCGTGGACCCGCAGCACGCGGTCCTCCTCGTCGGCGCTCGGGTAGCCGAGGTTGAGGAGCAGCAGGAAGCGGTCGAGCTGCGCCTCCGGGAGCGGGAAGGTGCCCTCGAGCTCGATCGGGTTCTGCGTCGCGATGACGAAGAAGGGGTCAGGCAGCGCGTGCGTCGCCTCGTCGACCGTGACCTGCCCCTCCTGCATCGCTTCGAGGAGCGCGGACTGGGCTCGGGGCGTCGCGCGGTTGATCTCGTCGACGAGCACGACGTTGGCCATCACCGGACCGGGCCGGTACTCGAACGTCGAGCTGCGCTGGTCGAACACGCTGACGCCCGTGATGTCGGAGGGGACGAGGTCGGGCGTGCACTGGATGCGGTGGAAGTCGAGGTCCAGCGAGCGCGCGATCGAGCGCGCGAGCGTCGTCTTCCCCACCCCCGGGACGTCGTCGAGCAGGACGTGGCCACCCACGAGGAGCGCGCCGAAGACCTCCTCGATCGCGCGCGCCTTGCCGACGACGAGCTGCCCGACCTGGCCCACGAGACGCTCCGTCGCGTCACGCACGGCCTCGACGCTCACTTCTTCTTCTTGCTCTTCGCGCCGTCGGTCGGGGCCACGGGCACCGGGATCGGCGCGTCCGGCTCGGCCGTCAGGCTCAGCATGGACAGCTCCGCCGCGCCCACGCTGTGGCCGAGGTGCCATATGCGCAGGGTGCTGAGGAGGATCACGAGCTCGACGACCGCCGTGACGAAGTGCACGACGACGGCGTCGAGCGGCGTCGGGAAGGCGAGCGCAGTGACGGGGCGCTCGACGACGAAGAACGCAGCGAGGCCCATCCGGAACGCGAGGGTCCGCTCGTTCCCGCGCGCGATCGCGACGGCGACCAGGAGGTTGACGATCCCGAAGGCGTACGACTCGTACGAGGCGTAGTCGGGCGCGTGGTGCCACGCATCGAGCCCCCCGGCGAGGAGGAAGAGGATCGATGCCAGCGCGATGAGGATGACGGCCGGGCGTATCGCTCCGGCCATCTAGCGCGCCCTTCCCAACGGCTCGACATGGTAGGCCGACACGCGAGCATCGCTCGCGCGGAGGGCGTCGAGCGCGTCGATCGACGCGGCCGGGACGCGGACGCCCCCGAGCGGCGCGCCGTGCTCCCCCCGGCCGTGGAAATCGCTGCCGCCCGTCGGGACGAGGCCGTACCGCGCAGCGAGCGCGAGGTAGCGCACGGTCGCATCGACCGAGTGCGAGCCGTAATAGCACTCGATCCCGGCGAGGCCGGCGTCGACGAGCTCTGGGAGGACCTTCTCGAGCTCGAGCGCCACCGTCCCGGGGTGCGCCAGCGCCGGCACGCCGCCGTGCGCGCGCACGAGCCGGACGGCCTCCAGCGGCGTGAGGCCGACGCGGGCGACGTACGCCGGGGAGTCCTTGCTGAGGAGCGTCTCGAAGGCCGCGTCGTACGACGGGACGTGTCCCGCCTCGAGCAGCGCCTGCGCCAGGTGCGGCCTTCCGAGGGCGCCGCCCTGGGCGATCTCCATGACGCGCTCCAGACGGACCGGATACCCGAGCGCTCCGAGCTTCTCCACCATGAGCTCGACGCGACGGCCGCGGTCCTCGCGCAGCCAGCGCAGCCGCTCCCCCAGCACGGCATCCGCGGGGTCGAGGAAGTACCCCAGCACGTGGACGTCGCCCCACTCCGACTCGGTATTGAGCTCCGTCGCGGGAATGACGCGAACGCCCGTCTCCTGTCCGGTGGCGACGGCCTCGGCCACGCCTGCGAGCGTGTCGTGGTCGGCGAGCGCCTGTATCCGGACGCCGCGCGCGGCCGCCATCCGTACCAGCTCTCCCGGCGCGTACGCGCCGTCGGAGCGCAGCGAGTGGGTGTGGAGGTCGATCGGGTAGGCGTCGCCGCTCGGCGTCACGCCGCCTTCTCCCAGGTGCGGTCCACGCGGTCGATCGAGCGCGCTCGTCCCGTCGACGCGTCCACGTCGATGAGCACGCTGTTGAAGACGACGGGGCCGCCCGTGGCGACCTCGAAGCGCTTGGGGATGCCGGTGAGGAAGCGCTCGACGACAACCCGCGGATCGACCCCCAGCACCGAGTCGCGCGGCCCCACCATCCCGGTGTCGGAGACGTACGCCGTGCCGCCCGGAAGCACGCGCGCGTCGGCGGTCGCGACGTGGGTGTGGCTGCCGACGACGGCGGAGAAGCGCCCATCGAGGTGCCAGCCCATCGCGTTCTTCTCGCTCGTCGCCTCCGCGTGCCAGTCGAGGATCCGCACGCGTGGCGCGCGCTCGCCGAGCTCCTCGAGGAGCGCGGTGACGGCGCGGAAGGGGTCGTCGTAGGCGGCCATGAAGACGCGGCCGATCGCGTTGACGACGAGGACGTCCTTGACGACGATCCATCCGCGTCCGGGATTGCGCGGCGGGAGGTTGATCGGCCGGATCGCGAAGTCGAGCGTCTCGATCTCGCTGAGGAACACCCGCTGATCCCACACGTGGTTGCCGTTCGTGACGACATCCGCGCCCGCGTCGCGGAGCTCGCGCGCGATCTCCCCCGTGAGGCCGGCGCCGCCCGCGGCGTTCTCGCCGTTGAGGACGACGACGTCCACGGCGAGCTTCTGCCGCAGCGGCGGGAGGATCGCCTTCACCGCCTCTCGGCCGGGCCGCCCGACGACGTCACCGACGAAGAGGATCCGCACCTCGGCCTTATTTCGCGTAGTCGACGGCGCGTGTCTCCCGTATGACGGTGACCTTGATCTGGCCCGGGTACTGGAGCGACTCCTGGATCTTCTGCGAGATGTCGCGCGCGAGGCGCGTCGCGGTGAGGTCGTCGACCTCCTCGGGCTTCACGATCACGCGCACCTCGCGCCCGGCCTGGATCGCGTACGTCTTGTCGACCCCGGCGAACGTGTTGGCGACGGCCTCGAGCTCCTGCAGCCGTTGGATGTAGTTCGAGACGATCTCGCTCCGCGCCCCCGGGCGGGCGGCGCTGATGGCATCGGCGGCCGAGATGAGCGTGCCGACCATGGTCACCGGCTCCACGTCGCCGTGGTGGCCGACGACGCCGTCGATGACGGCCTGCGGGAAGCCGTAGCGCTTGAGGAGCTCTCCGCCGATCACGGTGTGCGCGCCCTCGACCTCGTGGTCGATGGCCTTCCCGATGTCGTGGAGCAGCCCCGCGCGCTTCATCGTCTGCGCGTCGTAGCCCGTCTCCGAGGCGAGCATGCCTGCGACGTGCGCGACCTCGATCGAGTGGCGCAGGACGTTCTGGCCATACGAGGTCCGGAATGCGAGCCGGCCGAGGAGCTTGACGAGATCCGGGTGCAGGCCGCCGAGTCCGACCTCGTACACGGCCGCCTCCCCCGCCTCGCGGACGGCCTGGTCGATCTCGCTGCGCGCCTTGGTGACGGACTCCTCGATCCGCGCGGGGTGGATGCGGCCGTCGACGAGGAGCCGCTCGAGCGCGCGCTTCGCGACCTCGCGGCGGATGGGGTCGAATCCCGAGAGGACGACGGTCTCGGGAGTGTCGTCGATGATCACGTCGACGCCGGTCAGCTGCTCGAGGGTGCGGATGTTGCGGCCCTCGCGTCCGATGATCCGGCCCTTCATGTCGTCGCTCGGCAGCCCCACCGTCGTCACCGTGTGCTCGGCGGTGTGGTCGGCGGCGTATCGCTGAAGGGCCATCGTGATGATGTCGCGCGCCCGGTCGTCCGCGCGCTCGCGCGTCTCCAGCTCGATCTCGCGCACGCGCCTATTGGCCACGTCGCGGACCTCCTGCTCGATCTCCTCGAGCAGGACGCGCTTCGCCTCCTCCTGCGTCAGGCCGGCGACGCGCGCGAGCTCGGCCTTCTGCTCGTCCTGCAGGCGGGCGATCTCGGCGCGCTCCGCGTCGAGCTCCTTTTCCTTGTCGGTGAGCCGGCGGTCACGCGCCTCCACCTGCTCCAGCTTGCTGTCGAGCTGCTCGTCCTTCTTGTCCAGCCGGGCCTCGTAGCGCTGGAGCTCGGCGCGGCGCTCCCTGTTCTCGGTCTCGGCGTTCTTGGCGACGCGTAGGGCTTCGTCCTTGGCCTCGAGGATGATCTCCTTCTGCTTCGCGCGGGCCTCCGCGACGAGGCGCTCGGTGTTGGCCCGAGCGGCCTGCTCGCTGGAGAGCGCGAAAGAGCGTCGGAGAAAGAGGGCCACGCCGAAGCCCACAAGACCCGCGGCGAGGGCCACGAGGCCCACGACGAGGATGTCGGGCATGTCAAAGGTCCCTTTCTCGATCGCCGCGCACGGACACGCCACGCCGCATGGGCGCGCACGCGCCCGCTCGCGTAACGGCTCCCGGGACGGCGCGTCCCGACAGCCGATCTGATGTCAGATTTCAGCGGATCGAGGATATCACCGCACGAGAGGCTGTACGCCTACCGTACGAGCATTCGGGCTTTACTTCCTCGCCCGGCGGTACCGTGGACGCGTGATCCGCCCCCACGAGCGCAAGCTCGAGGATCCCCTCCTGACGGAGCTCACGAGCGAGCTCGACGACTGGAGCAGCGACGGCGCGAAGCTCGAGAAGACCTTCACCTTCACAGGCTTCACGGGCGCGGTCGCTTTCGTCAACAGGGTCGCCGACGCGGCGAACGCCGCCGATCACCACCCCGACATCCACATCGAGGACTACAAGAACGTTCGGATCGTCCTCACCACGCACGCGAGCGGCGGGATCTCACGCTCCGACGTCGACCTCGCGACCACGATCGACGGGCTCGTCGAGGGCACAGCGCGGTAGCCTCGCTCGCGCCGAAGCGCGAGCACGATGAGCGCGCCCGCCGCGCGGAACGGCGCCGGGACGCTCGAGGGCTTCCAGCGTCCGCCGTAGAGCCGGCACACTTCCCTCGTGCGGACGCTCGCCTCCTTCGCGCCGCCAGGCACACGCCTGCTGCTCCTCAACAGCTTCCTCGCGACGGTGCCGATGGGCTTCCTGATGGTCGTCGTCCCCCTCTACCTCGCGCGGATCGGCCACGAGCCGGCGTTCATCGGTCTCCTCTTCGTCATCTCGGGCCTCGTCAGCTCGCTCCTCGTCGCGTTCAGCGGGATCCTCGCCGACCGCTTCGGACGCGTTCGCTTCCTCGTCGCGGGGACGGCGCTGCCGATCACGAGCTACGCGATCCTCGCACTGACGACGGACCCGGCGTGGCTCGTCGTCGCCGCCGGCCTCGGCGGCGTCGGGCTCGCGAACGGCGCCGCCGGAGCGATGACGGTCGCGAGCTACGACGCCCTCCTCGCGGAGCGCACCGATCCGCGGACGCGAACGCGCGTGTTCGCGTCGGCACAGGCGCTCTGGAACCTCGCGCTCGCTGTGGGTGCCGCGACCGCCGGCATCCCCCAGCTCCTCCGCGAACACGGCGTGGGCGACGTCGCGTCGTACCGCCCGGCATTCGTCGCCGCCATCGCCATCGGCGTGCTCGCGACGGCGAGCATCCTCCCCCTCCGAGAGCGATCGCACCAGGTGGTCAGGCGGACGGGGTGGCTGCCGCGCGCGTCCGGGCGAGCCATCGCGATGTACTCGCTCGCCATCGGGCTCCTCGGCTTCGGCCTCGGCGTCGCCGTCCAGCTCATGCCGCTCTGGTTCAGCGAGCGCTTCGGCGTCGGTGAAGCGGACCTCGCGCCCTGGTATGCCGTCGCGCAGCTGTCGTCGATCGCGAGCGTCGCGCTCGTTCCCTGGCTCGAGCGGAGGTTCGGCGCCGGCCGGAGCATCATGGCGATGCAGCTGGGGTCCGGGGTCATCCTCGCGGCGATGGTCGGCCTGCCCGCCTTCTGGCTCGCGGCGCTCTTCTACCTCGGGCGGAGCTTCCTCACGAACGTGTCGTGGCCCTTCCAGCAGTCGCTGTTCATGAGCACCGTGGCACCCCAGGAGCGCGGCGCCGCCGCCGGCATCGGATTCGCGGTCTGGGGCGTCACGAACGCCATCGGGCCGGGCGTCGCCGGCGTGCTGATCGGGACCGGCGTCCTCGCGCTACCGCTCCTGGCGGGCGCCGTCGCCTACGGCGCCGCGGGGATCGTGTTCGGCCTGGGCCTCGCGCGGATCCACGCCGCGCGCGCGCCGGCGGCGGTGCCGGTCTTCACGATCCCGCCCCCCGAGCCGCTGCCCTAGGCTGGTTCCGGGCGGTAGGGCGCGTTCTGCTCGAGCGCGCCGACATACTGCGGAAGGCGTTTCGCTCCGATCATCTGCCGGATCGCCATGATCTCTCCGATGTGGAACCAGTAGTGGAACGTCATGCGGCGGATCGCCGACCCTAGGCTTTGGCCGCTGCGCTTCCCGCCCGGCGTCGGGAGGTCGCGAAGCAGGTCGCGCGTCGTCGACCTCTCGAGGTACGGATCGGCCGCGGTCGTGATCTCGCGCCAGGCGGCGAGCGTCTCGGTGAGAGCGGGAGTGCTCATCTTCGCGCCGAACGCGAACCGCTTCTGGACGTCCTTCCGAGGCATGAGCCGATAAGGACGATGCAGAAGGTACCGCTGCTCCTGCCACGCGAGGTGCCCGACGATCCAGCCGATCGAGTTCATCTGGCCATGGTGCACGAGCGCGTCCTCAGCGGTCACGCCAGCGAGGGCGCGAAGCCACTCCGATCGCGTGAAGCGAAGCTGCTCGACGACGGGATGCGCTCGCCTCGTCATTGCTCTTCCTCCGCCGGGTGCTCGATCACCTCTTCGATGACCTCGTAGGAGAAGCCGCGCTGCGCGAGGTACTGGTGGATCTTCCGCTTGCGCTCGGGCTCGTCCATCGCTTGCCAGCGGGTGATCGGCCGGCGGATCGCTTCGCGCGCACGCTTCACCTCGGCGTCGGGCTCGCGCTCGCCCAGGACGACCTCGATGACCTCGCGCGCCACGCCCTTCTGCATGAGCTCGCTCACGATCGCGCGCTCGCCGCGCGGGCGGTGCTCGTCGCGCTGCTCCACCCAGTAGCGCGCGAAGGCCTCGTCGTCGAGGTAGCGCTGCGCCCGCAGCGTGTCGATGGCCTTCTCGATGGCGGCGTCGTCGAACCGCTTCGACCGCAGGTGACGCGCGATCTCCGCCACGCTCCGAGGACGCGGCGCGAGATAGCGGACGGCGACGTCGTACGCGTCACCCTTCGGCGCGCCCGACGTCGCCGCGCGACGCGGTCTCTGCGTGGTGCTTCTAGTCCTCCGGGGCCGCCGCGATGGCGGCGTTGCCGGACTGATCGCGGACCTTCGTCTCGACCTCCGCGGCCACGTCGGCGTGGTCGCGGAGGAACTGCTTCGCGTTCTCGCGGCCCTGGCCGAGGCGCTGCTCGCCGTAGTTGATCCAGGCGCCGTACTTGCTGAGCACGCCCGCCGCGATCCCCATGTCGATGAGCCCACCCTCGCGCGAGATGCCCTCGGCGGCGAGGATCTCGAGCTCCGCGAGCTTGAATGGCGGCGCGACCTTGTTCTTGACGACCTTCACCCTGACGCGCCGCCCGATGACGTCGGTGCCCTGCTTGATCGGCTCGATCGGCCGGACGTCGAGGCGGACCGACGCGTAGAACTTGAGCGCGCGTCCTCCCGTCGTCGTCTCGGGCGAGTTGTGCACGACCACGCCATCGACGAGGTAGTTGTGGGTCCCTTCGACCTGAATGTCGTAGCGATCGCGCTTTGTGTAGCGTCCCATCACCTTTGGCCGTATCTCAGCGATCGTTGCCGGCACCAGCCGTCTCTGGGGTTCCGAGAACTCTGGCTCAACTCTGCACTGAGCACGGAAGCGCGGCAGCAACTTGTATTGCATCGAGTCGTGCACATACGGAGCGATCATTTCGTGTAAGCGGGCCGTCGCGGCTTGGTCGAAGCGCAAGATCGCGTTGCCAGCCACGACGCTTACGTGCGACGAGATCCCGAATCGTTCGCTCAGTACTTCAACGAGCCTGTCCCGCGTGTCCTCGGTCATACCCTCGACGCAGATGTCGACCCGACCGCGCTCGCGGCTAGGAGGCCGAAGATCCAGGTGGCCGTCGTCCATGTACCAGATCGCTAGTGACAATGCCGTGAGCCGGTCAAGGTAACTACGGCTGAAGTCCTTTCGACCATCACAGTAGACGTCTAGGCGAAGGTCGAAGAGTTCCACGAGCGGCGTGCTGTCCCAGAAGTGGGCTCCCTTCTTGTTCTGCCATGAACAGCCTTCGATATTTCCGAGCAGAGATCGCTTCCAATCGAGGTAAGCGACCTGTCGAGCCCCATGACCAAGGCGGAACTTCACACTCCGGGTGTTCTGGCCATATGGCTTACTCAGGCAGCCGTCGCCCATAAGACTTCCTCGGACGACGTCCCACTGCTGTTCGCTCAACCTGAAGAGTTGCGCGGTCATGACCTGATCTCCCGGCCTCAGTGCGCTGGCCGGGGCAAAGCCTTCAGGTGTCAGCACCTCGTGGTCGGGAGTCAGAGATAGACGCGCTCGACCGATACCCGCAGGACGATGTACCGCCACCACCAGCCACTCAGAAGTGCGGCCATTGTTGTACCAACCGACTATCGGCCTCGCCTCGACCTCGCCGGATGCCATGTCGACCGTAAGCACATTCGCTTCACGTCGCTGATCCACGAGCTGGCCGATCTTCGCTCGGCCGCCTTCGGCTAGCGTGACAGTCGAGTCATAGGCCAGAGATCCGAACATCACGCCTATCTTCTCGCGCAGCTGGTTGATGAACATGACCGTCGTCTTCGTCTTCGAGACGGTGCCCGTCAGCTTGCGCAGCGCCTGGCTCATGAGGCGCGCCTGCAGGCCGACGTGCGAGTCCCCCATCTCGCCCTCGATCTCCGCCTTCGGCACGAGCGCCGCCACCGAGTCGACGATGACGAGGTCGACCGCGCCCGAGCGCACGAGCGTGTCGGCGATCTCGAGCGCCTGCTCGCCGTTGTCCGGCTGCGACACGAGGAGCTCGTCCGTGTTCACCCCGCACGTGCGTGCCCACCCGGCGTCGAGCGCGTGCTCGGCGTCGATGAACGCCGCGGTGCCGCCGGCGCGTTGGACGCTCGCGGCGGCGTGCAGCGCGAGCGTCGTCTTGCCCGAGGCCTCCGGGCCGTAGATCTCGACCACGCGCCCCCGCGGATAGCCGCCCACGCCGAGCGCGAGGTCCAGGGGCAGGGAGCCGCTCGGGATCACGTCGATCCGCTCGCCGGCGGTGCCGCCGAGCTTCATGATCGAGCCCTTCCCGAACTGCTTCTCGATCTGCAGGATCGCCTGGTCGATGGCCTTGGAGCGCTCTGTCATGGGCATCCCGTTACTTCCTCATTTCGCCTTCGTCGCCGCGCAGATCGGTCCCGGCTTGCACGAAGGAAGCATCGGCATCCGGCTGACCGCGCTCAGTACTGGTCGCGCTCCTTGCGCTTCGGCTTGACGACCTCGAAGGTCATCGACTCCAACACCGGCGGACCCGACGACTTCTTCTTGAGATCCCGCTCCAGCTGGTCCTTGGACTTCTTCTTCTGTTTCTTGTCCTTGATGTCGCCGCGTCCACTGGGCACGCTGGTCACCCCTTCACTTTCGCTCGGGCGGAGCATAGGACACCTATAGTCGCCGCCGATGCCCCGTATCGCACGTGTCACGACACGTACGGGCGACTCCGGCGAGACCTCGCTCTTCGGGAAGGGCCGGGTGCGCAAGACCGACCCGCGCGTCGTCGCCCTCGGCGACCTCGACGAGGCGCAGTCCGCGCTCGGCCTCGCGCGCGCGAGCGTCCCTCTCGCCGAGCGGGACATCGTCCTCGAGCTCCAGCGCGGCCTCTACCGCGTCATGGCCGAGGTCGCCACGCCGTCGGCCGACCTGCCACGCCTCCGCGGACGCATCGATGCGGACGCGGTCGCATCCATCGACGCGCTCATCGCCGGCCTGCGCGAACGCGCCGGCGTCGAGGGCCGATTCGTCGTGCCCGGCGAGGACGTGCCCTCCGCGACGCTGGACGTGGCGCGCACGGTCGTTCGCCGGGCGGAGCGCTCGGTCGTCGGCCTCGCGGACGCGACGCTCGTGGACGGGACGCATCTCGTCCCGTGGCTCAACCGCCTCTCCGACGTCGTGTACCTGCTGGCACGCGCGCTCGAGTCGGCACGCACGGAGGCATCCTCCGCGCCGCCGGGCAGGTCGCCCCGCTAAGCCGCTAACGCAGCCACGGCGGCGGCTCCCAGCGGTCGGGGAGCACCGTGACCTTCACGGGAGTCTCCGCGGCCGTCTCGGCCGCCTGCTGGATCTGATCGATGAGCATCGGGCCGTAGGGGCAGAAGGGCGTCGTCAGGACCATCCGCACCTCGGCCTCGCCCGGATCGTCGAAGCGGACCTCGCGGATGAGGTCGAGGTCGATGACCGAGAGGCCGATCTCCGGGTCGAGCACGGCCTGCAGCGCGTTGAGGATCTTCTCTTGCTTCTCCGCCTCGCCGACCACGCGGTCCGCTCCTTCCGCGGCCTTCGGCTCCTTCGTATCGTCCGTCACTTCTCCGGCTCCTCCTTCTACTAACGGCGCGTCGCAAGCCATCCGACGAGGCTCACCACGAGGGTAAGGGCGACGCTGAGCACGATGGACGTCGCGATCGGCGCGTATATCGACCAATGCTCGCCCCGGATCTGGATGTCGCCCGGAAGACGGCCCAGGAGCGGGATGCGGCCCCCGACCATGAGTGCGAGGCCGATGAGCACCAGGACGACCCCGATGCCGACGAGGGACCGCCCGACCGCAGATAGCTCCATCGACATCCGACCTCCTGTGTCGATCCATTGTCCCATCCGTGGATAGGCTGGTCAGGGCCTATCGACGGCGTCGGCCCTATAGCTCTATCGCCCTCGCCGTTCGGCGAGGTCTATAGGCCGACCGGTCCCTCGGCTGAGGCCGTTCAGCCCTCGGGACATACCCGGTCGGCCCAAGCGCGTGGGACCGGCCGCCTTCAGAGTCCGAGCCATTCGGTCCCCGTCCCTGGGGTCGTATGCGGGGGCCGCCACGGGAGGCGCGCATGGCCATCAGATCGGTCGAGCAGCCGGAAGCCGCGACCCTCGGATCCTCGCCCGCGCGTCGCCTCGCGACCGCACGCCGCGAAGGGGTGGAGGCGCACTTCGGGCCGACCGACCCCGCGGTCGACCTTCTCCGCCTGCCGCTCGTCGGCCAGCTGCTCGACCGCGCGGTGCACAGCCGGCGCTTCCAGTTCGCGGCCATCCTGCCGAATCAGATCATCTTCTGGCTGGTCATCGTGACCGCGCTCATCGGCGTCGCCCATCCGAACCACAACTTCGCCACCGTCATCACATGGTTCGTGTGGTTCTGTGTCGTCTTCCTTCTCATGGTGGGCGTCGGCCGGGGGTGGTGCCTCATGTGCCCCTTCGGCGGCGCGGGCGAATGGGTCCAACGTCTCAGCTTCTGGCGGCGCCGCCCTTCTTCCATCGGGCTCCACCGGCGTTGGCCACGCCGGCTGGCGCGCTACGGGATGCTGCCTTCCCTCGCGGTCTTCCTCGCGCTCACGTGGGTCGAAGAGTTCCTCAACATCGCGGGACCGGGTAAGCCGATACTCACCGGTCTCCTCGTCAGCTTCATCATCCTGCTCGCCGTCTCGATGCTCTTCGTGTTCGAGCGGCGCACGTTCTGCCGGTACCTGTGCCCCCTCACCTGCCTCATCGGGAGCGTCGGGTCGACCGGCATGGTCGCGGGGCTCCGGACGCGCGACCGGGACGTCTGTCTCAGCTGCGCGACGAAGGACTGCATGCGCGGGAGCGAGCGGGGCTACCCGTGCCCGTGGTACGAATGGCCGGGCAGCGCGACGTCGAACCTCCTCTGCGGCCTCTGCACCGAGTGCGTGAAGAACTGCCCCAAGGACAACGTCGGTCTGTTCGTGCAGAAGCCTCTCACCTCCGTGATCGCGCCTCTTCGCCGGCGGGCCGACGTGGCGCTGATCGTCGTCGTGCTCTTCGGCCTCGCCATCTTCCAGCAGGTCAACGCGCTCGACGTCTACGGCAACCTCGACGACGCGCTCAACAAGCTCCTGAGCTTCCCGTCCTACCCGGATCCCGTCGACTACCTCGGTATCGTCGCGGTCATCGCGGCCCTCACGACGGGCTGGATCTGGCTCGTGCGGTCGGCGTTCGCGCGCCGCAGCGGAGCGCCGGCAGCCGGTGCGCCCGCCGTCCGGCGCTTCGGCGCCTGGTTCGTCCCGCTTTCGTACGGGCTCATCCCGCTCATGGCGGTCGACTACCTGGCGCGGCAGCTCCCGAAGTTCTGGCTCGACGCGCCCAAGCTGATCGGGGCCGTCTCGGACCCCTTCGGATACGGGTGGAACCTCTTCGGGACCGCGCACCTTCCGATCGTCAACGCGCAGATCCTCGGCACGGGCGGCGTGATCGTCACGCAGGTCGCCGTCGTCGCGCTCGGAACGCTCGGCGCCGTGTATGCGACGCTCCGGATCGCGCGGCGCGACCTCGGACCCCTGACGGACCACCCGCGTGCCCTCGCGGTCGTCGCCGCGGCGGCATGGGGCATCGGCGGCGTCGCCGTGGCGGCGCTGTACGTCGCGATGGGAGCGGCAACGTGAGCGTACGGGTCAGCAGCATCGTCGCGGACCACGCCCGCGTCAGCATCGACGAGGAGCGCTGCGCGGGCTGCCAGGAATGCGTCATCCGTTGCCCGACGCACGCGCTCGCCATCGATACGGAGCGGTGGATCGCCGACGCGGACGACGAGCTCTGCGTCGGATGCCGCCAGTGCGAGCGCGTGTGTCCGTACAGCGCGATCGCGGTGACCGGCCCACGCATCGTCGCTCCGCGCATCGACGACGCTCCGCTGCGTCCCGATCCCCTCGACGGCGACCGGCGCGAGACGCGCTCGGGCTTCGCCGGCTGGCCCGAGGCGCTGCGCGAGGCCGAGAGATGCCTCGCCTGCCCCGACCCGACGTGCATGGAGGGCTGTCCCGCGCACAACGACATCCCCGGCTTCATCGCCGCCGTCCGGCAGCGTGACCTGGTGGCCGCCGCCGACGTCCTATCGCGCTCGACCATGCTTCCGGGCGTGTGCAGCCGCGTCTGCGACCAGAGCGTGCAGTGCGAGGGGGCCTGCTCCTGGGCGCTCGCGGGCGGTCAGGCGGTCTCCATCGGCCGTCTGGAGCGCTTCGTCGCCGATCGCGGCCCGGAGCCGCGCGTCCAGAGAGCGAGCGTCGAAGGCGCGGGGCTGTCCGTCGCGATCGTCGGCTCCGGCCCCGCGGGGCAGGCGGCCGCGTGGGAGCTCCTCGCCGCGTCGGCGCGCGTCACGATGCTGGAGAAGGACGCTGAGCCGGGTGGCGTCCTGCGCTGGGGCATCCCGTCCTTCACGCTGCCGGTCGCCGTCCGGCGAGGCTACCTCGACGCGCTCGTCGCGGCCGGCCTCGTCGTGACCACGGGCCGCGCCCTCGGACGGGACGTCGCGATCGACGATCTCCTCGCCGAGCACGATGCGGTCATCCTCGCGCACGGGGCCGCCATGCCGCTCCGCCTCCCGGTATCGGGCATGGACCTCCCCGGCGTGGAGGACGCGACGGCGTGCCTCGAGCGGGCGAAGCCCGCGCTCGAGAGCGGCGGGCAGCCGCAGGGCTACCCGCGCGGCATCCGCGTTCTCGTCCTGGGGGGCGGCAACACCGCCATGGACGTGGCCCGCACCCTCCGCCGCTGCGGCGCGGAGGTCACCGCGGTCGAGTGGATGGATGAGCGCTTCGGGCGCGTGCGTCCCGACGAGCTCGCGGACGCGCGCGCCGAAGGAGTGGACGTCCGCTTCACCACGACCGTCGACCGTCTCGAGGGTGACGCGCAAGGCGTACGCACGGCGTGGCTGCGGCGCACGGTGCAGCGACAGAGCACCAAGCCTCCGGCGGTCGTGCCGGGTGCGCCGGAGCCTCTCGCGATCGACCGCGTCGTCGTCGCGCTGGGCTACCGCGTCGACCGTGCCGTCGCGGGGAGCGTCGTCGACCTTCCCCTGCGAGTGGACGACCGGGCACGCACCTTCCCCGACCGCCGCTGGATCGCGAGCGGCATCCCCACGGGACCGGCGCTGGCCGTCGGGACACAGGCGCTGCAGCGCGAGGCCGGTCTCGCCGTGGCGGCCTCGGCCGTCCACTCGGGATGGTGGGTCCGGCTGTGGCAACGCGAGCCGCGCGCCCGATCCCGAGCGGACCTGTGGGGGCAGCTGTGGCGGCGACAGGAAGAAGCCGCGGCCGCCGAGGCGCGCGCGCCGCGCGCGGAGCGCGTGTGGGTCGTCGGCGACGCGCTCGTCGGACCCGCGACGGTCGTCGGAGCCATGGCGCAGGGCCGCGCGGCCGCGCGCGCCGTCCTGCACGCACGGCCGGCCCGGACGGGGGGCTAGTCGGCCTCGGCCGCGGAGAGCGGCACGATCTTGCGCGTCTCGGTCTCTTCCATCTTCGAGTGGCCCTCGAAGACGACGCCCTTCTCGATCATGAGGGAGGGGGTCGTGACGTCGCCCTTGACCCGCGCCGGCGTGTGCAGCTCCACGGCGCGCGTGGCGTGGATGTTGCCGCCGACCTGCCCGTGGACGACGATCGTCCCACAGGAGATCTCGGCCTGCACCTTCGCCCCCTCGCCGACGATCAGCGTGTCGCTCGTCGTGATCTCCCCCGTGAAGGTGCCGTCGATGCGGACGGTCCCCTCGAACGCGAGCTTCCCGTCGAACTCCGAACCCTTGCCGAGGAGCGCGTTGAGCTCTTCAGTCGGAGCAGGCGTCGCCGCAGGTGTGATGTCGCGGGCATAGTCGCGGTCCCGGTCCGCCATCTCGCTCTTCTCCCTCGTCACGACCGGCTCGGGTGCGTCCTCGAAGCGAGGGGCCTCCGGCTCCGGCCGTAGTCTGGTCGGGTCGCCACCGAAGCGTCGCAGCATTGAACGTTCGTCCCTTCCGCTGTGCTGAGCGGCCGATCCTAGCAGCGCCTCTCTCGCTAACGCACCGTCCCACCGGGCGTTGCCCTGATCTTCGCGACGCTTCGCCGCTAGGAGCGCTCCCACAGAGGCGTTCCGCCGGGCGGCATCAGCCCCAGGTGGCCGTACGCGCGCTCCGTCGCCACGCGCCCGCGCGGCGTCCGCTGGATGAACCCTTCGCGCAGCAGGTACGGCTCGTAGACGTCCTCGATGGTCTCGGCGTCCTCGCTCAGCGCCGCGCCCAGGGTCTCGAGCCCGACGGGACCGCCTCCGAACTTCTCGACGATCGCGCGCAGGAGCATGCGGTCGACATTGTCGAGACCCGCGTCGTCGACCTCGAGCGCGCCGAGGGCTTCGCGGGCGATGGCGACGCTGACCCGCCCGTCGTGGAGGACCTGGGCGTGGTCGCGCACGCGCTTGAGCAGCCGGTTCGCGATGCGCGGGGTGCCGCGGGCACGCCGCGCGATCTCGTGCGCGGCCTCGCGGTCGATCTCGATGGCCAGGATCCGCGCCGCGCGCGCGATCACCTCCTCGAGGTCGGTGGCGTCGAAGAGGTCGAGGCGGTACTGCGCGCCGAAACGGTCGCGCAGCGGTGCGCTCAGGCGCCCGATGCGGGTCGTCGCTCCGACGAGCGTGAAGCGCGGCAGCGGGAGGCGGAGCGTCCGCGCCCCGGGCCCCTTGCCGAGCACGATGTCGAGGTGGTAGTCCTCCATCGCGGGATAGAGGACCTCCTCGACGACGCGCGGGAGACGGTGCACCTCGTCGACGAACAGGACCGAGCCGGGCTCGAGGCTGGTGAGGATCGCGGCGAGGTCGCCCGCCCGCTCGATCGCCGGTCCGCTCGTCACGCGGATGGGCACGTCCATCTCGACGGCGATGACGTGCGCGAGGGAGGTCTTCCCTACTCCCGGCGGGCCGTAGAGCGCGACGTGCTCGAGAGGCTCGGAGCGACGGCGCGCCGCCTCGATGAGGATCCGCAGCTGCTCCTTGACCTTGCGCTGGTCGATGTACTCGTCGTCGGTCAAGCGCCGCGGACGGAGGGTCTGCTCCAGCGAGCGCTCGTCCTCGCGCGCCTGGGGCGTGACGGCGCGGACCTCGCTCACGCCGGTGTGCCGATCGGCGTGCTCGCGCCGAGGGGCGCCGCGGGGAGCCGGTAGCGCGCGCGCTCGTGGGTGACGAGGTCGACGACGCGCGCGACCGCGCCGGCGCGCGGGACGTTCTCGACGTCGTCGCGCGACCGCGCCTTCACCTCGATCGTCCCCGCCTTCAGGCCGCGCGTGCTCACCGTCACCCGGAAGGGGATCCCGAGGAGGTCGGCGTCGGCGAACTTCACGCCCGCCGACTCGTCGCGGTCGTCGTACAGGACCTCGACGCCCGCCGCCTCGATCTCGGCGACGACGGCCTCGGCGGCCCCGCGGACGGCGGCGTCCTTCCCCGGCAGCGCGACGACGTGGACTTCGAACGGCGCCACGCTCATCGGCCACACGATGCCGCGGCTGTCGTGATTCGTCTCGATGATCGTCTGGACGGCGCGCCCGATGCCGATGCCGTAGCTGCCGAACATCAGCGGCTTGCGCGTGCCATCCTCGGCGAGGTACGTCGCGTTCATCTTGTCGGCGTAGTAGGGCCCGAACTTGAAGATGTTCCCGACCTCGATGCCGCGCTCGATCGCGAGCCTTCCGCCGCAGCGCGGGCAGACGTCGCCCTCGCGGACGTCGTGGACGTCCGCGCGCTCGCCGTCGTAGTCGCGCCCGAGCACGACGTCGCGCAGGTGCGTGTCGGGCTTGTTCGCGCCCGTGACGTAGGGCTTCCCGGCCTCGACGCTCGCGTCGACGACCACCCGGGCGCTGCCGAGGCCGACCGGGCCCATCGAGCCCGCGACGGCGCCGAGCGCGACGAAGTCGGCGTCGCCGGCGTAGGCGAGGTTCGGGACGCCCAGGAGCTTGCGCAGCTTGGGCTCGCCGAGGTCGCGGTCGCCCGGCAGCAGCACGAGGACGCGCTCTCCGGACGGCAGCCGGAAGAGGAGGCTCTTCAGCAGGTCGGCGGCCGGCGCGTGGAGGAAGGCGGCGAGGTCGGGGATGGTCTTGATGCCGGGCGTCGGGACCTCCGAGGGGGCGGGGACCGCTGCCGCTCCGGCGGGCGCGACGTCGATCCGCCGCCGCGCCTTCTCCATGTTCGCGCGGTGGTCGCAGGCGGTGCACATCACGACGCGGTCCTCGCCGACGTCGGTGAGGACCTGGAACTCGTGCGCGACGTCGCCGCCCATGTTCCCGGTGTCGGACTCGACGCTGATCGCCTTCAGGCCCATGCGCTCGAACGACCGCGCGTATGCCTCGTACTGCAGCCAGTAGGAGCGCTCGAGGCCCTCCATGTCCTTGTCGATCGAGTAGGCGTCCTTCATGACGAACTCGCGGACGCGAAGGAGCCCCGCGCGCGGACGCGCCTCGTCGCGCCCCTTCTCCTGGAAGTGGTAGACGACCGCGGGGAGCTGCCGGTACGACTGGATCTCGGTGCGCGCGTGGTGCATGACGAGCTCTTCATGCGTGTACGCGACCATGTACTCGTGACCGCCGTGGTCGCGCGTGCGGAACGTGACGGGCTCGAGCGCGTCCCAGCGACCCGTCTCCTTCCAGTACTCGGCCGGCGTGATGACCGGCAGGCGCAGCTCCTGCGCGCCGACTCGGTCCTCCTCCTCGCGGATGATCTGCTCGACCTTCCGCGCGACGCGGAAGCCGAGGGGGAGCCAGGTGTACAGACCCGACGCGAGGGGACGCGCGACCGCCGCGCGCAGCAGGAGCTGGTGGCCCGGCGTCTGCGCCTCGGCGGGGGCGTCGCGAAGGGTGCGACCGAAGAGATGTGACTGCCTCATGATCGACTCCCGAGGGATGTTATGGGGCGGCGGGTGGAGGCCGACGCCGGAAGGCGTCGGCTAGCGCGGGGATCGGCGCAGTGACCCTCGGGGCGTGGACATCGCGGTCAGTCTAGAGGACCCGGGCGAGGGTCCCCCACACGACCTCTTGGATGTCGGGCGCCGTCGGCGAGGCCGGCTCGACGCGGCGAGACACGACGTCGTTCTGCTGCATGTAGAGGAAGGACAGCGACTGGAGCATCTGGAGCGCCTCGCTGCGTCGCTCGAGGTCCTTCCAGCGCAGGATCTCCGCGCGACCGCGGGTGAGGCGCTGGTGGATGCGGTCGAGGCGCACGTACTCCGGTGACTCGGGCCAGCGCTGCTTCGCGATGTCGATCCCCATGACGAACGTCACGTCGACGAGCTCGGCGGCGCTGAAGTCGTTGCCGTGGAAGTCGTTGAGCGTGCGCTTCGGGTCGAGCTCCGACGCGCCGGGCCCCCACGGCCGCCCGTAGAAGCGGATGTGCGCCGTCCGGCCCCCGAAACGGCAATCGACGAACTCGGCCGTCGTGGCGTTCCAGCCGCTCATGTCCGCGCGGTCGAAGACGCAGCCCTCGAAGCGCGAGGCGCGCGGGTCGACGCCGCGGAGGTCGACGCCGTCGAAGCGGCAGTCGCGGAAGACGTTGCGCTCCTTCGCGCGGAAGAGCGGAAGGAGCTTCTTGTCGATCGTCGCCGTGCGGAAATCGCACGAGACGAAGGTGCAGCCGGTCGGCGCGAGCCGGTCGAACGACGCGCGGCCGAAGTCGACGTCCGCGACGCGGGCGCGCTGTAGGAGCACGAGGCCGGGGAGCCCGGCCGCCTCGACGATAGCCACGAGCGGCGACAGCCTAACGCCGGCGCGTGCCGATCGGGTCTCGGCCGCGCAGCGTCGCGCGCGCGCTCTTCCAGGCGCCTCTTGGCGCGCCTCCTAGCTTCGCCGGCCCGCGGGGACGGAGCGGCCTGGCGTGAGCTGGCCCTCGTGGCTCAGCTTGGGCGCCTTGTCCGAATACGGCTCCAGGCCGTTCTCCACGAGGATCTTGTCGATCTCGGCCAGGAGGGCGTCCATCAGCTGGCTCTCGGGGTAGGTGCCCACGACCTTGCCCTTGCGGAAGATGGCGCCCTTTCCAACCCCGCCGGCGATGCCGACGTCGGCATCCTTCGCCTCGCCGGGACCGTTCACCTCGCAGCCCATGACCGCCACCTTCATCGGGTGCGGCAGTGCCTTGAGGCGCTCTTCGGCCACCTTCGCGAGCGGGATGAGGTCGATGTCCGCGCGCCCGCACGATGGGCAGGCGACGAGCGTGAGCCCCTGGTCGCGCAGGCCGAGCGACTTGAGGATGTCGAAGCCGGCCTTCACCTCCATCACGGGATCCTCGGAGAGCGACACGCGGATGGTGTCGCCGATCCCCTCGTAGAGGAGGACGCTCATCCCCGCCGTCGAGCGGATCGATCCCGCGAGGAGCGTGCCGGCCTCGGTCACGCCGAGGTGGAGCGGGTACGGGACGAGCTTCGCCAGGCGCCGGTAGGCCGCGATCATCGTCGGCACGTCGAACGCCTTGACGCTCACGACGATGTCGTCGAAGTCGAGAGAGCGGAGGATGCCGATCTCGCTCATGGCGAGGTCGACCATGCGCTGCGCCTCGTCGCGCGTGTCGTCCGGCTTGCGGTCTCCGATCGAGCCGTGGTTCACGCCGATCCGGATCGGCGTCCCCCGCTCCTTGGCCTTCTTCACGACCTCGCGCACGCCGTCCTTGTTGTGGATGTTGCCGGGGTTGAGACGGAGCTTGTGCACGCCCGCGTCGAGCGCCGCCATCGCGAGGCGCCAGTCGAAGTGGATGTCGGCCACGACCGGGAGGATGCTGCGGCGAACGATCTCCGGCAGCGCCTCCGCGGCGCGCTTGTCGGGCACGGCGACGCGCGCGATCTCGCAGCCCGCGTCGTGGAGGCGCTCGATCTGGCGGATCGTCGCCTCGACGTCGTGCGTGAGCGTCGTGCACATCGACTGCACGCGGATCGGGGAGTCGCCGCCGATCGACGTCCCGCCGATGTACACGCGCTTGCTCGGCCGCCGCGGCGTCGGTCCGGGGCGCTCGGAGGGAGGCGTGAGGTCGACCGTCAGCGGAGCCGCATCCACGTTCCTAGCGTACCCCTCGCTTCCGGCAGGCAGCCTGCTCGCGGATCACACTCTCGACCTATGAGCGGCTACGTCCTCCTCAAGCTCGCGCACGTTCTCCTCGCCATCCTCGCGTTCGGCTACACGCTCTCGTACGGCGTCTGGCGCGGGCTCGCGGGGAGCGATCCGGCGAAGATCCGCTTCACCCTCGACGGGATCCGACGCCTCGACCGCGTCGCCAACGCCGGCTACGGCCTGCTGTTCGTCACGGGGCTCGCCATGGTCTTCGTCCGAGGCTTACCCATCACGCTCTTCTGGATCTCGACATCGATCTCGCTGTGGGTCCTCGTCGCGATCGTCGGCGCCGTCTTCTACTCGCGCGTCGTGCGCCGGCAGCGCACCCTCCTCGACTCCGTCGGCCCGACGGATCCCGCGTACCGTGCGGCGGACGCGCGCTCGACGCAGTTCGGCGTCGGCGTCACGATCCTCGTGCTCATCATCGTGTTCCTCATGGTGGTCAAGCCGACGCCGTGAGGCCGTTCGAGCGCGTCAAGCGGAGCGCGCTCGAGCGATAAGCGCGCGGGAGCCGGTCAGACCCTTATGCGGATCGCGCTCGTCGCGCCGCTCGTCTCGCCGATCGACGACGAGCGGATACCGCCGGGCGGCGCGCAGGCGCTGCTCGCGGACCTCGCGGCCGGCCTCGCGTCGCGCGGCCACCGCGTCACGCTCCTCGCCGCGAGCGGCTCGCGCGTGCGCGGCGTCGAGACGATCGACCTCGGGCTCGATCCGGCGCGCTTCGTCCCCGCGGTCCTCGGACGGGCCGCGGAGCGCAGCGACGACGCCGCCCAACGCCTCGCCTTCGCCCTCATCGCGCGCTGGCTCGCCGAGCATCGCGGCGGGTGGGACGTGGTCCACGCGCACGCGTACGACGCTCCCGCCTTCGACGCGCTGCGTCCGCTGCGGCCGGTGATCCACACGCTCCACCTCGCGCCCCTCGACCCGGGCGTCGTCACCGCCGCGGCGGCGGCCGTCCGCGCCGGTGCGGTGCTCGCGGCCGTCTCGTGGGCGAACGCGCGGGAGTGGACCGCCGCGGGCGTGCGGACCGACCTCGTCCTTCCGAACGGCGTGGACGTCGGCGCGATCCCCTACTCCGCGACCGGCGGACCCGACCTCCTCTTCGCCGGACGCATCTCGCCGGAGAAGGGGCCGGCGACCGCGATCCGCGCCGCCCGCCGTGCCGGGCGCGAGATCGTGCTCGCGGGACCGGTGTACGACCGCGCACACTTCGTCTCCGCGGTCGAGCCGCTCCTAGCGGGCGACGCGCGCTACGCCGGCGCGCTCGCGCGTCCGGACCTCTACCGCCTCATGGGCGTGTCGGCCGCGCTCCTGCTCCCGGTGCGGTGGGACGAGCCCTTCGGCCTCGTCGCGGTCGAGGCGCAGGCGGCGGGGACGCCCGTCGTCACGTTCGCGCGCGGCGGGCTCGTCGAGCTCGTCGCTGACGGCCGCACCGGCTTCCTCGTCGAGACCGACGACGAGGATGCCTTCGTGGCGGCGATCCGGCGCATCGGCGGGATCGACCGCGCCGCGTGCCGGCGCAACGCGGAGCGGTGGACCATCGCACGCATGCTCGATGCGCATGAGCGGCTGTACGCGCGGCTCGCGCGGGGGGCCTAGCCCCCGAAGGCCCTCCGGAGATCCGAGATGCTGACGGCCACGAGCAGCGCGAGGAGCAGCACCATCCCGACGGCATGGATCCCCGCCTCGACCTGGGGCGACAACCGCCGGCGGAAGATCCCGCCGATGAGCACGAACAGGAGACGTCCGCCGTCGAGCGCCGGGAACGGGATGATGTTGAGGATGGCGAGGTTGATGGAGAGCACGCCGATGAGGCGGAGGACCGCGGCCACGCCGAACTGGCTCACCTGCGCCGTCACGCGGTAGATCTCGATCGGCCCGCCGATCTGCGGAGCGCCGGCGCCGCCGGCGTTCTGCCCCGAGATGAGCTGCCCGGGCAGCTGCGCGATCTGCGTGACGATGTCGCTCGTCAGACCCCACGCGTTGGCCGCGGCCTGCGGCAGGCCGCCCGTGGTCGGCGCCGTCACGTCCTCGAGGACGATCCCGAGCGGCCCCTCGCCCGCGGGGGGCTCCGCCCGTGGCACGGCCGTGACCGGCGGCATCGGCCTTCCGTTCCGGAGGATCCGGAGCGTGATCGTGTCGCCGCGGTGGCTCTGGGTGTAGGCGACGAGGTCCTGCGAGCTCTTCACCGGCCGTCCGTCCACGCTCTGCACGATGTCACCGGACCGGATCCCGGCGGCGTATGCGGGCGAATCCGCCTTGACGTCGATGACCCGCACCTGCCCGGTCGGCGCCGCGCTCCCGAGAGCGAATGCCGCCGTGAGGACGACGAGCGCGAGGATGAAGTTCATGACCACCCCGGCGACGAGGACGACGGCCTGCGCCCACCAGGGCTTCGCGGTGAACGAGTCCGGATCGCCCTCGCCCTGCTGCTTGATCGCGAAGTCGTCCTGCCCGAGGATGCGCACGAAGCCGCCGACGGGGATGGCGTTGATGCTGTACTGGACGCCGCCGCGCACGATCGACGCGACGCGCGGCGGGAACCCGAACGCGAACTCGAGGACCCGCATCCCGAGGAGGCGCGCCGTGAGGAAGTGCCCGAACTCGTGCACGGCGACGATCACGGTGAAGGTGAGGATGAAGAGGATCAGCGTGCGCGCGTCGGTGAAGATCTGAAGCATCAGGCCCTCGCCGCCGTCGCCTCGCCGGCGAGGGCGGCGCGTACGGCGCGATCCGCGGCGCGGATCTCCTCGAGCGACGGATCTCTCGACAGCGGCACGCTCTCGGCGGCGGCGATCCCGGCACGGAGCGTCCCGGCGATGTCCGTGAAGCCGATCTCCCCGCTGAGGAAGCGCTCGACGGCGATCTCGTCCGCGGCGGAGACGCCGATGAGGGCGCCTGCATCGCCGCTCCGTGCGGCGCGCAGCACGAGGTCGAAGCAGGGATAGCGCTCGGCGTCGGGGGCGCCTCGGAACGTCAGTCCGCGCGCGCGCGACAGGTCGAGCCGCGGCGCGCGCGAGGGAGTGTGCTCCCAGAGGAGCGCGTACTGGATCGGCAGCCGCATGTCGGGCTCGGCGAGCTGCGCGATGACCGCGCCGTCGACGAGCTCGACGAGGGCGTGGACGACGCTCTCGGGATGGAGGACCACGTCGATGCGGTCGTAGTCGACGCCGTACAGCCAGTGCGTCTCGATCACCTCGTACGCTTTGTTGACGAGTGTCGCCGAATCGATCGTCACCTTCGGGCCCATCCGCCACGTCGGGTGGCGGAGGGCGCGCTCGGGCGTCACTCCGGCGAGCTCGCTCGCGGGCAGGTCGCGGAAGGCGCCGCCCGAGGCGGTGAGCGTCACCCGCGCGACGTCCCGGCTCTGCACACCGGCGAGGCACTGCCAGATCGCGCAGTGCTCGCTGTCGACCGGCCGCAGGAGGTCGCCCGCGCCGCCCGTGATCCGCCGGACGAGGTGGCCGCCGACGACGAGGACCTCCTTGTTCGCGAGCGCGACCCGCTTCCCCGCCTCGAGCGCCGCGACCGTCGCCTCCAGCCCGGCGACCCCCGGCGTCGCGACGAGCACGAGGTCGACGTCGTCGGCGGTGGCGAGCGCGACGAGGTCGTCGCCGCGGTGTCCCGATCGCGTCACGCGGAGGCGGTCGGGGTGCGCCGCGACGACGTCCAGGGCCTGCCGTCCGATCGACCCGGTCACGCCGAGGATCGCGAGGCGCGTCGTGCTCATCGACCCATCATCCCATCCTCCGGACGGCCACGACGACGAGCGCGACGAGCGTCGACGCCGCGACGAGCGAATCGATGCGATCGAGCATCCCACCGTGCCCCGGGAACAGGGTCCCCGAATCCTTCACCCCCGCGCGGCGCTTGACCCAGCTCTCGAGGATGTCCCCGGCGAACGCGACGACGCCGATGAGGACCGCGATGAGCATCGTCCATCCGGGCGGTCCGAGCTCCGGCCGGCTCCACAGGATGACGACGATCCCCGCGGCGACGACGCCGGCGATCGTTCCCTCCCACGTCTTGCCGGGGCTGATGCGCGGGACGATCTTCCGGCGTCCGACCGACGAGCCGACGAGATAGGCGACGACGTCGCCCGCCCACACCGCGACGATGGTCATGAGGACGGGCCCCCACATGCAGTCGATCCCGCAGCCGATCGGGCGGGGCGCGTCGGCATAGCGCAGGTACAGGAGCGAGAGGAGACCCGCTGCGACGACGACGAGCTCGAGGAGCGCCGCCGCGCCCGCGCGTCCGGCCAGGCGCTTCAGCTCGACGCTCGCGGCCACGCCCATCGCGGCGAGCAGGAGGATGAAGAGCTCCTTCGGTCCGCGCACGGCCGCGAGCACGGCCGCCGCATAGAGGATCGCCGTCACGGTGCGTCGCCGGATGTCGTTCAACGGCCGAAGCGGCGCTCTCGCGATCCGAACGCGGCGATCGCCTCGTCGAGGTCCTTCACGGAGAACTCGGGCCACAGCACGGGCGTCGCCCACATCTCGGCGTAGGCGACCTGCCACAGCAAGAAGTTCGAGGCCCGGAGCTCGCCTCCGGTCCGGATGAAGAGGTCGGGGTCCGGGATGTCGGGGGCGTAAAGATGCGCCGCGATCGTCGCCTCGTCGATCGCGTCGGCGGCGACGCCTCCGCGTACGATCGCGCGGACGGCGTCGACGATCTCGGCCCTGCCGCCGTAGTTGAAGGCGATCGTCATCGTGTCGCGGCCGCCCTCCGTCGCGCGCACGGCCCGGGCGATCGCCCCCTGGAGCCGCTCCGACAGCTCGCCGACACGTCCGATGACGCGGAGGCGGACGCCGTCGCGGACGAGAGTGTCGGTCTCGCGGAGGATCGTCTCCTCGAGGAGCCGCATGAGCCCCTCGACCTCCGCCGGCTCGCGCCGCCAGTTCTCGGTCGAGAACGAGTAGAGCGTGAGATAGCGGACGCCGCGCTCGCGCGCATGCCGGAGGGTCCGCCGGATCGTCTCCACGCCCGCGCGATGTCCCGCTATCGCGGGGAGGTGACGTTCGCGCGCCCAGCGACGGTTGCCATCCATCACGATCGCGATGTGGAGAGGGACGGCGTCCGCTCCGGCCATGCTCAGACCGAGACGATCTCCTTCTCCTTGGCCTCCCCGATCTCGTCCACCGCGAGGATGTAGCGGTCGGTGAGCTTCTGGAGCTGCTGATCCAGACGCTTCAGCTCGTCGGCGGAGACCCCCGCCCCTTCTTCCTTCTTGCGCATCTCCTCGTGCGAGTGGCGGCGGAGCGTGCGGATCTCGACGCGGCCCTCCTCGAGCTTCTTGTGCACGAGCTTCACGAGGTCACGCCGCCGCTCCTCCGTGAGCGTGGGGATCGGCAGGCGGATGACCGTGCCGTCGTTGCTCGGCGTGATCCCGAGGTCGCTGGCCTGGATCGCCTTCTCGATGGGACGGATGAGGCTGCGGTCCCACGGCTGAACGACGATCAGACGCGGCTCGGGCGCGGTGATCGATGCGAGCTGGATGAGCGGCGTCGCGGCGCCGTAGGCCTCGACCTCGAGGCCTTCGATGAGCGAGGGCGCGGCGCGGCCGGTGCGTACGGTCGTCAGCTCGTGGCGCAGCGCTTCGATGGCCCTCTTCATGCGCGTCTCGGTCTGGGCGATGATCTCCTCGAGCGGCATCTCTCTCACCCCGAGTGCACGAGTGTTCCCACCGGCTCGCCGAGCGCGGCCCGCAGCATCGCGCCCTTCTCGCCGATGTCGAAGACGATGATGTCCATGGCCCTTTCGCTCGCGAGCGCCGCCGCGGTCGTGTCCATCACGGCGAGCCGCCTTTCGATGACCTCGTGGTGCGTGAGGTCGGTGTACTTCTTCGCGGTGGGGACGATCTTCGGGTCCGCGTCGTACACGCCGTCGACGTCGTTCTTGGCCATGAGGATCACCCCGGCGTCGATCTCCGCGGCGCGGAGAGCGGCCGCCGTGTCGCTCGTGAAGAACGGGTTCCCCGTGCCCGCGGCGAAGATGACGACGCGCCCCTTCTCGAGGTGGCGTATCGCCCGCCGCCGGATGTACGGCTCGGCGACGGCGCGGACCTCGAGGGCGGACTGGACGCGCGCCGGGATACCGATCGTCTCGAGCGCGGACTGCAGCGCGAGGGCGTTGATGACCATGGCGAGCATGCCCATATAGTGGGCCGTCGCCTCCTCGATGCCCTGCTCCGCGGCCGCGGCGCCGCGGAGGAAGTTGCCGCCGCCCACCACGATCGCCACCTGGATGCCGCGCTCGTGGAGCCCGCGCACCTCGTCCGCGAGGTAGCGCGTGTACTGCGGCGAGATCCCGAACTTGCGGTCGCCGAGCAGCGCCTCGCCGCTCAGCTTCAGCAGGACGCGCGAGTACTTGGCGGCGGAGCCGCCTTCCTTCTTCGCAAGGGGCTGCGCCCCCCGCCACCCCTTAGGCGCATCCACGTTCGGCGGCAGAGTCTAGGCCGTGGCCCCGAGCTGGAATCGTGCGAAACGCCGGACCCTGACGTTCTCGCCCGTGGTCTGCGCCAGCGCGGTCACCAGGTCTCCCACCGTCTTCGCGTTGTCGCGGATGTAGGGCTGTCGTAGGAGGACGGACGCCTCGATCGCCTTCTTCTCGTCGCCGCCGTGCTCCTTGAGCAGCTCGGCGCGCGCCTCTTGCGTCAGATCCTCCTCGGACACGACGAGCGGCGACATCGCCGCGACCTGCATCGCGATGTTCCGGGCGAGATCCTTGAACTCGGCGGTCGCCGCTACGAAGTCGGTCTCGCTGTTGAGCTCGACGAGCGCGCCGATACGGCCACCGGAGTGGATGTACGACTCGACGACGCCCTCCCGCGCCTCGCGTCCCGCGCGCTTCGCCGCGGCGGCGAGGCCCTTCTGCTTGAGGAGGTCCCTCGCCTTCTCGTAGTCGCCGCGGGCCTCCTCGAGCGCGCGCTTGCAGTCCATCACGCCGGCACCCGTCTCGGTGCGCAGCCGCTGGACCTCGCGCGCATCGACGCTCGCCGTCTTCTCCGTCATGACTCCGCCCTCTTCTCGTCGCTCGGGGCGGCCTCCGCGGCCGCCGTCTCCGCCGTCTCTTCGGTGTACCCGCCGATCGGGTATTCCTCTTCCTCTTCCGGCTCGTACACGCGCGGCGTGCGCCGCGCCCGCGGCACGCCGACCTCCAGCTCGCCCTCCGCAACGGGCGCGTAGCCCATCTCCTCGGGTGTCGCGCCCTCCTTCTTCCCGGCGTCGAACTCGGCGCGCCCTTCGATGACGGCGTCGGCCATCTTCTGGCAGATGAGCTTGACGGCGCGGATGGCGTCGTCGTTGGCGGGGATGATCACGTCGATGAGGTCGGGGTCGCAGTTCGTGTCGACCATCGCGACGACGGGGATCTCGAGACGACGCGCCTCGTCGACGGCGATGTGCTCACGATGCGGGTCGACGACGAACACCGCCGACGGGAGGCGCTTCATCTCGCGCACGCCCGCGAAGTAGCGGTCGAGGTGCTCCAGCTCGTCCTCGAGGACCTGCGCGTCCTTCTTGGGGAGCGTCGCGAAGTCACCGCGCTCCCTGCGCTCGTGGAGCTCGTTGAGACGGTCGATGCGCTTGCGGATCGTCACGAAGTTCGTCATGAATCCGCCGAGCCAGCGCTGGTTGACGTAGGGCATCCCGCCCCGCTTGGCCTCGTCGGAGATGGACTCCTGCGCCTGCTTCTTGGTGCCGACGAAAAGCAGGCTCCCGCCGCTCGACGCGAGGTCGCGGACGAAGGCGTAGGCGTCCTCGATCCGCGTCAGGGTCTGCTGCAGGTCGATGATGTGGATGCCGTTCCGCTCCATGAAGATGAAGCGGCGCATCTTGGGATTCCAGCGGCGCGCCTGGTGCCCGAAATGGACGCCGGACTCCAGGAGCTGCTTCATGGTGACAACGGCCACGGTCGGTCTCCCTTTCATCCCTCCGCGGTCCCCCGCCAAAGCCGTCCAGCCGCTGCCCGCCGGGCAGCCGACCAGGGAGCGTTCGTGTTCGGAGACCGCGTGCGAAGTACCGGGTGGGCCCGGTCCACGCCCAGTTTACACGCAGGTGAGGACGGGGTCGCGCGCGTTCGGGCCCGTTACGACGGCAAGCCCGTGCGGCGCGGATGAGGGCGTCGGTCGGCGGAGACGGCGTACCGCATAGAGACGGCCCGGGCCCTGGCCTCCGAGAGACCAGGGCCCGGACTTTGCGCCGCTGCTGCCGCTTGGGGTCGCGGCCCCGGAGAGGCCGGGCCCCGAAGCGCGCTTCCGTATCGCCTCTAGGTCAGGTTATTGCCGATGTTGCTGAAGATGTTCTGCAGCTGACCCCGTAGGAAGATCATGGCGACGATGACCGCGATGGCGATGACGGCAATGATGAGTGCGTATTCGACCAGTCCCTGGCCTTCGTCGTCACGGAAGAACTCGAGCACCCACCTCACCTCCTTCCTTTCAAAACGGTCCGAGCCGAGGTCGTGCCTCTGCTCGCTTGGCGGGGAGTCTAGTCGGTGGGCAATGGCCACGGCAGTAGCCCGAACGTCCTAACGGGAGTCCGGATGCCCTTTTGCCACCACCTCGTCCCGAAGGCCTCCAGCGGGCTTTTCGGCTGCCACCCGCGGGCCGCCTGGGGCGGGTGGATGGCGGCGCGGTCCCGGAGCTCGTCCAGGCTGCACCCGAAGATCTCGCCGGACGTCTCGAGCTCCGCCCGCAGGCGCAGGAAGCCGCACCGCGGCACGCGCCTGCTCGGCGTCGATCCGCGACCGATGCTAGTCGGCCGCCGCTTCCGCGACGGCCGCCGCGACGCTGTCGCGCGGGATCCGGCGGACGCGGACGTCGGGCAGCGAGGCGATGAACGTCGGTCCGTAGTCGCGCTCGACGACGCGACGGTCCATGAGGACGACCGCGCCGCGGTCCGTTCGCGTGCGCAGGAGGCGGCCGAAGCCTTGGCGCAGGCGCAGCGCCGCCTGCGGCAGCTGGAACTCCCGGAAGGGGTCGTCGTATCGCTCCGACCGTCCGGCGACGAGCGGATCGTCGGGCACCGCGAAAGGCAGCTTCGCGACCACGACGCAGCGCAGCACGTCGCCGGGGAGGTCCACGCCCTCCCAGAACGACTGCGTCCCGAGCAGCACCGCAGAGCCTTGCATGAAGCGCTCGACGATCGCGCGCCGGGACCCGCCCAGCCCCTGCGTGAGCACGGCGATGCCGTCGTCCTCGAGAGGGTCCAGCAGGGCGGCGACCTCGCGCATCGACGCGTGGGCGGTGAAGAGGACCAGGGTCCGGCCGCCGATGGCGCGGGCGATCTCGTCGACCGTCGTGGCGAGCTCGTCCGCGAACCCGGGATCGCTCGGATACGGGATGTCGTTGGGCACGACGAGGACCGACCGGCCGAAGTGGTCGAACGACGAGCCGAGCACGAGGCCGCCGGCGACGTCGCGCACGCCGAGGCGCTCCAGGGTGAAGTCGAGCGAACCGGCGACCGCGAGCGTCGCCGAGGTCAGCGTGACCGAGCGATAGCGCTCGACGAGCGCGCGGCGCAGCGGACCCCCGACGTGCTCCGGCGCGACGTACAAGCCGGTCGCCCGATCCGACGGGAGCGTCGCGAGCCAAACGATGTCGTTCGGCTTCGGCTCGTGGATCCCGCGGGAGATCGCGACACGCGCGCCGACGATCTCGGTCGCGGCGCCGACGAGCTCGTCTCGCGGGTCCTCCTCCTCGGCGGCGGCGCGCTCCTCGAGCCGCCCGCACCCCGCCAGGATGGCGGCGAGCGAGTCCGCCAGACGCTCCGCGGCCAGCTCGACGGGGAGCCAGCGGTCGTCGCCGGCGCGCACGGCGGCCGTGATGCGCCGCCGGTCCTCGCCTCCGTCGCCGGGCAGCAGCGCCTGGAGGGCCGCGAAGGTCTCGCCGGCGCGCTCGCGCGCACGCTCGATCTCGCCTCGCAGCGACTCGGCGATCGGCGCGCGGTCGTCGCGTAGCGCGGCAAGGACGAGCGGCGACCGCGCGACGCGATCGAGATCGTGCCGGAGCCGCCCGTCCTCGAGGCGATAGCCGAACACGTCGGACGCCACGTCCTCCAAGCGGTGCGCCTCGTCGACGACGACGTGGTCGGCTTCCGGAAGCAGCGCGCTGCGCATGCGTGCGTCGTACAGGAGGAGGGCATGGTTCACGACGACGATCCCGGCACGTGAGGCGCGCTCGCGCGCGTTCTCCAGGTAGCACCCTCCCACGACCCGGCCGCACCGCGCGCGGTCGCACGTCTCGTCGTCCGCGGAGATGCGCGGCCACAGAGCGGCCTCGCTCGGCATGAGGTTGACCTCGACGCGGTCGCCGGCGGTGGTGAGGCTGCGCCAGACCAGCGTCTTGAGCGCGAGCCGCGTCTCGTCGCGCGTCACCGCCGAGGTGCGGAAGATCTGCCAGCGCCGCGGACAGAGGTAGTTCGACCGGCCTTTGAGCGTCGCGACGGGCACGCTCGTGCCGAGCCCCGCCTGGAGCGCGGGCAGGTCCTTGCGGACGAGCTGGTCCTGCAGCGGGAGGGTGTGCGTGCTGACGACGACGCGCTCCCCCATCTCCGCGCGCCGGAGCGCGGGGACGAGGTAGGCGAGGCTCTTGCCGATGCCCGTTCCGGCCTCGGCGACGAGGACGCCGCCGGTCTCCATGATCCGCTCGACGGCTATCGCGAGCTCGCGCTGCTCGGGACGGTCCTCGTATCCGGGCATCCGCTCGGCGAGTCGTGCGAATGCCTGTGCCGAGCTCAGCGCTCGGCCGGGTGACGCGCCCGGCTCCGCCGGCCGCTGCGTGACGGACGGGGCCTCCGAGGCGATGTCGCCGCCGCCGGCCGCCGCCGACCTGCCGCCCGCCCACACCGATCGGAGCGCTCGCTCGAAGAACGAGGCATACGCCGGTCCGAGCAGCGATGCCTGTCCGGCGCACTCCTCGAGCACGAGCGGCGGCAGGGAGCGCGCGCGGCGCGAGAGCGCGGTGAGGACGCTCGCGCAGGTCAGAGCGTCGTGCACCGCGCGGTGCGCCGCTTCCGGCACGATCGCCTCGTCGGCGGCGAGCCGCTGCAGCGCGTACGACGGCGCCGTCGGCAGCAGGATCGAGGCGAGCTCCGCGGTGTCGAGGCGCCGCAGACCGACGGCCATGCCGGCGCGCTCGAGGAAGGCGGCGTCGAAGCCGACGTTGTGTCCGACGAGCGTCGGGTCGTCGCCGATGAACGCGACGAAGAGCGGCATCGCCTCGTCGAGTGACGGCGCACCCGACAGATCGGCGTCGGAGATGCCGGTGAGGCGCGCGATGCCCCGCGCGAGAGCGCGGCCGGGATCGACGAGCGTGACGAAGCGGTCTCCAGGGATCACCGCGCCGTCGTCGGCGACGCCGAGACGGACCGCTCCGATCTCGACGATCCGGTCGACGCTCGGGTCGAAGCCCGTCGTCTCGATGTCGACCGCGACGAGCTCTGCCGTAGAGCCTCTTCTAGCCGCCGACCCGGCGGAATGCTGCCGGAAGATTAGCGGAGCCCCTCCCGAGGCTTACGGATCGAGGTCCTGGCCTCGAGAGGGGCTCGGTACGCCGAGCGCTTCCGTCGCGTCTACGGGTAGATGCCCCGGGTCAGCGTGGCGTCGGCGACGCGCTGCACCGCGAGCATGTACGCCGCCGTCCGCATGTCGACCTTGTGCTTGCGCGAGAGGTCGAGCACGTCGTTGAACGACTTGACCATGACCTCCTTGAGGCGCGCGTTGATCGTCGCCTCGCGCCAGAACAGGTTCTGGAGATCCTGCACCCACTCGAAGTACGAGACGGTCACGCCGCCGGCGTTGCAGAGGATGTCCGGGATGAGCATCACGCCCTTGTCCTGGAGGATGCGGTCGGCCTCGGGGCTGGTCGGGCCGTTGGCCGCCTCGGCGACGATCTTCGCCTTGATCCGCGGCGCGTTCGTCTCGCCGATCTGGTTCTCGATCGCCGCGGGAACGAGGATGTCGCAGTCGAGCTCGAGGAGCTCGGCGTTCGTCACGCGCTCGGCGCCCGGGAACCCCGCGACCTGCCCGGTCTCGCGGGCGTACGCCTGCAGGCGCGGGATGTCGATGCCCTTGGCGCTGTACACGCCGCCCGTCACGTCGGATACGCCGACGACGGTCGCGCCGAGCTGGTGCAGGAGGATCGCGGTGTTGCTGCCGACGTTGCCGAAGCCCTGGACGGCGACGCGCGCGCCCTCGAGGTCGACGTCGAGGTGCTTGGCGACCTCGATGATCGTGTAGACGACGCCGCGCGCGGTCGCCTCGCGGCGTCCCTCGCTCCCGCCGATCGAGAGCGGCTTGCCGGTCACGACGGCGGGCACGGTGTGGCCCTGATGCATGGAGTAGGTGTCCATGATCCAGGCCATCGTCTGCGCGTCCGTGTTCACGTCGGGCGCCGGGATGTCGCGGTCGGGCCCGATGAGGAGCGCGATCTCCGTCGTGTAGCGGCGGGTCAGCGTCTCGAGCTGCTGGGACGTCATCTGCTTGGGGTCGCACACGACGCCGCCCTTCGCGCCGCCGTACGGGATCCCCACCACCGCGCACTTCCACGTCATCCACATCGACAGCGCGCGCACCTCGTTGAGCGAGACGGAGGGGTGGTAGCGGATCCCGCCCTTCGCCGGGCCGCGCGCGGTGTTGTGCTGTACCCGGTAGCCGGTGAACACCTTCACCACCCCGTCCTGCATGCGCACGGGGAAGTGCACGATCAGCTCGCGCTGGCATTCACGCAGGATCGCCCTCATGTTCGGATCGAGGTGCAGCCGGTCGGCGGCGATGTCGAATTGCTCGAGCGCCACCTGGTAGGGATCTCGTTGGGTGTGATCGATGACGGCCGCGCTCTGCATCAGCGTCTCCCTGTGTCTTTGATCTTCTCGACCACGAGCCACGTGTCGTTCGTCGAGCCGGGACGGTACGTGCTGTTCTTGTCCTTCAGGACCACTCGCCCGAATCCTTGCTCCATCAGCGTGTCGCGCCAGGACCGGAGGTCACGGGAACGGTATGCCGTCAGGCGGACGTTGGTGCTCGGACGGAGCACACCTTCGAGATGCCGCTTCCGCTCCAGGAGCGGCACCTCGAGGAGCGACTCGCCGTCGACCTCGAGCAGGTCGAATGCGGCGAAGATCGTGCGAGGCGTGCGCTGCCGGATGAACGCGTTCCCCACCGGGTCGAGCTCGAGGTCGCCCTCCTCCGAGAACTCGGTCACCAGTACGCCGTCGATCACCGCGGTCCGGCACCGCGCACCCACGCCGACGGCCTCGTAGAGCTCGCGCGGCCCTTCGAACGCTCCGTGGTAGCCGACGAAGTGCGGCTCCGGATGCCCGATCCGCAGCAGGGCTCGCGTTCCCGCCCACTCCGGTTCCAGGACATACCCGTCGGCTCCCGTCCGCTCGTGCGCGGATCGTGGCCGCTGAGGGGCGACGTCGGCCTCCACGAGGCTTTTCAACTCCCGTCGGCCGATCCTAGCGCCGCTCGGACCCCCTCTTGACATCGTGAACGGATGTTCTATCGTCCCACTTCGTGTCCGCCGCAACGGCCTTCTTCCCACAGGCACCGAGCCTCGCCCACCCACCACGTCGCGCGCAGGGGAGCGTCGCCAGCGGCGAGGGCTGGGCCCCCGCCAGGGTCGGGATGACCCCCTGGCGGCTCCCGCCGCGCGTCTACGCGCCGGAGCTCCGGCGCCGTAAGCGCCGGGCCATGGCGGTGCCGCTCGCGTCCGCGGAAGACGCCCGACGCCCCGCTGGCCGGGGCTGGTGGCCCTTCCGCGGGCGCGGCGGCGCGATCCGCTAGGAGCCCGCCGGCTTCTTTCCGTCGCCGCCCTCGGTCGACCGCGTCATGCCGATGAGCGGCTGCAGGAGCGTCGTGAACTCCGTCGGGATCACGAGCTTCGTCGCGGGCGACGCGCCGAGCTGCTTGAGGGCCTCGAGGTACTGGAGCGTCATCGTCCGCGGGTCGGCGTGTCCGGCGGCCTCGTTGATCTTGTCGAGCGCGAGCGCGAAGCCCTCCGCGTGCAGGAGCTGCGCCTGCCGCTGACCCTCCGCCTGGAGGATGTGCGACTGCTTGTCGCCCTCCGCAACGAGGATCGCGGACTGCTTCTTCCCCTCGGCCTCGAGGATGGCCGCGCGCCGGTTGCGCTCTGCCGACATCTGCCGGTTCATGGCGTCCTGGATGTCGCGAGGCGGGACGATCTCCTTGATCTCGACATTCGTCACCTTCATGCCCCAGCGGTGCGTGACCTCGTCGAGCTTGATGCGAAGGGCCTCGTTGATCTGCTCGCGCTTGGAGAGGACGTCGTCGAGCGGGATGTTGCCGATGACCGAGCGCAGCGTCGTCGTCGCGATCCCGTTGATGGCCTGCCGGAAGTTCTGGATGTTGAGGAAGGAGTCCTTCGCCTGCTCGACCAGGACCCTCTGGTAGATGAGGAAGTCGACGGCGATCGGCGCGTTGTCCTGCGTGATGCAGGTCTGCTGCGGGATCTCGACCACGAACTCGCGCAGGTCGATCGTCTGGGCCACGCTCTGGAACGGCGGAGGCAGGAGCAGGACCAGGCCCGGTCCTCCCATCCCCTGGAAACGGCCGAACGAGAACACCACGATGCGTTGGTATTCGGGAATGATGTGGACCGTCGCACGCAGGAACAAGATGACGATGACCAGGATGAGGACGAGCACGATCAAGCCGCTTAGATCGGTCATTCAGGACCCTTCCTTTCCCTCTGGCGCACGCGTGACCACGAGCCGGATGCCTTCGACGGCGCGAACGGTGACCTTGTCTCCGATGTGGATGCCGCCGGCCTCGCTCCGGGCGCTCCAGTCCTCGTTGCCGACGTGAACGACACCGGCGGGATCGACGTCGCTCTTGGCGATCCCGACCGCGCCGACGAGCGCCGAGGTGTCGGCGATCGGCCGGAGGCCGTGGTAGCGCAAGCCCACCCGCGCGAGGAAGAAGAAGAACACGCCGCTGATGCCGGCGATGACCGCGATCGTCGAGGGCGGGACCCCGACCTCGCCGCCGGGCAGCGTGGGCCGGCCCGGAGGGAAGAGGATGACCGCCCCGATGATCGTCGAGATGATCCCTCCGGCCGTAAGGATGCCGTGGCTGGGCACCCATATCTCCGAGAGGAAGAGGAGCACCGCGAACAGGAGGAGCCCCATGCCGGCGGCGTTGGCGTCGAGCGTGCCGAACGAGAGGAGCGCGAGAAGGATGGCGACCACGCCGATGACGCCGGGGAAGATGAGTCCCGGGTTGGCCAGCTCGAAGATCAGCCCGTACGTCCCGACGCTGAACAGCATGATGGCCACGGTCGGGTCGGTGAGGAGCTTGAGCACCTGCTCGAAGGGGCTCGGCTGGTCGTCCACGATCGTCGCGCCCGCCGTTCGGAGCGTCACCTTCCCCTGGGGCAGCGAGACCTCGCGGCCGTCGACCTTGCGCAGGAGGTCGGGCACGTCGCTCGCCTCCAGGTCCGCGACGTGCATCGAGACGGCCTCATCGGCGGTGATGCTCACGCTGTTGCGGACGGCCTGCTCCGCCCACTCGGGGTTGTGGCCCCTCGCCGTCGCGATGTTGCGGATCTGCGCCACCGCGTCGTTCACGGCCTTCGTGCGCTCGTCCCCCTGCAGGTCCTGGCCGTTCGAGCCGACGGGGTGCGCCGCGCCGATGTTCGTCAGAGGCGCCATCGCGGCCACATTGCCGGCGAGGGTGATGAACGTGCCGGCCGACGCGGCGCGCGATCCCGAGGGGTAGACGAAGGTGATGACGGGGACCCGCGCGTTGAGCATGCGGGTGGTGATGTCGGAGGTGGACAAGAGGTCGCCGCCCGGGGTGTCGATCGTCAGCACGACCGCGCGCGCGTCCTGCTGCTCCCCGTCCGAGATGACCCGATCGACGTAGCGCGCGGCCACGGGGTCGATCGTTCCGTTGATGCTGCCGACGAGGACCGTGCCGCCCTGAGCGGCGGCGGCGGCGCTGCCGTCGAGGGCCAGACCGGCCAGGCCGAGCGCGACGCAGGTCACCAGCGCAGCGCGGAACAGCGCACGGACGATCATCTTTCGGCCCGAGCGTACTCCGGCCTTCTGCGCCCGCGACTGGGTCAAAGGACCATGACGACGACGGCCGATAGGTATACGAGCGCGCCTCCGAACGCAACGAGGTCCCGCCGCCGCCATCGCATGCGCGATCGCCTCGTCCGCGGACGGTCCGCCGTGAATGCGCGGACCTCCATCGCCTCGCCGAGACGGAGGCCGCGGCGCACCGTGACCACAAGGAGGGGGACGAGAAGCCGCGCCCACGATCGGAGCCGGCGCGGCGGCGCGCCGTCGATGTCGATCCCGCGCAGGCGCGCGGTGTCGGCGAGGTCCGAAAGGTCCGCCGCCGCGAGCGGCACGAGGCGCGCGCCGGTCACGAGCGCGAAGGTCACGTCGAACGGGACGCGCAGCCAGCGGAGCGCGTCGACGAGCGCATCGCCATCCGCGACGGCGGCGAACGCGGCGGCGACCACGACGAGGGCGATGATGCGCGCACCCGCCGTGGCGCCGCCGGCGGGATCGCCCGAGAAAGCGTCCAGGAGGCCGATGCCGACCGCAAGCGGGAGCACGGTGGGGACGAGGCGGAGCGACCTCGTGAAGCGTCCGCTCCGCGCCAGGACCGCGATGCCCAGCGTGAGCGCCGCGGCGACGCCGGGTGCGCCGGCGAAGAGCGCGCCCGCAACGATCGCGGCGAGCCAGGCGAGCTGGGCGCGCGGATCGATCCGCTTCATACGGGCGCTCGGGCCGCCGTGACGCGCGCCACGAGCTCGTCGACCGTGCGCGCCGCGACGGGGGTCCCCCGCCGCGACAGGAGGAGGACGGCGGCTCCGACGTCGGACAGCGGCACCGCCGCGTCCGCGAGGGCACGGAGCTGGACCGGCGTGCCGCCGATCGGAAGATCGGCGACGAGCGAGCCCTCGCGCAGGACCAGCGCGCGCTCACACGCGTCCGCGACGAATTCCGGGTCGTGGCTGATGGCGAGCACGGCCGTACCCTCCGCGGCGAGATCGGCGACGAGCCGTGCCAGGGCGTCGCGCTGGCGCGCGTCCTGACCGAGCGTCGGCTCGTCGAGCACGAGGACCGCCGGCCGCCGCGCCGTCGCCGCGGCGAGGACGACGCGGCGGCGCTGGCCTTCGCTCAGCGTGAGCGGATGACGCGTTCGAAGCGGACCGAGCCCGAAGCGCTCGATCTCACGCTCGACGCGGGACCGTCTTTCGGACGGCGGGAGGCCAGCGAGCCCCGACGCGACCTCGTCCTCGACGCGCTCGGCGATGAGCTGCCGGGTCGGATCCTGGAGGACCAGCCCGCCCACGCCGGCGAGTCGTGACATCGGCGTGCTCCGCGTCCGCATGCCCGCGAGCGTCACCTCGCCGGCGTCCGCACGGCGCAGCCCGAGCGCGAGCCGCGCCAGCGTGCTCTTCCCCGACCCCGTCGGGCCGATGAGCGCCACGCGCTCCCCATGGCCTAGCGCGAACGACACGTCCCGCACGGCGGGACGCTCCGCGGAGCGGTAGGCGTACGTGACGTGCTCGAAGCGCAGGGCCGTTCCGGCCTCGGGTGCGGGCGGAGGTGCGGGCGGCGCCCACGCCGCCTCGAGCGCCTCCACGCGCGCCACGAGCTCCTGCGGCGTGAGGGCGAGGGGCGCCGGCAGCGCGAGCGCCGCGGCGACGAGCGTCGACCGCGGGACGGGGACGCCGAGCCGCTCGACGGACGGGTCGGCGAGCACGCCGCGCGGAGCGCCGTCCAGGACGAGCCGGCCCTGGGCGATCACGAGCGCACGCGTGACCAGACACGCTGCGATGCCGAGGCGGTGCTCGGAGAGCACGAGGGTCATCCCGCGCTCACGCGCGATGGCGGCGACGAGCTCGAGGATCGCGCGTGCGGTCGCCTCGTCCAGGTGGGCGGTGGGCTCGTCCATGAGGAGGACGCTCGGGCGGAGGGCGAGCGCCGCCGCGATGGCGACACGCTGCTGCTCGCCGCCGGACAGCTCGCGAACGCGGCGCCGGGCAGCGGACGCCAGGCTCACCGCCTCCAACGCCTCGCCCACCCGCTCGTCCACCTCGCGCTCCGGAAGCGCGAGGCTCTCCGGCCCGAAGGCGACCTCCGCCGCGACGCGGTCGGCGACGAACGTCTCGGCGGGATCCTGCGCCACGAGAGCGACCCCGCGCGCTGCGATGTCGTGCGGTGCGAGGCCGCGGGTGTGGACGCCCGCGACCTCGACGTCCCCGGTGAGGTCGCCGCCCGACACGTGGGGGACCAGCCCGATGAGGGCGCGGAGCAGCGTCGACTTCCCCGACCCCGTCGGGCCCACGACGAGCACCCGCTCCCCCACCGCGATGTCGCACGAGATCCCGTCGAGCGCGGCGTCCGCGGCGCCGGGGTAGCGGAAGGTGACGTCGTGCAGGCGGATCGGCGTCGGCGGCGCCGTCGCGATCGACGTCCCCTTAGAAGGCGACGCCCGCGCGCCGCAGCGCTCGGAGCGCGAAGAAGCCGAGGATGCACCCCGGGATGTCGCTGATCGCGAACAGCACCACCATCGCGATCGGACCGCCGAGGCCCGCGAGGTACGGCGGATACGCGGGCGGGTTCGCCGCGACGAAGCCGAGCAGGAGGGTCTTCGCCTGCAGCGGCGCGATGAGCGCATAGCCGACGAGGGCGCCGACGATCGACGTGCCGATCGGCTCGACGAACGCCGCGACGTCCGTGCGCCGCACGTAGTGGTACGCGAGCCCGACGAAGAGCGCGCCGAACATCGAGCCGGGGAACGCGAGGAACGTGCCCGTCCCGAGCGCGTTGCGCAGGACGCTGATCGCGAAAGCGGTGAGAAGCGCGTACCAGGGGCCGACGAGAACGCCGGCGAGGACGTTGATGAAGTGCTGGAACGGCGCGACGCGCGCGGGTCCGATGGGGACCGACAGGGTGCCGAGGACGACGCCCAGTGCGGTGAGCGTCGCCGTCAGCGCGAGGCGCTGCGTCCGCGGGATCGTCCGCACCTGCCCGATCGCGGTCTCTGTGCTCATCTCGTTCCCTCCATCCGTCTGATGCCGAGCTCCGACGCGAACGACGCGGCCGCCTCACGCGGGTCGGGAGCGCGAAGGATCGCCGACGCGACGCACACGCCGTCCGCCCCCGCCGCGAGCACCTCGCCGACGCGGTCGAGGGTGATGCCGCCGATGGCGACGAGCGGCTGCGTCGTGACCGCGCGGATGGCCCGCACGAGCGCGGGGCCGACAGCGGGTCCGGCGTCGCCCTTCGTCGTCGTCGCGTACATCGGCCCCGCCGAGAGGTACGCCGCGTCGCGCACGCGCGTCGCCTCCTCGGCGCTGCCCACGGACACGCCGACGATCGCCTGCGGCCCCAGGATGCCCAGCACTTCGCCGGGCAGCAGGTCCTCCTGGCCGATGTGGCCGACGTGCGCGCCCGCCGCCCCCGCCGCCGACGCGACGTCGGCGCGGTCGTTGACGATGAGCGGAACACGCACGGCGTCGCATGCGCCGCGCAGCGCGCGCGCGAGGTCGACCTGCGCGCGCGTCGTGAGGCCCTTCGCCCGCAGCTGCACCATCGTCACGCCGCCGAGCGTCGCCGCGCGGACGACATCGGGCAGCCGTTCCGGCGCGACGAGGCCGGTGTCGGCGATGAGATAGAGCCGCAGCGCGTCGCGCAGAGCGGAGCTCCCGCTCACCTGTGCGTCCCGAGCGCATCGATGAGCGCGGGCCAGAAAGACCCCGGTCCCCGCGCGATGGTGCCGGCGGCGTCCACCGCCCGATCCATCAGCTCGCGCGCCGACCAGGCGGCCTCGAGCCGATCCGTCTCGACGCAAGCGACGGCCGCTACCAGCGCGCCCAGGACGTCGCCGAGGCCGACCGCCGGATAGCGCGGCGGCACCGCCGGCAGCGAACGGGAGCGGGAGCCGTCGGAGGCCACGCTGACCGGTCCGCTGATGAGAACGGTCGTCGCGAGCGCCGCCGCCGCGGACCGCGCGAGACCCGGGAGCGCGTCGGCCGGCACGCCGACGGCCGTGACGCCGCGGATGCGCCCGACGGCATCCACGCCCGCGAGCGCGGCGACCTCGGGCGCGTTCCCGCGCACGATCGCGCCGCTCGCCGACACCAGACCCCGCGCGCGTTCCGTCCGCGAGGAGCTCGCGCCGGCGCCGACGGGGTCGACCACGACGGGGATGCCGCGCTGCGACGCCACTGCGGCGGCGGCGCGCATGGCGTCCCAGCGCGCGGCGGAGGGCGTCCCGCAGTTGAGGAGCAGCGCGTCGGCGGAGCGCGCGACGACCTCGACCTCCTCGGGCGCGGACGCCATCACCGGCAGCGCGCCGAGCGCGACGAGCGCGTCCGCGACCCGGTGCGACGTCACGTCGTTGGTGATGCAGTGGACGAGGGGCGCCGCCGCACGCAGGGCGGCGATCCGCTCCGCGACGGGTGTGTCCATCTGGATCCTCATCGGGCCACCGGCGTTCCCTCGGAGCGGGCGGCGGCCTCGTGCGCGAGCGGGCCGTGTCCGCCACCGAGCGGGCGCGCGAGCTCGATCGCCCGCGTGACGAAGCCCTTGGCGTAGCGGACGGCGTCGATCGCCTCGTCGCCGAGCGCGATCCGCGCCGCGATCGCGGCGGAGAACGTGCAGCCGGTGCCGTGGGTGCTCGTAGTGGCCACCCGCTCGGCGTCGAGGAGCTCTTCGGTGCGGCCATCGACGTACACGTCGCGGGCGGGGCCCACGCGGTGCCCACCCGTGAGGACGACCGCGCGCGGCCCGAGCTCGCGCAGCTCGCGCGCCGCCCGGCGGAGCTCGTCGTCGTCGTCCGCGACCACGTGCCCGAGGATCGCCGCGGCCTCCGGGAGGTTCGGCGTGACCACGGCGGCGAGCGGGAGGAGCTCGCTGACGAGGATGCGAAGGCCGCTCTCGCCGAGGAGCCGCGTGCCATCCGTCGCGAGGATCACCGGATCGACGACGAGCACGTCCCCGAGCGCCCACCGACGCACGCGATCGGCGACCGCGTGCACGACCCGGCCGTTCGCGAGCATCCCCGTCTTCGCGCCGTCGACCCCCAGGTCCTCGACGACGGCGTCGATCTGCGCGGCGACGATCTCCGGCGAGGCCTCCTCGACCCCCCGTACGCCGAGCGTGTTCTGCGCCGTGAGCGCCGAGATCGCGCTCGCGCCGTAGACGCCGATCGCCTGAAAGGTCTTGAGGTCGGCCTGGATGCCGGCGCCGGCCGAGGAGTCCGAGCCCGCGATGGTGAGCGCGACGGCGCGCCCCCAGCGCTCGCGACCGCTCGGACGTGTCATGCGGCAGCCCTCCACGACCCGGAAGCTCCCTGCCGCTGGACCTCGTCCCTGCGCCGGCATTACCCGGATCAGGTCCCTTGCACGGTCGGTGGCCCCCGCCACCCTCTCAGCCCGGCAGGCCCGAGCTCCCGTTGGTCCCACCATGTTAGCCGTGGACCGGCTCGCGCGGAGGCCGGCCACAGGCCGCGCCCTACGCCGAGCGCCCGCGGCACCTCGTGCGCGAGGCGCTAGCCGCGCATGGCCTCGCGGAAGGCGTCGGCGATCTCGCGGCCCGTCGCGAGCCAGACGCCGTCATGCGAGCGCACGTACCCGAGCGCGTCGTCGATGGCGCCGATGCGGTGCGGGTATCCGCTCAGGTACGGGTGGAGCGCGATGGCCATGACGCGCCCCGACGTGGCCGACTCCGCGTAGAGGACGTCGAACTGCCGCCGGATCGTCGCCGCGAACTCGTCGGGCGTCCGGCCCATCCGCTCGTAGGCGGGCTTGTCGTTGAGCTCGAACGTGTACGGCACCCCGACGAGCCGCGTCCCGCCCGCGCTCAGCCAGATCGGCTGATCGTCGACGGTCCAGTCCGCGACGTACCGCGCTCCGGAGGCCGCGAGGTGATCCAGGGTGTCCCACGTCTCCTGCAGTCCCGGGCTGAGCCATCCGACGGGCCGCGTCCCCGTCGCGCGCTCGATCCGCTCGAACGTCTCGCGCACGACGACGGCCTCGTCGGCCACGGCGCTCAGGCGACGCGTGTTCGTCACGCCGTGCCCCATGAGCTCCCATCCGAGATCGAGCGTGGCCGCGACGACCTCGGGGTAGGCGCCGCACACGTCGGCGTTCAGCGCGACGGTGCCGCGCACGCCGTGCCGCCGCAGCACGTCCATGATCCGGAACACCCCGATGCGCGCGCCGTACTCGCGCACGGACCACGCGGGGACGTCGGGCACCGTCCCCGTCCCGCCGGCGATCGGCTCGTCGAGCGCGAACGACTCGATGTTCGGGACGACCCACACCGCGATCCGCGCGCCGTTCGGCCAGCGCAGCGGAGCGCGGCCGGGCATCGCGCTGTAGGGGAACGGACCCGAGCGCGCGGGCGGCACTAGCGGGCCTTCGGCAGCGAGCGAAGGCGCCGCTCGACCTCCTCGAGGTGCATGACGTCGGCGTACTTCTGATGGAGGTCGAAGAGGTTCACCTTGTGCGATAGGGCACTGCGATCGAAGCAGCACTCCTCGGCGAGCACGACGTGGAACCCGTAGGAGTACGCGTCGACCACGCTCGCGCGGACGCAGCCGCTCGTCGTCTCGCCGCAGACGACGACGGTGTCGATGCCGCGCTGCACCAGGTCGGCCACGAGCGGCGTGCCGAAGAACGCGCTCGCGCGCTGCTTGCGCACGACGAGGTCGCCCTCCACCGGCGCGAGATCCTCCTTGAACGCGTAGTCGTGGGTGCCGTGGGCGGCTCCCCCACGCCGCGTCGCGCGGACCGCGACGCCCGCGTCGGATCGCGTCTCGCCCGTCGTGTAGATGACGGGCAGACCCGCGTCTCGCGCCGTCGCGAGGAGCTGGCGGAGGGGACCGATCGCGTTCCAGGCGTCGATGCCGCAGGCGCTCGGGTACGCCGCGACGAGCTCGGGCACCGGCCGCGGACCGCCCTCGAACACCGCGTTGTAGAGGTCGACCGCGAGGACCGCCGGACGTGGTCCGACCCAGCGCTCGCGCTCGTAGGCGGAGTAGACGCGGCGCGTGTCGTCGTCGATGACGTCGTCCCAGCAGTGCCGCTCGCTCACGCGCGCGACGCTACCACGACCTCCCGGGCGTCACCCCCGCGCGTCGCCTGTCCGGACGTCCTCCCCCCGCAGGTCGCTCTCGATCCGCCGCTCGATCTCGTCCCGGACGGACCGGAACGCGGCCATCCGTTCCGCGCCGACGGCGGCCGTCGGATCCGGGATCGACCAGTGCAACATGCGCTTCGCACCCGGGAAGAGCGGGCACGCCTCCTTCGCCTCGTCGCACGTCGTCACGACGAGGTCGAACTCCTGGCCCGCGTACTCGTCGGCCGCCTTGCTCCGATGCCCCGAGATGTCGATCCCGATCTCGCGCATGACCGCTATCGCCTCGGGCCGCACGCTGCCGGGGGCGAGGCCGGCGCTCGCGACGTCGAACCGGTCGCCCGCGAGCGAGCGCAGGAGCCCCTCGGCGATCTGCGACCGTGCGCTGTTGCGGACGCACAGGAACAGGACGCGCCGCTTCACGACACGCACCTCGTCACGACGCCATGCTCACACGGCGAAGCCGCTCCGTGCGAGGCACGCGAGCTCGACGCCGCGGTCCTCGGCGGACGGCACCCGCACGCCGAGGGTATCGGAGCGAACATTGACGCATGCCGCGACGTCGCCGACCGTGACCCGGGTGGACGCGCTCGTCCGCGCACGACACCTCGTGAAGCGCTTCCCGGGCGGGCTCACCGCGGTCGACGACATCGAGTTCGACGTCCTTCCGGGGCAGGCTTTCGGCTTCCTCGGCCCGAACGGGGCGGGCAAGACGAGCACGATGCGGATGATCGCCTGCTCGTCGCCGATCACGAGCGGCGAGCTCACGGTCATGGGGATGGACCCGCGCACGCAGCCGCGGCAGATCAAGGCGCGCCTGGGGGTCGTGCCGCAGGCCGACAACCTCGACATCGAGCTCACGGTCCGCGAGAACCTGGAGATGTACGCCCGCTACTTCGACATCCCGGGCCAGCTCGCGCGGCGCAGAGCGACCGATCTGCTCGACTTCGTGCGGCTCAGCGAGCGGGCCGCGGATCAGGTCGAGCCGTTGTCCGGTGGCATGAAGCGACGGCTGACGATCGCCCGCGCTCTCATCAACGAGCCCGACCTGGTGATCCTCGACGAGCCGACCACCGGCCTGGACCCGCAGGCGCGACACCTCCTGTGGGAGCGGCTGTATCAGCTCAAGAAGCGCGGCGCGACCCTGATCGTCACGACGCACTACATGGACGAGGCCGAGCAGCTTTGCGACCGCCTCGTGGTCATGGACAAGGCCAGGATCGTCGCCGAGGGTGCGCCGCGCGAGCTCATCGGCCGCTACAGCTCGCGAGAGGTGGTCGAGATCCGCGTCGGCGACAGCGAGCGCGGTGCGCTGGACGGCCGGCTCGCGCAGCTCGCCGACCGCGTCGAGGAGCTCCCGGACCGCGTCCTCCTCTACACCTCCGACGGCGAGCGCGCGCTCGAGCAGATCCGCGCGCGCGGCATCCCCCTCGAGAGCGCGCTCGTGCGGCGCGCGACGCTCGAGGACGTCTTCCTCCGCCTCACGGGCCGCTCGCTCGTCGACTGACGGAGGGCCGATGAGCATCGGAGCGTCGACGCTGTCGCGCCGCGTCTTCCACAGGAACTGGCTCGTGTACCGCCGGCTGTGGCTCCGGAGCATCGCCTTCGGCTTCCTGCAGCCCGCGCTCTTCCTCAGCGCCATGGGGATCGGCATCGGATCGCTCATGAGCGCGGGGTCGCAGCAGGCGTTCGGCGGGGTCGGCTACCTGCAATTCCTCGGGCCCGGCCTGCTCGCGGCGATGGCGATGCAGACGGCGACCTTCGAGTCGACCTATCCGATCATGAACAAGATCAGGTGGGGACGGAACTACGAGGCCATGCTCTCGACCCCCCTGGCGGTCGGCGACCTCGTGGCCGGCGAGCTGGCGTGGATCGGCTTCCGGATCCTGACGCTCGCGACGATCTTCCTGGTCGTGCTCGCGCTGTTCGGCGTGGCCACGAGCCCGCTGGCCATCCTGGCCCTCCCGGTCGCGCTGCTGGTCGGCCTCGGCTTCAGCGCGAACCTGATCGCCTTCACCGCGACGCAGCGCAACGACATCGGGTTCAACGCGGTCTTCCGCTTCGTCATCAATCCGCTCTTCCTCTTCAGTGGCACGTTCTTCCCGCTCGACCGGCTGCCCGAGGCCGTACAAGTGCTGGCGTGGGCCACGCCGCTCTTCCACGCGGTCGAGCTCGTGCGCGGGGCCACGAGCGGCCGGCTCGATCCGGCCACGGCACCCTGGCACGTGGCGTACCTCGTCGCCTTCTTCGGCGTCGGCGCCCTGCTCGCGCCTCGCCTGCTGCGCCGTCGGCTGACGGTGTGAGACGGGTCCGGACATGAGCACGCTCCTGCGGCCCCTGGCGAGGCCGGCGCCGCCCGCAGAGGCGTGGTCTCGCCTCTGGCGCTCGCGCCGCATGGTGCAGCGCAACGTGCTCGTCTACCGCTACGAGTGGATCGTCCTCCTCTCGGGCGCCTTCGAGCCGGTGTTCTACCTCCTGAGCATCGGGCTCGGCCTCGGGAGCATCGTCCGCGAGGTCTCCCTGCCCGACGGGCGCGTCGTCTCCTATGCCGCCTACGTCGCGCCCGCGCTCCTGGCGACCGCGGCGATGAACGGCGCGGTCTTCGAGACCATCTTCAACGTGTTCTTCAAGCTCAACTTCTCGCACATGTATGACGCCGTCCTCGCGACGCCCATGGGGATCACCGAGATCGCCCTCGGCGAGCTGCTGTGGGCTCTCCTGCGCGCGGCGCTCTACGCCGTGGCGATGCTCGCGCTCATGGCGGCCATGGGGCTCGTCCTGTCGCCGTGGGCGCTGCTGCTCGTCCCGGCGGCGCTGCTCGTGTCGGCCGCCTTCAGCGCCGCCGGCCTCGCCGGCTCCGCGTACCTGCGGACGGTGAACGACTTCGACGTCCCCATGGGTCTCATCGTGATGCCGATGTTCCTGTTCAGCGGCACCTTCTTCCCGATCTCGATCTACCCGACGCCCATCCAGCTCTTCATGCAGGCGACGCCGCTCTACCACGCCATCAGCCTGTGCCGCGGCCTCTCGACCGGCCTCCTGGGAGGCGGTCAGCTGTGGGACCTGGCGTACCTCGTCGCTTTCTTCGTCGCGGCCATCTCGCTCGCGCTGCGCCGGATGGAGCGCAAGCTCATCGCGTAGAGGCTCCGTCCGGCGCGGGCATCAGCCGCCGCGGAGGCGCCTCATCCGCGGATGTCCGAGAGCTTGCCCCAGATGGGGACCATGACGGCCGACGCGAGCATGTATCCCGTCGCGACCCAGGCGTAGTGCTGCAAGGGGGTCCGGGACGCCGTCCGGAGGAGCGCGCGCTCGCTACCGGAACGTGACGCGGCCCTCCCTGTCCGGCGGGTTCGCCGCGTCGCCGTCGTCCACGAGGATCACGAACTTCCCCGCCCAGTGCGGCGTGGGGTACGCGCGGTCATTGCGGTCGATGTTCAGGTACGACCCGTTCGGCATCTTGATCGTCCCCTGGTACGCGTAGCCGAGCCACCAGTCGTCGGTGTTCCACTCCTGCAGCGGGACGAGGTGCCCGGTCTGGTAGTCCGCGGCGCGCGGCTTGTCCGGGCGCCGGCCCGCGGTCGCCGGGTTCAGGTCGCCGCGCTGTGGATCCTCGACGACGACGCCGGTGATCTTGTTGTTCGGGTCGTCGTAGTACGTCCCGTACGTCCCCTGGAAGCCGGTCACCACGGGCGCGTGCTGGCCCGCGAGGGTTATCGCGATGACGGGCTTGCCGCTGCGGAGAAGCCAGTACACCGCGGCGCCCGTGGCGTCCGCGCGCGTCGCGAAGCGGTAGTAGTGGTAAGTGTTGCGCGGGTCGAGCTGGTGGATCTCCGTCGCGATCGCGGCCGGGTCGATGCCGGGATCGGCGCTCTTGTTGAAGGCCCTGCCGGCCTGGAGGATCTCGGTCGCGGTCAGCTTGTCCTCGCCCGTCGTGTAGAGCTGGATCATCCGCACGCTGGCCGCGGCGCACTCGACGGGGTCGCCCGTCGGGTCCTCGAACTCCGTGAACCACTTCACTCCCTGGAGGGAGTCCCCCATGGTGCGAAAGGCGTGTTCGTACGTGAACGTCCCGGCGTCGGTCGTGAGGAGGAGGTGTCCGACGAAGTCCGTCGCGCCGGCGAGCAGGCCGACGCACCCGAAGCGCCCGGCGAGGCCGGTCGCGTCGACGGTCGCGGAGCACGCGAACGGCGGCGCCGGGTCGAGGCTGAAGCTCGCGGCGCTGATCCGCTCGTTCGACCCCCAGGCCGCGTCGAGGAACCGGGCGGCCTGGGTGCAGCAGGTCTGGTGCAGGAAGGTGACGGTCGGCGCGGCCACATGCGGCGACGGCGACGGCGTGACCGCGGCGAGGCTGGGGCCGCCGCCGCTCAGCCGGCCGCCGGCGACCGCGGAGTAGAGGACGGCCGCGAACAGGACGGCGATCCCCACCATGATCGCCATCGGTCGAGCGTCGCGGCGGCCGGTCATTTCCGTGCCTATGCTGACACCCGCGAGCGTGACGGCGAGATCGATCCCACCCATCCGACACCCGATCGACGCGCGGATACGCGTGCCTGCCTCCAAGAGCGTCGCGAACCGCGAGCTCCTCCTGTCGGCGCTCGCGGAGGGCACGTCTCATGTCGACGTCGGAGAGCTCGATCCCGGCGACGACGTCCGCGCGATGCGCGACGCGCTGTTCGAGCTCGGCTGCGCGGTGGAGGGCGGTCCCACCGGGACGATCCGCATCACCGGGCTCGGTCGCTCGCCCGTCGCGCGCGACGCGAGCGTCAACGCGGGGCAGGCGGGCACGGTGGCCCGCTTCGTGGCCGCCGCCGCCGCGGTCCTTCCGGGCCGGACGCGGATCGACGGCGACGAGCGCATGCGCGCACGGCCGATGTCATCGCTCGCGAAGGCGCTGCGCGAGCTGGGGGCGACGGTCGAGGGCGACGCGCTCCCGCTGACGGTCGCCGGACCGCTGCGCGGCGGCCGGGTCGTGGTCCCCGGGCACGAGTCGAGCCAATTCGCGTCGGCGCTGCTCCTCGCGGGCGCCCGCGCGGCCGAGGGCATCGAGATGCGCATCTCGGGCAGCGTCGTCTCGGCTCCGTTCCTCGACCTCACGACCGCCGTTCTCCGGGAGCGCGGGGTGGCCGTCGAGCGTCTGCTCACGCCGAACACGTTCCGCGTCCGCCCGCAGCGCATCCGCGCCCGCTCGGTCCAGGTGCCGGGCGACGCGACCGCGGCGAGCTATCCCGCCGCCGCCGCCGCGATCCTCGGCGGAGGCGTCATCGTTCAGAACGTCGACCCGCGCCCACGACCCGGCGCTCAGGGCGACGTGCGGTTCTTCGACCTCCTCGAGCGCATGGGCTGCGCCGTCGCACGCCACTTCGGGCACGTGAAGGTCTCCCGGCGAGGCGCCCTCTTCAGCATCCGCGAGAACGTCCGCGACATCTCCGACGTATTCCCCACCCTCGCGGTGGTCGCGGCCATGGCCGAGGGGCGCAGCGAGATCCTCGGGGTCGGCCACGCGCGGCGGCAGGAGAGCGACCGCATCGCCGCGGTCGCCTCCGGGCTGCGCGCGCTCGGGGGTCAGGTGACCGAGTACGCCGACGGCATCGCGGTCGATCCCGTCCCGCTGCACGGCGGACGCGTCGACGCATCGGGCGACCATCGCATCGCCATGGCCTTCAGCGTCCTGGGCCTCCAGGTGCCCGGGGTCGAGATCGAGGGCTGGGAGGCGGTCTCGAAGACGTACCCCGGCTTCTACGACATGGTGCGGGAGCTCGGTCACTGATCGACGGCGCGCTCCGCCGCCTTCGGGCGCTCCCCGACGGCCTCCTCGAGGCGACGTGGCTGGTCCTCACGCTCCGCGTCGCGCTCTCGATCTTCGCGCTGTACGTCGCGAGCGAGCGCACCATCCCGCAGCCGTGCCACTTCGAAGAGGCGCGCAACGGCTGGAGCGTGATGCCGCTCCAGTACAAGGAGGGCCTCGCGTTCAAGCTCGTCGGCGTCTGGGAGCGCTGGGACGCGTGCTGGTACGCGCACATCGCGACGACGGGCTACCAGGGCGACGGCTCGACGGCGTTCTTCCCGCTCTTCCCGGCGCTCGAGCGCGTCGTCGCGCTCTTCGGTCCGCACGTCGTGATCGCGGGCATGATCGTCGACCTCGTGGCCGCGGTCCTCGCGCTCTGGGGCATCCACCGGATCGTCGAGGACGATCACGGCAGGGACGTCGCACGCCGGGCGATCCTCCTCCTGAGCGTCTTCCCCGCGTCGCTGTTCCTCGTCGCGCCGTTCTCCGAAGCGATCCTTCTCGCCGCCTCCGTCTGGTCACTCGACTTCGCGCGGCGCGGGGGCTGGAGCGCCGCCGCGGCATGCGCGTTCCTCGCCGCCCTGGCGCGTCCGGTCGGCGTCGTCCTCGTGTTGCCGCTCCTGTGGACGGCGTGGCGGCGCCGCGCGGAGCGTGAGGAACGTGTCGCCGCCGCCGCCGCCGTCGTGGCGGCGCCCGCGGCGTTCGGCGCGTTCGTCCTCTACACGCAGCGCGTCGTCGGCGTCTCCATGTTCGCCGCCTCCGCGCTCTGGACCGGCTCCGCGTACCACCCCCCTTGGGACGTCCTCGCCGCGGCGCTCGACTGGACGCGGCGCCGGGGCGACCCGTTGGAAGCGCTCGAGCTCGCGCTGCTCGTCGGGGCCACGGCCCTCCTCATCGTGGGTGCCGCCCGGCTGCGGGCCGACCTCTCCCTTTACGCGGCCCCTCAGATCGCGTTCCTGTGGCTCCGCATCCTCCCGACGCCGCTGACGTCGACGTCACGCTACCTGCTGGTGGTGTTCCCCGCGTTCGTCGTCCTGGCGCTCCTGCTCGAGCGGCGCCGCGCGCTGTGGTCCTACGCCATCGTGTCGCTGCTCCTCCTCGCGGCGATCGCGAACGAGCTCGTGATCGGGGACTTCGTGGGCTAGGGACGCGTCGCTCGCGCGAGCTCGAGCACGCTCTCCGCCGTCGGGAAGGTCGGCAGCGCCCGCACGATCGTCTCGTCGAGCGCCTCGCGGTACGGCGCGAGCGCCGCGCGCGCCTCCTCCTCGCTCACCGCGGCGACGCCCACCGTCTCCGGTGCGACGCGCATCGCCGCGAAGCTGCGGGCGTACGCCGGGAAGCGCGTGTACCTCTCCGCCGCGTGGGCGAGGCGCTCGCGCGCATCGCGACCCACCGCGACGCGGACGTACGAGGCGACGACGACACTGCCCGCGTCGCGGCCCGCTCGGCGCTCTCCTTCGCGAACACGCTCGCGCGCCCAGCGGATGCGCTCGGGCGTCATCCAGTTGAGCAGGACGACGTCCGCGATCTCACCCGCGAGACGGCACATGCGCGGGCCCATCGCGGCGACGGCGACGACCGCGCCGGGGCGCAGGACGCGCCGCAGCTCGTCCACCGCCTCGCGGACGGCGGCGGCGGGGCGCTCGGCGCGGCCCGCGCCGATACCGATGACCGCGCGGCGCAGGTCGAGCCCGGCGTTCGTGACGCCCGCGGCGACGTCCCTCGCCGAGCGGCGGTCGCACGGGATGACACCGACGCCGACGGGGATGCGGGCCGTCACGCGCTGGGCCGCGGCGAGGATCGGCAGGCCCGGCGCGTTCGGCGTGTCGTTCGTCCACAGGCTGGCGTAGTCGAGGCGCTCGACCTCCGCGGCGACCGCCGAGGAGACGCCGGGACCGAGCGCGGCGTCGAAGGCGAAGCCGACCGCCGTCACGCCCGCTCCGCGCGCTCCGCGAGGAGCCTGCGCAGAGCGCGCTCGTCGCCGAGCGCGCGCTCGATCTCGCCCAACCGCTCGCGCAGCGCGGCGATGTGCTCGGGCAGTCCCGGTGCTCCCAGGAGCGGAAGCGCGAGCTCGGGCGGCGTCGCGGCGAGCCGCGTCGCGTCACGGATACCCGTGCCGGCGACCGCCTCGAAGGGCATCGGCAGCGCCGCCCGCGCCACGGCGTCGAGCGCGATCGCCGACGCCAGGGGGAGCGCCGACACGGCGGCGATGGCGCGGTCGTGGACCGCCGGCGAGCAGACCGTCACGCTCCCGCCCAGGTCGCGGGCCAGGTCGCCGACGAGCGCCATGGAGCGCTCGTCCGAGCGCGCCGTGGCGACCGCGAGGAATGGCCGTCCGCGCAGCAGGGCCGGGTCGGCGGCGGCGATGCCGCTCGCGGTGCTGCCCGCCATGGGATGCAGGCCGACGATCCGCACGCTCTCGGGAGCGCTCTCGGCGAACAGGGCGACGTCGGCCTTGAGCGAGCCGACCTCGACGAGCACCGCGCCGGCCGCGCGCGGCGCGAGAGCGCGCAGCGTCGGCACGACGGCCGCGAGCGGCGTCGCGACGACGACCGCGTCGGCCGGGAGCACGGCGTCGAGCGCGTCGACGACGACGATGCCGCGCCCGCGCGCCGCGGCCCGCGCCGCGTCGTCCCGGTCGTACCCCGCGACGTCGTGGCGCCCCCGCAGGCCCAGCGCGATCGACCCACCGATGAGCCCCAGGCCGACGACGCGGACCCGCATCACGCGGTCACGGCAGCGGCCGCGGCGACCGGACGCCCCACGGCGCGCGCCACTCCGGGGAGCGTCCGCATGAGCCCGGCGAAGTTCTCGAACGTGAGCGACTGGAAGCCGTCCTTCAGCGCGTGGTCCGGGCTCGGGTGCACCTCGATGATGACGCCGTCGGCGCCGGCCGCGACGGCGGCGAGCGCGACCGGAGCGACCAGGTACCACTTGCCCGTGCCGTGCGACGGGTCGGCGATGACGGGCAGGTGCGATAAGCGCTTGAGGAGAGGGATCGCGCTCACGTCGAAAGTGTTGCGGGTGTACTTCTCGAAGGTGCGGATGCCGCGCTCGCAGAGGATCACCTGTGGGTTGCCCTTGGCGAGGATGTACTCGGCCGAGAGCAGGAGCTCCTCGATCGTCCCGGACATCCCGCGCTTGAGCAGGACCGGCATGCGCGTCTCGCCGACGGCGTCGAGGAGGCTGAAGTTCTGGCTGTTGCGCGTGCCGATCTGGAGGCAGTCGGCGTGGCGCGCGACGAGGTCGACGTCCCCGGGCGTGAGCACTTCGGTGACGACGGGAAGGCCGGCCGCGCGCCCCGCCTCCTGAAGGATCGCGAGCCCGGGCTCGCCGAGCCCGCGGAAGTGGTACGGCGAGGTGCTCGGCTTGTACGCGCCCCCGCGCAGCACCGTCGCACCCGCGTCGTGGACGGCGCGCGCCGTCGCGATCGTCTGCTCGCGCGTCTCGACCGAGCAGGGCCCGGCCATCACCGCGACCGGGCGGCCCGCGCCGACCTCGACGCCGCCGATGCGCACGATCGTGTCCTCGGCGCGGACCTCGCGTGAGCTCAGCTTGAACGGCCGCGACACGTAGACGATCTCCTGCACGCCCGGCATCGATTCCAGCTGCTCCCCCGCCTCCTGCGCCGCGACGCCGAAGGTGCCGATCGCGGTGCGCTCCGTCCCGGGCAGCGGGATCGCGGTGAGGCCGAGCTCCGAGACGCGCGCGACGACCTGGTCGATCTCGGCCTGCGTCGCGTCGCGCTTCATGACCACGAGCATCTACGTCGCCTCCCTCTCGTCCACGGCCCACTGCGGGCGCAGCGCCCGTGCCTCGCGCAGGAAGGCGTGGCGGACCTCGGACTGGGCGCGGTCCGTGTTCCAGTGGATGAGGACGCGGATGCAGCGCTCCAGGGATCCGGGGACGGGGATCTCGCGCCCGCAGATGAGCGGGACGTCCGTCCACCCGATCCCACGCGCCGCCACCGCGGGGAACTCGGCGTCGAGGTCGGGCGTGACGGTGAACCACACGCTCGCGACGTCGTCGGGGACCATCCCGTTCAGCGCGACGATCCGCTCGAGCAGGCCCTTCGTCGCGGAGACGATCTGATCCCGGTCGTTCGCCGCGACCGTCGTCGCGCCGCGGACGCCGCGCACGGCCGTCATGCGGCGCCGGCCTCTCGGAGCGACCGCACCAGGTCGCGCAGCGCATCCTCCGATCGACCCCGCTCGGCACGGTCGATCGCGTCGATCGCGGCGCTGCCCACGGCGACGCCGTCGGCGACGCCGCGCAGCGCGCGGACGTGCTCCGGGCGGCTGATCCCGAAGCCGACGACGATCGGGAGCGGTGTGCGCGCGCGCACCCTCCGGACGAACGGACCGACCTCCTCCGACAGGCCGGCGCGGGCTCCCGTCACGCCGGTGAGCGACACGCAGTACACGAAGCCGCGCGCCCGCGGAAGGAGGCGCTCGAGGCGACCGTCCGGCGTCGTCGGCGCGAACATGTCGATCCGCGCCGCCCCCGCGGGCATGAGCGCCGCGTCGATCTCGGCGCTCTCCTCGACCGGGAGGTCGGGCGCGATGACGCCCGCGACCCCCGCGGAGCGCAGGGCATCGGCGAGACGCTGCGGCCCGTACCGCAAGAACGGGTTGAGGTAGCCCATGAGCACGACCGTCGCGTCGCGCTCGGCGACCGCGGTACGCGCCTCGGCGATGCAGTCGTCGAGGCGGATCCCCTCGCGCAGCGCGGTCTCGCCCGCGCGCTGGACCGTCGTCCCGTCGGCCATCGGATCGCTGAAGGGCACGCCGAGCTCGATGACGTCCGCGCCGCCGTCGAGCGCCGCGCGGACCAGGCCGCGCGTCGCGTCGCGGCGCGGGAAGCCGGTCATGAGGTAGATGACGATGGCCATCCGCCGCTCGCGCTTGGCCGCCGCGAACGCGCGCTCGATCCGCTCGATGCCGCTGAGACGTGCGACGGTCACAGCGTCCTCATCACCGTGTCGAGGTCCTTGTCGCCGCGGCCCGAGAGGCAGACGAGGACGTCGAGGTCACGTCCGAGCTCCCGCGCGACGTAGCGGAGATCCGCGATCGCGTGGGCGGGCTCGAGCGCGGGGATGATCCCCTCCGTGCGGCAGAGGAGCCGGAACGCGTCGAGCGCCTCGGCGTCGGTGCGCGCGACGTAGGTGACGCGCCCGCTGTCGTGCAGCGCCGCGTGCTGCGGGCCGACCCCCGGGTAGTCGAGCCCGGCGGAGATCGAGTGCGTCTCGCGGATCTGCCCATCGTCGTCCTGCAGTACGTACGTCTTCGTCCCGTGCAGCACGCCGACGGAGCCGCCGACGATCGACGCGGCGTGCTTGCCGCTCGGCACACCCTCCCCGCCGGCCTCGACGCCCCGGAGCCTCACAGCCGTGTCGCCGAGGAAGGCCGCGAACGTCCCGATCGCGTTCGAGCCGCCGCCGACGCACGCCGTGACCAGGTCCGGGAGGCGGCCGAGGAGGTCCAGCGACTGCGCGCGCGCCTCGCGGCCGATGACCGACTGCAGCTCACGCACGATCGTCGGATACGGGTGCATCCCGATGGCCGACCCCAGGAGGTAGTACGTCGTACGCACGTTCGTCACCCAGTCGCGGATCGCCTCGTTCACCGCGTCCTTGAGCGTCCGGCTCCCCGCGTCGACGCCGCGAACGTCGGCGCCGAGGAGGCGCATGCGGAACACGTTCGGCCGCTGGCGTTCCATGTCGAGCGTCCCCATGTAGACGACGCACTCGAGGCCGAGGAGGGCGCACGCGGTCGCCGTCGCGACGCCGTGCTGACCCGCGCCGGTCTCGGCGATGACACGCTTCTTCCCCATCCTCTTCGCCAGGAGCGCCTGGCCGATGGCGTTGTTGATCTTGTGCGCGCCGGTGTGCGTGAGGTCCTCGCGCTTGAGGAGCACGCGCCGCAGCCCGACCGCGTCGGCGAGGCGACGTGCGTCGGTCAGTGGCGTCGGCCGGCCGACGTACGTCCGGAGGAGGCCGTCGAGCTCGTCGCGGAACGCCGGCTCCTTCCACGCTTCGTCGAAGGCCGCTTCGAGCTCGATGACCGCGGGCATGAGCGTCTCGGGGACGTACTGCCCGCCGAAGGCCCCGAACCGTCCGCGCGCCGCCTCCGGCAGGCTCATGGGACGCTCCTTCCCGCTGGCTCCGCCCGCTCGCGCGTCAGCGACGCCAGCCGGCGGACGAGGACCCCGGGGTCGCTGGCGCGCATGAGCGCGGCGCCGACGAGAACGGCATCGACGCGCGCAGGGAGCGCGCGGGCGTCCTCCTCGCTCCCGATGCCCGACTCCGCGACGAGGATGTGCTCCGGCCGCGCGAGATGGTGCAGCAGCCGGATCCGCTCGGGGCGGATCTCCGCCGGGGCGCGCAGGTCGCGTGCGTTCACGCCAACGACCGCCGCGCCGGTCCGCACCGCGCGCTCGAAGGCCGCGGTCTCGTGCGCTTCGATGAGGACCCCCATCCCGAGCTCGAAGGCGCGCGTCGCCAGGCGCCGGATCTCCTCGTCGTCGAGGGCTTCCGCGATCAGGAGGACGGCGCTCGCCCCCGCCGAGCACGCCTCCGCGACCTGGTATCCGGTCACGATGACGTCCTTGCACAGCACGGGCACGTCGACGCTCTCGCGCACGGCGCTCAGGTCGGCGAGCGAGCCGCCCCAGTGCCGCGGCTCGCACAGCACCGAGATCGCGGCGGCGCCCGCCCCCGCGTAGCGGCGCGCGAGGGCACGGACGTCGACGCCGCGACCGAGCACGCCCTGCGAGGGGGAGGCCCTCTTGACCTCGGCGATGACCGCGAGCCGCGCCGCCGCGCGGCGCTCCGCCAGCGCGCGGGTGAACGGGTCGTTCGATCCGCCCGACGGAGCTCGGGTCGGACCGCGGCGGCGAGCGCGCGCCACGACGTCGGCCTCAGCCACGGCGTGCGACGCGTTCTCCGCGTCCGCCCGCCGCTCGGCGACGACCCGTTCGAGGAAGTCGCTCATGCGCCCGCAGCCCCCAGCCGCTGGCTCGTCTCCGCCCAGCGCGCGAGCGTCGCCTGCGCCGCGCCGCTGTCGATCGAGCGCGCGGCGAGCGCCATCCCCTCGCGGACGTCGCCCGCGACGCCCGCGACCACGAGCGCCGCGCCGGCGTTGAGGACGACCGTGTCGCGTCGCGCGCCCTGCTCGCCGGCGAGGATCGCGCGGGCCGTCGCGGCATTCGCGGGCGGATCGCCGCTGAGGATCTCCGACACCGAGGCCAGCCGGATCCCCAGCGCGGCGGGGTCGATCGTCCCCTCGTGCACGCTGCCGGCGCGGACCTCCCAGGTCCGGCTCGGTCCGGTCGGGCTGATCTCGTCCAGACCGTCATGGCCGTGCACGACGAGCCCGCGCTCGATGCCCAGCTCCGCGAGGACGCGCGCGAGGCGCTCGCCGAGCTCCGGGGTGGGCACGCCGATGACGATCGTACGCACGCCGGCGGGGTTCGCGAGCGGACCGAGGAGGTTGAAGAACGTACGGATCCCGATCTCGCGCCGCACCGGCCCCGCATGGCGCATGGCGGGGTGGAAGCGCGGAGCGAACATGAACGCGATCCCGACGTCGCGCACGCACCGCGCGATCTCGTCGGGGCCGAGGTCGATCCGGACGCCCAGGGCCTCGAGCACGTCCGCGCTCCCGCACTTGCCCGATGCCGCCCGGTTGCCGTGCTTCGCGACGCGCGCCCCCGCGCCGGCGACGACGATGCTCGCGACCGTCGAGATGTTGAACGGGTCCGTCTGGGAGCCACCGGTGCCGACGATGTCGACGGCGGGCGCGTCGAGACGTACGGGGACACCCGCCTCGCGCATGCCGAGGGCGAAGCCGGCGATCTCATCGACGGTCTCGCCGCGCACGCGCAGGGCGGCGAGGAAAGCGCCGAGCTGCGCCGGCGTCGCCTCGCCCGCCATGACGGACGTCATCACGGTCCGCGCCTCCTCACGCGTCAGGGTCCGCCCGGTCACGACGGCGCCGAGAGCCTCACGACAGTCCACGGCTACCTTCCTCCGGCCAGCGCCGGCCTTCGCGCCACCAGCCGCTCGACCACGTTGCGCACGATGAGCGACCCGACCTCGTCCTTCAGCGTGAGGATCGACTCGGGATGGAACTGGACCGCGGCGATCGGCAGCCGCGTGTGCTCGATCGCCATGATGACGCCGTCGTCGGCCACCGCCGTGACGCGCAGGTCTGCCGGCAGAGCCTCGCGCAGCGCGTACAGCGAGTGGTACCGGCCGGCGCGGAACGGCGTGGGGACACCCTCGAAGATGGCCCCGCCGAGGACGTCGATCCGCGAGGCCTTCCCGTGCATCGGGTACGGCAGCACTCCGAGCTTCCCGCCGAAGTGCTCGACGATCCCCTGGAGCCCGAGGCACACGCCGAAGAGGGGCAGGCCCGCCTCGACGGCGGCGCCGACGGCGAGCGACACGTCGAGATCGGCCGGGCATCCGGGGCCGGGAGAGAGGACGACGCCGTCCGGCCGGTAGGCCGCGAGCTGCTCGGCGAGCTGCTCGCGCGTGAGCCCCGCGCGGATCGTCGACACCTCCGCCCCGGTCTGTCGTATGTAGTTCGCCAGGGTGTGCACGAACGAGTCCTCGTAGTCGATGAGAAGCACCCGGACGCCACGGAGGTCCGTGGCTCGGCGCGGCTTCTCCGGGGCCGCGCCCTCGATCCGTCCCGGCGCACGCCTTATGGCGTCCAAGAACGCCGCGGCCTTGAGGTCGATCTCGCGCTCCTCCGCCTCCGGGTCGGAATCGATGAGCAGCGTCGCGCCCGCGCGGACCTGCGCGACGCCGCCCTTCAGCTGGATCGTCCGCAGCGTCAGCCCCGTGTTCATGCTCCCATCGAACCCGATGACGCCGATCGCGCCGCCGTACCACGCGCGGTACGAGCGCTCGTGCGCCTCGATGAACCGCATCGCCCACAGCTTGGGCGCGCCCGTGACCGTCACCGCCCAGGCGTGGCTGAGGAACGCGTCGATCGCGTCGTAGCCGTCGCGCAGCGTTCCCTCGACGTGGTCGACGGTGTGGATGACGCGCGAGTACATCTCGATCTGCCGCCGCCCGATCACTCGCACGCTCCCGGGCACGCAGATCCGCGACTTGTCGTTGCGGTCGACGTCGGTGCACATCGTCAGCTCGGACGCGTCCTTGGCGGAGTTGAGCAGCTCGAGGATGTGGTCGGCGTCGCCCATGACGTCGATCCCGCGCGCGATGGTGCCCGAGATCGGGCACGTCTCGACGCGCGTCCCTTCGACGCGCACGTACATCTCCGGTGACGCGCTGACGAGGTGCTCCCCCTCGCCGAGGCTCATGAGCGCGCCATACGGCGCGGGGTTCCGCTCGCGCAGCCGCCGGAAGAGCTCGGACGGCGGGACAGCGCACGACTCGAAGAAGGTCCGCCCCGGCACGACCTCGAAGAGGTCGCCGCGCGCGAACGCCTCGCGGGCGACGCGCACGGTGGCGGCGTATTCCCCGGGGGCGTGGTCGTTAGCGTGCTCGGGAGCGCGGGCGGGCGCGAGGGGGACCCGGGTGCCCGTCCGCTCGAGGCCGACGGTCACGCGACCGTCCACCTCGAAGTCGTAGCGGTGCCGCGTGGCGACCTCGCGGCGGTGATCGACGACGATGAGCTCGTCGGGGACGAACAGCACGAGGTCGCGCTTGTCGGCCGGCCGCGGGAGCCGGTACGCGATGCGCTCGAACTGGTACGCGAGGTCGTAGGCGAACGCGCCGTAGAGGCCGAGGTGCCTGTCCTCCGGGGCCGCGAAGAGGTCGACGACCCCGCGGATGAGCGAGAAAGCGGAATGCTGCTTGCTCCGCTCTTCCTCCGAGAAGCGCCGCTCCGCCTCGCGGATGCGCCCCTCGATGAGCCGCTCCGTTCGGTCGATCCTCTCGACCGCATCCAGCGCGCCGACATGCCGCGCGAGCCGCGGCAGGAGGATGGCGCCGCGATCGTTGAGCGCTTCGAGCGTGAACGACCGGTCACGCGTCGTGACCCGCAGCGGCGGATCGACGAAGCCGATGTCCCAGCGCGTGTACCGCCCCGGGTACTCGTAGCTCGAGGCCAGGAGCACGCCGAGGCGCTCGTCGAGCGCGTCGACGATCGGCTCGATCGCGCCCGGCAGGTCGAGCGGCGTCGACGTCCGGACGACGCCGATGCCGCCACGCGTCCGGTAGCGCGCCGTCCTTTCGCCTGTCTCCGCCATCGCCGCCTCCAAAAAACAAAGACCCTCGTCCCCAACATCGGGACGAGGGTCGTGGTGCCACCCGAACTCGCTCGCGGCTCGCGCCGCGGGCCTCATGCGCCTGCAGATACAGGCCGCCCGGTGGTAACGGCGGGCTTCCGGCCGCCCCTACTCGCTCGCGCTTTCAGGGCGGCGTCTCGCGGGACCCATTCCGTCGCCTTCGCCGTTCCCCTTCTCACCGACCGGGGTTCTCTGACCGGCTCCCGCGACCTACTCGCTCCCGCTCGAGCGACGCTGGCCCGATGGTAGGCGCGGGGGCGGCGGCGCGGCAAGCAGGAGGCCGTCCGGAGGGGCTTTTGCGATCGTCAAGAGGCGGCCGGGCGAGGCGCCCCAGCCACCAGGAACGGACGCGCGATCCGCATCCGTACATTGAGGCTCCATGGCCATCATTCCTGCCCGCCAAGGCCCTGGTCGCCCGCTCGGCCCGATGGCGGTCCGCTCGGCGCTGTCCAGCCATCCCGCGGAGAAGATCCGCGACGTCGTGCGCGGGCTGCCGATGGCCACCGGCTACCGCCTCAGCGTGAAGCCTCTCCGCTACCGGACCCGCCCGCATCTCCAGGCCTTCACCTATTGGGACCGGCCCGAGATGGTGCTCCAGGTACCGGAGCCGTTCCTCCCGTTCGCGGAGGTCTGCGACCTCGGGAGCCTGGGACGGCCCCTCGTCCCCTTCCGCACCCGCCGGGACGTGATCCGCTTCCTCTATCTCCACGAGTTCTGCCACTACTGGCTCTTCCTGGTGCACGGCTGGGGCACGTCCGCCGAGGTGCAATGCGACCGCTACGCGTACGCGAACTACCGCCGCCGCGGGATCGTGCTGCCGCCGCGGGTGCGCCGCGGCGAGCGCGCCCTGCTCGCGCGGGAGTTCTCCGCCTAGCCCGACCCGCCACCGGCGAGCGCCCGATACGCTCCGTCCGACGTGGCGGACGACCTCGCCTTCGGCCCATTCCTCGGCCTTCCCGCCGCGGCGCGCGCCGAGCTCGCCGCGCGCGCGCGTCCGGTGCGCTTCCGGCGCGACGAGCCGCTCATGCGTCCGGGTGAGGCCTCGGACGCGGCCTTCGCCGTGCTGAGCGGGCGCGTCCGCGTGATCGGGCACGACGGCACCGCGCTCGCGACGATGGCCGCACCGGCCCTCACCGGCGAGCTCGCGGTCCTCGGCGGCCTGCGCCGCTCGGCCGCGGTCGTGGCCCTCGACCCCGTGCGTGCCCTGCGGATCGAGGCGGCCGACCTGCGCCAGGTGGCGAAGCGCCACGAGGACTTCGCCCGGATGCTCGCGTCGTTCGCCGAGGCGCGGCGCGCGAACGCGTTCCTCCGCCGGTCCGGGCCGTTCACGGACCTCCCCTCGGACGAGACCGAGGAGCTCGCCGCGCGTCTCCGCCCCGTGCACCTCGGCGCGGGCACCGTGCTCATGCGACAGGGCGAGCGCGGTGACGAGGTGTACCTCGTGCGCGAGGGAACGGTCGAGGTGGTCCGGACGGATGGCACCGAGGAGCGCGTCCTGTCACGGCTCGGATCCGGCGCGCTCGTCGGCGAGATCGCGGTCCTCACCGGGTCGCCCCGGACCGCGCTGGTGCGATGCGTCACGGACGTCGACGCCCTCGTCATACCCGGCGCCGACGTCCGCTCCGTCGTGATCCGGCACCGCGCTCTCCTCGAGCGCGTCCGCTCCGTCATGCAGGCGCGCCACGCTCCGCGCCGGGCGGGGCAGCATCGCATCGACACGGCTCCGGACGATCCCGACGCGGTCATCGTGGGCGACCCGCAGCGCGGCGTGTACCTCCGCCTCGACCGCCAGGCGCTCGCGATCTACGAGGACCTGGACGGCGAGCGCACGCTGCGCGACCTCTCGCTGCGGCACTTCGAGCGGACCGGACGGCTCGACCCGCACGCCGTCTTCTCGACGGTCGCCGCGCTGCAGGTCGCGGGTCTCGCCACCGCGCCGCGCGTGGCGACGCCGGGCGGCAACGGGCGGATCCTGCGCGCGATCGACGCCGTCCTGGCGCCGCACGTCGAGCTGGCGAGCGCCGACGGCGCGGCGACGGCGCTCCATCGCGTCCTGCGGCCGCTGTTCTCCGGCCCCGCCGCCGGCGTCGCCATCGTCGTCGGGATCGGTGGCCTCGTCGCCGCGCTGCCCGTCCTGCGCGGCGCATCGCCGACGGCGTTCGGCATCGCCGGGGTCGCCGTGGCGTTCGTCGCGCTGCTCCTCGCCGGGATCGGCCACGAGGTCGCGCACGCTCTCGCGGCGAAGGCGGAGGGGTCGCGCCTCGGGCGCGCCGGCATCGGGCTCTTCTGGTTCACACCGGTCGTCTACGTCGACACGTCGTCCACCTGGTCGATCCGCCGCTGGGGACGGATCCGCGTCAACGCCGCGGGCCCCCTGTTCAACCTCGCGCTCGCGGGCGTCCTCGGGCTCGCGGCGCGCCTCGCGTCGGGGGCCGCACAAGACCTCCTCGTCTGGCTCTCGCTGACGAACGTCGTCCTCGTCGCGTTCAACCTTTCGCCGCTCCTCGAGTTCGACGGCTACTACGTCCTCGCGGACCTCACCGATACGAACGCCCTGCGCCGCAAAGCCATGCGCTTCGTGTTCGGCGACCTCGCGCGGCGTCCCCGCCGGCCACGCTCGCGACGGGAGGCCGGAGCCGTCGCGTACGTCCTCGCGGCGCTCGCCTACGTCCTCGGCGCGAGCGCGATCGCCCTCGCCGGCGTACCGGCCGTCGCGAACACGCTCCTGGCGGCGTACGTCGGCGATCCGGCGCGCACCGCCATCGGCGTCGTCGCGGCCGCGGGCGTCGCCGTCATGTGCGTGTCGCCGTTCGCGATGGAGGCGCTCGACGCGCGCTCCCGGCCGGAGCCGGGGCTGTCCTGACGCCTACCGGCGCGGCCGGATCGTCTGCGAGGGGGGCCGGATGTCGACGGTCCCCGTCTTCACTCCCAGGCCCGCCGACAGGTCGCTCTTCGAGACGCGCGGCTCCAGCCTCTCCGCGCGCGCGGTCCCACTTCCGAACGAGCCCCGCTCCTCGGGCGAGAGGTCGTAGCCGGCAAGCGCCGTCTCCGGATCGTGCGCGAGCAGCTCGCGGAAGGCCTCGTCGGCCATCGCGCGGTCGAGGATCGCGTGCAGCTGCTCCGCGGACACATCCTCACCCCCCCGGTGCGCCGTCCGTCCCGTCGTCGACGAGCGCCACACGCGCTATCGAAGAGTAGCGCGGGCCAGAGCGCGAGAGGACGCTTTCCATGAGGTGGAGGGCGTCCGCGGCGAAGGCGAGCCCCTCCGGCACCCGGGCCGCGGCGACGGCCTCGGCGATGGCGGCCGCGTCCGTCGCGCGCGCTCCGTCGCGGACGCGGGCGAGCGTCACGTGGGGACGCAGAGGCTTGCGGTCGAAGGGGATCCGGTGCTCGTCCAGGGCGCGCCGCACGGCGGCGCCGGTCCGCTCGATCTCGCGCCCGGCATCCGTCGCCGCCCACACGATCCGCGGCGGCCCGTGCTCTGGGAAAAGCGCGAGACCGGTGAACGCGACGCGGAAAGCGGGCACGCCGCGCACGGACTCCGCGAGCGCGGCGCGCACACCGGAGACGCGGTCCTCCCCCACCTGCCCGACGAAGGCGAGCGTGACGTGCAGCAGCTCCGGCGCGACCCGCCGCAGCGCGGGAAGGCCGCCCGGAAGCGCGTCCGAGAGGGACGCGGCGACCCCGGGCGGGACGGGGATGGCGGCGAAGAGGCGAGGCACACGGCGGAGCCTAGGCGCGCGGGCGCGCGCTAGAACCTGTGCGCCGAGACCTGATCGCCGATCAGGAGGAGAACGAACGCGAGCGCGAGGAAGGTCGTGAACACCCCCAGCAGGAGCGTCTGCGTGGCGCTGACCGGCGCGTCGCGCCGGCGCGTGACGTCGTCGTCCATGCCGCCGAGAAGAGCAACCGTCGTGCCGGACGGGCGAGCGCGCGATCGCGTGTCTTCGATGTAACGCCGCGATGTCGGCCGCCGATCGCGGCGCCGCTCACGCGGGGCTCGGGGCGGTCGCGGGTCCCTTTCCGGTGCGGCGGTCTTCTCCGCCGGTCTGTCCCGTCGTCGGCGGCTCCGTCGGATGGCCCGCGCTCGCCGCCGCCGGGATCTCGGCGCTCTGGTCCTCGAAGAGCTTGTCGAACTCCTCGCTCGAGATCGTCTCGTCGGTGATGAGCCGGCGCACGACGGCGTCGAGCCTGTCCTTGTGCTGCGTCAGGACCTGGTAGGCGCGCTCGCGCGCCGCGTCGATGATCTCCTTGACCTCGCTGTCGATCAGCTTGGCCACGTCCTCGGAGTAGTTCCGCTCCTCCTGGATCTGCCGGCCGAGGAAGATGAGCTCGTCCGTCCGCCCGTACTGCAGCGGGCCGAGCTTCTCGCTCATGCCGTACTTCGTCACCATCTGCCGCGCCATCTCGCTGGCCTTCTCGATGTCGTTCGACGCGCCGGTCGTCATGTCGCCGCCGAGGTGGATCTGCTCCGCCACCCACCCGCCGAGCGCGGCGGCGATGTCGTCCTCGAACTCGCGCTTCGTCCGGAAGTAGCGGTCTTCCTGCGGCAGCGACCAGGTGACGCCCATGGCCATGCCGCGCGACACGATCGTGATCTTGTGGACGGGGTTGGTGTGCTTCAGGAGCTTGAAGCAGAGAGCGTGGCCGGACTCGTGGTAGGCCACGATCATCTTCTCCTTCTCCGTGATGACGCGCGAGCGGCGCTCCGGTCCGAGGGCGACCTTCTCGAGCGCCTCCTCGAACTCCGACTGACCGATCGTCTTCTTGTTCCGGCGGGCCGCGAGGATCGCCGCCTCGTTCACGACGTTGGCGAGGTCCGCCCCCGAGAAGCCGGGCGAGATCTTCGCGATCTTCAGCAGCTCGACGGTCTTGTCGAGCGGCTTGCCGCGGACGTGCACGTCGAGGATGGCCTTGCGCCCCCGGATGTCGGGACGGTCGAGGACGACCTGGCGGTCGAACCGGCCGGGCCGCAGGAGGGCCGGGTCGAGGACGTCGGGGCGGTTCGTCGACGCCAGCACGATGACGTTCGTGCCCGTGTCGAAGCCGTCCATCTCGACGAGGATCTGGTTGAGCGTCTGCTCGCGCTCGTCGTGCGACCCGCCGAGGCCGGCGCCGCGCTGGCGGCCGACCGCGTCGATCTCGTCGATGAACACGATGCACGGCGCGTTGCGCTTCGCCTGGTCGAAGAGGTCGCGCACGCGCGAGGCGCCGACGCCGACGAACATCTCGACGAACTCGGAGCCCGAGATCGAGAAGAACGGGACGCCGGCCTCGCCGGCGACCGCGCGCGCGAGAAGGGTCTTTCCGGTGCCCGGCGGTCCCACGAGGAGGACGCCGCGCGGGATCCGCGCGCCGACCGTCGAGAACTTCTCCGGGTACTTGAGGAACTCGACGACCTCCTGGAGCTCCTGCTTCGCCTCGTCGACGCCGGCGACGTCGTCGAACGTCACCGTCGGCTTGTTGCCGATGAACATGCGCGCGCGGCTCTTCCCGAAGGACAGCGCTTGGTTATTCGTGCCCTGCGCCTGTCTCATCATGTAGATGAAGAAGCCGCCGATCAGGAGCACCGGGAGCAGGCTGAGAAGGACCGAGCCGATGAGCCCGAGGGTCGGGCTGTCCTGCTGCACCGTCATGTTGACCTGCTGCTGCGGGTGCGAGGTGTTGTAGTCGAGGACCGCCTTCGAGAAGGTGTCGTCCCCGGTGAGGGCCACGTCGTAGTGGTTGCCGTCCGTCGTCTCGAGCGTCGCCTTGGTGTTGCCCTGGAGCGTGACGTCCTTGACCTGGCCCTGGTCGACCTTCTGGATGGCCTCGGTGAGGGAGACCTGCTTCGTCGCGGGCGACTGCGCCCGGTAGGCATAGAGGAGCGCGACGCCCATCACGACGAGGAGGAGCGTCAGGATGCCGTTCTTGAAGATGCGATTGTTCAGATCCAGGTCAGTCTCCCTCTGTGCCCATATACGAAGATGCTACGCGCGATCCCGGGGCCCGGCGGGGCATCTCCCATGCCGCTGGTGGGTGTGCCACAAGAACGTACCCGTCTGACACCTCATTCCACGCGGCCGCGATACCCGGGATCCAAGCGACCTCTCCGCTGCGGGTCGCGACCAGCGGCAGCAGGGACCTTTGGCGCGCCGGGACTTTCGCGTCGGTGAACACGTCCTGGATCCTCGTATGCGACCCCGCCATCCGGTCGCCCGCGCGGCGCGCGCGCACGACGAGTCCGTCCGCGTCGCCCGCGGGGATGAGCGCTGCGACGTCGCACGCGGCCTCCGGGCGCCTCTCGAGGAGCTCGATGCGCCAACCGTTCCACTCCACCGGCTCGCCGAGCGAGAGAGCAAGGTCACCAGGCGGCGCCGCGGACGGCCCATCGTGCGTCGGGCCGCGACCCGCGGCCGCTTCCGAGGCGGGAGCGGCGCGCCTCTCGATCCGAAGCGAGGAGTACTCGCGGACGATGCGGCCACCGGGAAGGTCGAGCGACATGCTGCCGTCCCGCCGCGCGGCCACGTGCGCGAGCGCCTCGCGATGCGCCGCCGCGAGGACGTTCCCCGTCGCCCGCTCCCACGCGAGCGTGAGCGCGTCGACGGCGGTGACGGGGTCCACGGCGCGGAGCGCGTCGAGATCGACCGCGCCGTCACGCTGGGCCGCCACGAGAGCGCGCTCCGCCGCGCCGCGCGCCGCGTGCGCGGCGAGGGCGGCGCTGTCCGCCAGACGCGCCAGCGCCGCCGCCACCTGCGGGTTGATGGCGCGCAGCTCCGGCAGGACCTTCCGCCGGATGCGGTTGCGCGCGTAGCGCAGGTACCGGTTCGACGGATCCTCGCGTGGCGTCGACCTCGCGGCGCGGCATACCGCCTCGGTCTCCGCCCGGCCCATGCACAGGAGCGGACGCACGATGCCGTCGCGCGACGGACGCATCCCCGCGAGACCCCCGATGCCGCTCCCCCGCGCCATGTGCAGGAGCACCGTCTCCGCCTGGTCGTCGCGCGTGTGCCCGGTCGCGACCTGGGCCGCTCCGCGGTCCGCGGCGACGCGCCGGAGGAAGGCATAGCGGGCCCGGCGCGCCTCGTCCTCGCTGCGCGGCACGCGCTCCGCCCGGCCGACGTGGATCGGCGCGCCGACGCGCGCCGCGAGGTCCGCGACCGCCTGCGCGTCCGCCGCGCCGCTCCGCCGGATGCGGTGATCGAAGTGCGCCACATGAAGGACGAGGCCGAGCTCCGGGGCGAGGTCGGCGAGCACGAGCAGCAGCGCCGTCGAATCCGCGCCGCCGGACACGGCGACGACGATCGCGCCGGGATGCAGGAGGTCGTGCTCCCGCGCGTAGCGACGCACGGTCTCGCGGATCCGCTCGGGTGTCGTCGCGCTCGTCATGGCGGTGGCTGGGGTGGGGATCGGACCCACGACCTGGCGGTTATGAGTCGCCTGCTCTGACCACTGAGCTACCCAGCCGATATCGAGGTGGAGACCTCGAGTCTATCGGATCCGCGCCTTCGATCGGGCGTCTACCTGCGCAGGTAGGGACCGCCGCGGACGGCGAGACGCTCGCCCTCGTACGCGAGCAGCTCGCGTCCGTGGCGGTCGTACAGCGTGACGGTGCCGGCGCGGCGCACGTGGCGCAGCGTCGCTTCCGCGCCGAAGACCGCGAGGGCGAACGCGAGGCGGTCGACGGACTCGTCGCGCGCGTCGGCGAGGTCGCGCCACCGCCCGACGCTCCGCACCCGATAGCTCACGGGGCATGTGATCGGACGGCGCTTGCAGACTATCGTCTGTAGACTCCTTGTCTCGGCGGCGCACACCCTCGCGCCGTGCCAGCACTCGCTCCCCGTGTCGGTCGCGTCATCCGCCGCTACCGCCAGGACGTCGGCCTGTCGCAGGAGGCGCTCGCCGCGGAGTCCGGCCTCCACCGCACCTACATCTCGCTCGTCGAGCGCGGCTACCGGAACATCTCGGTCGACGCGCTGGCGCAGATCGCCGAAGCGCTCGGCGTCTATCCCTCGCGGCTCATGGCCGACGCGGAGAGGGAGCCTCTGGGGAGCGCCGGGACGGAGCGGCGCCGGAAGGGCGTCCGAGCGCGCTGAACGGCCTTCTCCTGAGCGAGAGGGCCGCGGGGGACGACTGTTGCGGGGCTGGGATTCGAACCCAGGGCTTCGGGGTTATGAGCCCCGCGTGGTACCACTCCACCACCCCGCGCATCGCATTCTACTTCGCGCCGAAGAACAGCGCCCACCAGCGCGCGAAGCGGCCCCCGTCCGAGGAGTTGATCCGCACGGTCGGCAGCCCGGACGGACCGCGCTCGACGGCGATCAGGCCCTCCCCCGGCCGCACGTATCCGAGGTCGCGCGCCTTGTCGATCACGTACGCATCCGTCTTCCGCTGCGCGATCGCGGACTCCAGCTCGCTGCGCTTCGCGAGCTCCGCGTCGATCTGCTGCTGCGCGACGCGCGCCTGCCTATCCACGCTCGACTGCTGCACCGCGATCCCGACGAACGCACCGCTCAGCAGCAGACCGGCGGCGAGGACGACGACCGCGACGGCGGGGCGCGCCAGGTCACCGAGGCGCGAGCGGCGGCGCCGGCGAGGTCGCATCGGTCGGATCATGCACCACGGAGGACCCCCGACGGAAGCCCGCCGAGGTCGGCGCCCGCGAGCTCGGCCGCCGCGAGGCCGAGCAGACCGAGGAGCGGCCGGGCGACGACCGGGTGCACCCCGTGCGTGAACCCGACCGCGACCACGCTCTCTCGCGCACGGACGATCCCGGCGTCGTTCTCGACGGGCTCGGGATCGCTCAGCCAGCCCTCCTTGTGCGCGAGGACGACGCCCCGCGGCAGGAACGACCCCAGCCGCTGCGTGTTCTGGTCCCCCTCGAGGAGCCGCAGCACCCGCGCGCTCGCCTCGTCGCCGGCTCCCGCGCGCTCGCGCACGCGCCGGAGGAGCGCCGCCGTCTCGCGCGGGGTCATGACGTTCTCCAGGCCGCGCGCCCGCGCGTCGTCGTCGAAGAGCTTCCGCCGCAAGGCGGTCGTCGTGCAGCCCCATGACCGCAGGCGCTCGTGCACGCGATCCGCCCCGACGCGATCGATGAGGTGGTTCGTCGCGGTGTTGTCGCTCACCTCCATCGTGAGGACCGCGAGGTCGCGCACGCTCATCGCGCTCACGTCGACGAGCTCCCGCAGCACTCCGGACCCGCCGACGCGCTCGCCGATCGGAAGGCGCTCCTCGAGCGAGATGCGCCCCTCTTTGACGTCCTCGTACAGCGTCATCACGAGCGGCAGCTTGATGACCGACGCGGCGGCGTAGACGCCGTCGGCGTCCAGCGCGAGGACCTCCTGCCCCTCGGAGCCGATGAGGACGGCACCCACACGCCCGTCGCACGCGCCGGCGCGTTCGCGGAAGCGATCCACGAGCGTCACCGCGCCGACACTAGCCATAGCCCGCGCCTGTTGCGCCCCACCCCGCCGGCGCCGGTAGGCTGTGGCCGAGGGAGGGATGCGTATGCGCGTGCTCGTCCGCGCGGTCGCGGCTCTCGTCGTGTCGTCGATGCTCGTCACCTGCACGCCGACCGTCGCTCCGTCCCCCTCGCCGTCGCCGACGCCGTCGCCGATACCGACCGCGGCGGCCGTCCCCACCTTCGAGCTCGCCAGCTACCAGTTCGCCATCCAGACGAAGGGCAAGCTCCGCGTCGGGATCCGCGACGACGATCCGCCCTTCGCGCAGAAGAGCGCGACCGGCCGGTACGAGGGATTCGACGCCGACGTCGCGCGCCAGATCGCGATCGCGATCTTCGGAACGGCGAGCGCGGCCGATCCCGACGCCTACATCACCTGGGTCCCTGTCGTCCCCGCGACGATGGTCTCCGCGCTCACCGACGACAAGGCCGACATCGTCGCGTCGGACTTCGAGGTCACCGACACGCGCATGCGGCAGATCGACTTCTCATCGCAGTACTTCGTCACGGGAGACAGGCTCCTCGTCACGAAGGCGTCGACGATCGCGTCCGTCGCGGACATCCACGACCGGACGGTGTGCGTGAACAAGGGCTCGTCCGCCGAGAAGGCGATCCCCCCGAAGGCGAAGGATGCGAAGGTCCTGCGCCTCGACACGATCGACGCCTGCCTCGACGCGCTGCGGCAGGGCGCGGCCGATGCGGTGTGGGCGAAGGAGACGACGCTCTTCGGCCTCGTCGCCAAGGACCCCACGACCAAGATCGTCGGCGGCTACCTCTCGAGCGTCCCCTGCGGGATCGGCGTGCGGAAGAAGAGGGTGGGATTCGTCCCGTTCATCAACACGGTCATCGCCGCGATGATCGCCGACGGACGCTGGCCGGCGCTGTACAAGAAGTGGATCTCGCCTCTTTCGGGCGATCTCAAGGACGGCCCGCACGACAGGGGGCGGCCGGCGGCCTGACCCTTCGCGCTATCCCGCGAGACGGCGCTCCACGGCAGCGCGTCCGGCGAGGCCCGCGGTCCCCGCCGCCTCGAGCCCGAAGGACGCCACGGCGTTCGCGAAGCGGCAGGCCTCCGCGAGCGGCCGGCCCTCGGCGAGGGCGACGGCGAGCCCGGCCGCGAACGCGTCGCCCGCCCCCGTCGTGTCCACGACCGCGGCCGGCCGGAACGCCGCCACCTCCGCCGCCGGACGCCCGTTCTCGTAGGGCCGCGCTCCGCGCTCCGCCAGCGTGAGCGCCATCGGGACGAGGCGCGACCAGCGCTCGACGAGGCCGGGGTCGACGGCGACGTCCTCCTCGCTCAGCACGATGCAGCTCAGCGCCCGGATCAGCTCTTCCGCGCCCGTCCACGGGGACGCGCGGACCGTCCCGTCGGCGTCCCACGAGCGGAGCATGCCCTGCGCGGCGAGGACGGAGATGCGCGCGGGCGGAGCGGCGATGAGGTCGTCCGCGATCTCGTGCGCGACCGTTCCGAGAACGAGCGCGTCCGCGGGGAGAAGCTCCGGCGGGACGTCGGCACGCGTCAACGACCGGCTGCGCGCCTTCAGCCGGAGGACGCGCCGGCCGGCCTCATCCCAGCGGAAGACGAAGGTCGTGGTGACCTCGGCGTCGTGTGCGCGCAGGTCGATCCCGCTCTGCGCGCACACGCGAGCGAGCTCGTCGCGCTCGCGGCGTCCCACGCGCGTGACGAGCGCCGTGTCGAGACCGAGCCGCGCGGCCGCCGCGGCCGCGTACAACGCGGTGCCGCCGAGGCGGCGCGAGCCGTCGGGGAACAGGTCGTGCGTGACGTGCCCGACGGCGACGACGCGCGTCATCGCCGCGCTACCGTAGCGTCAGGACCCGATCCGCGCCGGAGGGTGATGGCATGTACCGCCCGCAGCACTTCCGCGAAGAGCGGCTCGACGTGCTCCACGCGATCATGGAGCGGAACAGCTTCGCCACGCTCGTCTCGGCCGGGCCCGACGGGATCGTCGCGACGCACGTCCCCGTCCTCCTCGACCGCGCCGCCGGTCGGCTCGGGACGCTCCGCGGCCACATCGCGCGGGCGAACGACCACTGGAAGCACTGGGCATCCGGTGCGGAGATGCTGGTCATCTTCCGGGGACCGCACGCGTACGTGTCGCCATCGTGGTACGCGACGAGCGGGCGCGTCCCGACCTGGAACTACCTCGCGGTCCACGCCTACGGCACGCCGCGCCTCGTCGAGGACCCGGACGCGCTGCGCCGCCTCGTCGACGAGACCACGCACCGCTACGAGGACGGCTTCGAGGCGCCGTGGCGGATGTCCTCCGTCGAGCCGAAGGTCATCGACGGGCTCCTCGACGCCGTCGTCGGCTTCGAGACGCCGATCGCGCGCCTCGAGGGCAAGCGCAAGCTCGGCCAGAACCGATCGCGGGCGGATCGTGAGGAGATGGCCGCGGGCCTGCGCGCTCACGGCAGCGACGACGCCGGCGTCATCGCGGACCTGGTGGAGGCGGATCTTCGCGAGCGCTAGGAGCGGACGTCAGACGTTGAACAGGACGTTGATCACGGATCCGTCCTCGACGACCCAGCTCTTGCCCTCCGTCCGGACCAGCGCGTGCTTCTTCGCTTCCGCCTCGCTTCCGACCCGCAGCAGGTCGTCCCAGCGCACGACCTCCGCCCGGATGAACCCGCGCTCGAGGTCGGAGTGGATCGCGCCCGCGGCCTCGGGCGCCGTCGCTCCCTTGTCGATCGTCCAGGCACGGCACTCGTCGGGGCCGACGGTGAAGAACGAGACGAGTCCGAGGAGGTCGTAGGTCGCGCGCACGACGCGCTCGAGCGCGGGCTCGTGGAGCCCCGCCTCCTCTCGGAAGGCGACGGCCTCGTCGGGCGAGAGCTCGGCGATCTCGGCCTCGAGCTTCGCGCACACGTGCACGACGCCGCTCGACCGATGCCGCGCGACGACGGAGCGGATCGGCGCGAGCACCGTCTCGGGCTCGGCCACGTCGGCCTCGTCGAGGTTCACGACGACGAGCTGAGGCATGAGCGTGAGGAACCGATAGCCGCGGAGGAGCTTCAGCTCGTCGGGCTCGAGGTCGACGTCGCGCAGCGGCCGCTCGTCGCCGAGGGCGTCGAGGCACCGCGTGAGCAGGTCGCGCTCGCGCTCCTTCGCCTCGCGCTCCCCGCCCGCGCGCGCGCCGCGGATCTCCGGCTCGATGCGCTCGATCCGCTTCTCCGCGACGGAGTGGTCCGCGACGACGAGCTCGAGGTCGATCGTCGCGAGGTCGCGCTCGGGGTCGACGGAGCCCTCGGGATGCGGCACGGAGGGGTCGCGGAAGGCGCGCACGACGTGCAGCAGCGCGTCCGACGTCCGCAGGTCGCCGAGCTTCTTCGCGCTGATCCCCTCGCCCGCTCCGGCGCCCTTCGCCAGACCGAGATCGCGGTACGTGATCTCGGCGTGCGTCACCTTCTTCGGCGCGAACAGGGGGACGAGCTTGTCGAGCCTTTCGTCCGGCACCTTCGCCACGCCGACGTTCGTCTCCGCCTCCGCCCCCGCGAAGGTGCCCGTCGGGATCTTCTGCCCCGTGAGCAGGTCGAAGAGCGTGGTCTTGCCGACGAAGGAGATACCGGTGATCGTCGTGACCAGGCTCACGACAGCGTGGCCTCCTCCACCTCGACGTCCTCCTCGAACATCGCGCGCGCGACCGCCCGGGGACGCTCGCGCTCGCCGGTCGCGAAGACGCGGTGTTCGGCGGACGACGCGCGCGAGAGGGCGCCGTGCGACGCGAGCACTTCTCGCACCGCGAGCGTCGTCGTCGTCGCGGAGTCGACGACGCGGACGCTCGGCCCGGCGATCTCCTCGATGGCCCAGCGCATGAGCGGATAGTGCGTGCATCCGAGGAGGACCGTGTCGACGCCCGGGGCCACGACCGCCCCTTCGCTGAGGAGGGGCGCCATGTACTGGCGGACGGCGGCGCGCGCCTCTTCCGATCGCGCCTTCCCCGCCTCGATGAGCGGCACGAGCGTGGGGCAGGGCTGCTGAAGGACGTCGACCAGCGGGTCGAGGTCTCGGAGCGCGCGGTAGTAGGCGCCGGAGCGGACGGTGAGCCGCGTCGCGAGGACGCCGATCGCGCGGCGCGACGTCGCGCTCAGCGCGGCGGCCGCGCCCGGGCGCACGACGCCGATGATCGGCACGCCGCTCTCCTCGCGCACGACCTCGAGCGCCACCGCGGTCGCCGTGTTGCAGGCGACCACGACGAGCTTCGGATCCGCGTTCGCCGCGAGCCAGCGGATCGCCTGTCGGGTGAAGAGGACGACCTCCGCGGCTTCCCGCTCGCCGTACGGCATGCGCGCCTCGTCCCCGAGGTACACGGTCGACTCGCCGGGCAGCTGCTTCCGCAGCTCCTTGAGCACCGTGAGCCCGCCGACGCCCGAGTCGAAGACGCCGATCGGGCGATCGCTCGGCACAGGCGTTAGCCGATCAGTCCGAGGCCGGGTGCGTCACCCGGCCGAGGACTGATCCATCCACCGCGCGGCGGCATCACTCGCTGAGCGCCGACCGGCCAACACCTACTTCCGCCGCTGCGCCACGAGCGCGGTGGCGAGGGCCCCGATGGCCTGGCTGATCGGCGCGTTCGGCGCGGTCACGACGAACGGCTCCTGCTTCGCGAGCGACTCCGCGACCAGCTTCCGGTCGGTCGGGATCTCCGCCGTCACCGCGACGCCGATGGTGTGCTCGAGCGCGCCCTTCGAGAGACCCGCGGTCTCGTCCGCCTGATCGACGACGAGGAGGATCGGCTTCTGCTTCCGGTAGCCCAGCTCGTCGAACGTCTCCATCGCGGCCTTCACGTTCGCGATGGCGGGCCCGTTGTACGTCACGACCACGAGGATCGCGCTGGCCGCGTCGAGGAGCGCGAGCGCGTCCTCGGCCAGCCGCGCGGGCGTATCGACGATCACGTGATCGTGCGTCCCGGCGAGGAGGCCGACGGCGTTCGCCAGCTCCGACGCCGCCACGAGGTCCGCCTGCTCGGGCCGCGGCGGCGCGAGGAGGTAGTGGACGCCGCTCGGTCCCTCCCACAACGCCTCCGGCAGCGCGGCCTTCATCGCGCCGCCGGGGGGAAGGTCGACGATCGACCGCGCGTCGGGCGGCACCTTCAGGAAGTGGCGGACCCCGCCGAACTGCATGACGCCGTCGAGCACCGCCACCGACGCGCCCTGCCGCCGGAGGTGCGTCGCGAGGTTGACGGCGATGAGCGTCTTGCCCGTCCCGCCCTTCGGCGAGTACACGGCGGTCGCCACCGCCCCGCCTCCACCCGCCTTCCGCTCGCCGCCCCCAAGGGCCAGGGCGATCTCGTTCGCGCCGCCGGGAAGGACGAAGACGGCGTCGACCCCCTCCTCAGGGCGCGGCGTCACGGGCTTCTGGGGGACGGTCACCATCACGATCCGCGTCCCCGGCGAGCCGGCGCGGATCCGCTTCGCGACCTCGGTGCCGCTCACCTTCCCCTGCAGGAGGGCGTCGACGAGGACGACCTCGGGCCGCTCCGTCGTCGCCTGCGTGATCGCCGCCTCGGCCTGCGTCTGCACGCCGGTGACCTGTACGTCCTGCTCCCGCCCGAGCAGCCCCTTCAGGTGCTCCGCGACCTGCGGCAGGTCCTCGACGACAAGGACACGCTTCATGTCGTCGGAACGATAGCGGAGGCCCGCCGCTCGCCCAATGCGGCGAGTCCGGCGACGATCGCCGCGAGGGCGATGAACGCGACGCCGATCCGGAGGGTGATGCCGTACCAGTACCGCTCGGGATAGACGAGAAGCATGTTCGAGGTCGCGGGGTCGAAGAGGAAGTTCCCTTCCGGGAAGAAGAGGTAGTGGAAGGCGAGGAATGCCGGCTCGAACGCGACGGCGAACACCGCCGCGATGACGACGACCAGCAGCGCGGCCGCGATCGCCCCGTTGCGGACGAGCCGCGCCAGGTACCCGCGTCGCCGTGCCCAGGCCGCGCTCGCGAGGACGACGAGGCCCGCGGCGACAGCGGCGGCGCGGACGATGTCGAAGACGCGACGCACGTCGGCGAAGTGCGAGCTCTCGTTCGCGGTGTAGATCGCCGCGCCGCCGGGCGCGGTCGGGAGCGAGGGGGAAGCGCTGAGCACGTACGCGACGGTCCGGCGGTGGAGGAAGACGAGCATCTCGCGCGAGAACGACCACGTGCCGCCGGCCGGAAGGCGCACGACGATCTCCCGCGGCTCCTCGGGCACGACGAGCGAGCGGTAGACGCTCTCGTTCGGAGCGAACGCGAACACCGCACCGACGACGCCGGCCCACGCGAAGGCGAGCGCGAAGAGCGCCGTGAGCCAGAGCGACGGGCGCGTCCGGTGCCCGCTCACGCGCGAGGGAGCGCGCCCAGGCCCGGGCGGGCGCTGAAGACGAAGCGTCCATTTCGGACGGGGACGGCGACGAAGGGATCGTCGACGATGAGCAGGTTGCCGTCGAGGTCCGCCCACTCGACGGACGGGGCGAGGTGCGCCGCGGCGGCGATCCCGACGCTCGTCTCCGCCGCGCGGCACCCGAGCATGACCTTGAGCCCGAGCTCGTGCGCCCGCTCGATCATGGCGCGCGCTTCGGCCAGCCCGCCGCACTTCTGGAGCTTCACGTTGATGCCGTCGCACGCGCGCGCCAGGCGATCGACGTCGGCGAGCCGGACCGCCGCCTCGTCCGCGACGATCGGCAGCGGGGAGCGCTCGCGCGCGTACGCGAGCCCGTCGATGTCCTCGGGCGGCGTCGGCTGCTCGACGAACTCGACGTCGTACGGCACGATCTTCTCGATCCGCCCGGGTGCCTCGCGCGGCGTCCAGGCCGCGTTCGGATCGACGCGGATCGTGCCGTGGAAGCGCTCGCGGATGAGCCGGAGCGTCGTCGCGTCGTCGCCGCCGTGGCCGAGCTTCACCTTGAGGACCGTGAACCCCTTGGCCGCGGCCGCCGCGGCGCGCTCGGCCATGAGGTCCGGCTCGGCGATGCCGATCGTGAACGAGGTCGGCGGAGCCTCCCGGCCCTCGAGGCCGAGGAGCGTCCGGAGCGGGACGCCCGCCTCTTGAGCGGCGCGATCGTGCGCGAGGATGTCGATGGCCGCCGCGGCCGCCCCGCCGTGCGGGAAGCGCGCGTCGAGGCGTGCGCGTACCGCCTCCAGATCGCGCGGATCCTCGGGGAGGAGCGCGACGGCATCGCGGACATCCGCCTCAAGCCCCTCGGTCGTCTCGCCGAAGAACGGATCGGGCGATGCCTCGCCGCGAGCGATACGGCCGTCCTCCTCGAGCTCGACGAGGGTGAGGCGCTTCTCCGTCCGGACGGCGCGCGATATCGCGAACGGCACCTCGAGGTGCACGTCGATCGCGCGGACCGTGACCCTCACCGCGCCGCCATCCTCTCGGCGCGCGCCTCGCGCAGCGAGTGCGCGATGCGGTCAGCGCCCGCCACGCCTTCCCGGATCGGATCGCCCGCGGGGAGGCCCGTCGTCGCCGACGCGTCGAAGATGGCGCGCGCGGCGTCGCGCCCGTCGAGGGCCGACGTGTTGAGCGCGACGGCGACGACGCGGGCGCGCGGGGCATCGGGGTGGCGCGACCAGCGCGCCGCTTCTTCGTAGAGACGCACGAGCTCGACGAGGGGGCGCAGCGGGAGCTCCCCGTAGCCCTTCACCGTCCGCCGCGACGCGTCGTGGCAGAGCACCATGAGGTCGGGTGCGCTCCCGTGGAGCAGCCCGAGGGTGACGCCCGAGAACCCGGGGTGCGTCAGCGATCCCTGACCCTCGACGACGACCCAGTCGGCGCGCTCGGACGCGTCGCACACCATCCGCTCCGCCGCTCCCGCGACGAAGTCCGCGACGACGGCGTCGACGGATATGCCCTCTCCGGCGATCGCGATGCCGGTCTGTCCCGTGGGGACGAAGGCCGCGCGCTCGCCGCCGCGGTCGAGCGCGGCCACGATCTCGAGCGACACGGTCATCTTCCCCACCGCCGCGTCCGATCCCACGGTGAGGACGGTGGCCGTCCCCGAGCGCGGTCGACGATGCCCGCCGATCGGCAGGTCCGCCGGCGGCTCGCGCAGCTCGCGCACGCGCCCGCCTCCGCGCTCGGCCGCCGCACGGAGCCCGGGGTCCGCGAGCACGCGCTCGTGGAGACCGCTCCACACCTCGAGCCCGTGCTCGAGCGCCGTCGCGAGCGCGGGGCGGTAGGCGTCGGGGATGCGCCCGCCGGCCGCCGCGGTGCCGACGAGGATGGCGTCGGCGCCGCGGCCGATCGCGTCCGCGACCGTCGCGACGACCGGGATGCCCGCGCCGGCGCCGACGTGCATCGACGCGTCCGTCCCCGCGCGGTCGGGATCGATGACGGCCACCACGGGGTAGCGCGCGTAGCGCAGGACGCCGATCGCCGTCTTCGCGGTGGCGGGGGTGAAGAGACCGATCGCGAGGAGCGCGACACGCGGCCCGCGCTCCCTCATCCCGCGTCCGTCCCGCGGCGCAGGAAGCGCCCCGCGCGCACGGGCGTCGCCTCCCCCGCCTCGAGCGCGATCTCGCCGTTGACCAGGACGAGCGCGATGCCGTCGGGGTAGCGGTGCGGATCCTGGTACGTCGCGCGGTCGGCGACGCGGGCGGGATCGAAGACCATGAGATCGGCCGCGGCGCCCTCGCGAACGACGCCGCGGTCGTGGAGCCGCAGCCGTGAGGCCGGCAGGCTCGTCATCTTGCGGACCGCCTCCTCGAGCGTGACCACCTGCTCGTCGCGCGCGTAGCGCCCGAGGACGCGCGGGAACGTGCCGTACGAGCGCGGGTGGGGCTTCCCGAACGAGAGCGGGCCGTGCGGCGCGTTGGCGCTCGAGTCGCTCCCGATCGCGACGTACGGCTTCGCCATGACGAAGCGGACGTCGTCCTCGCTCATGCTGTGGTGGACGATGTCGATCGCGCCGTCGTGCTCGATGAGCGCGTCGCACGTCCATTCGAGCGCGTCGCGGTGCGCCTCGCCGGCGAGAGCCGCGACGCTCTTGCCGCTCCACTCCGGGTGCTTCGCCGCGCGCGCGATGACGATCGCGTCCCAGTTGCGGCCCGTCTCCACGTACTCGTCGCGGATCCGAACGCGCACCGCCGCGTCACGCAGCCGCTCGCACATCGCGAGCGGTCCGCCGGCGTGGGCCCAGTTCGGGATCGTCACGGACAGGCCGGTCGACGACGCCGTGTACGGGTACTGATCCGCGGTGACGTCGATCCCGTCCGCCTGCGCTCTCTCGATGAGAGCGGTCGACCCGTGGACCTTCCCCCAGTTCCGCTTCACGGACGCCTTGTGGTGCGAGAGCTGCACGCGGACGCCCGACCGCCGTCCGATCTCGATCCCCTCGGCGACCGCCTCGAGCAGCTCGTCGCCCTCGTTGCGGATGTGGCTCGCGTACAGCCCGCCCCGCTCGCGGACGGCGCTCGCGAGCGCGGCGATCTCATCGGTCGAGCCGTACGCGCTCGGCGGGTAGATGAGGCCGGTCGACATGCCGATGGCGCCCTCCGCGAGCGACGACGCGAGCAGCGCCCTCATCGCGGCGAGCTCGCCCGCCGTCGCCTCCCGCGCCTCGGCGCCCATCACGCACATGCGGAGGGTCCCGTGGCCGACGAACGAGCACACGTTGATGCTCGTTCCGTTCCGCTCCACCGCGGCGGCGTACTCGCCGAAGGACGTCCACGTCCGCTCGACGCCGTACCGCGCGAGGTCGCGGTCGAGCTCCGACGCCGCGAGGCCGAGGACGGGAGCGGACGCGCCGCCGCAGTTCCCGCAGACGACCGTCGTCACGCCCTGGTGGAGCGCGCTCTCCATGGCGCTGCTCACGAACATCCGCTCGTCCGAGTGCGAGTGGATGTCGATCGCGCCCGGCGCGACGACCATCCCGCTCACGTCGAGGACGCGGTCGGCCGCCGCCGGAGATCCGTCGCTCCCGAGCGCGGCTATCCGACCCTCGCGCACCAGGACGTCGGCGCGCCGCGGCGCCGCGCCCGTGCCGTCGACGACCGTGCCGCCGCGCAGCAGAAGGCTGTCCATCGGGCCGCTCAGTGTGATCGCCGCGCGGTCAGGACGACGGCGACGCTCCGGCGGACACCACGTACTCGGCGACGGCGAACGACAGGACGACGAAGAGCGCCGTGAGCGGCGTGAGGCCGCGGATGAGCTGGAGCACGCACACGATCGCGACGATCCCGCCGATCTCGACGCCGCGGCGCAGCGCCCGCGTCCGTGCGGAGCGCGCGCGCGCGGCGCGGCCCGCGCCCGCGGAGCCCAGGAAGAGAAGGCTCGCGAGCGCCGCGGCGGCGACCGAGACGCTCCCGACGACGGCCGCGATCGCCGCCGGCGTCGGCTCCTGCGTCAGGAGCGCCGCCGCGAGGGCGCCGACGCTGAGGACGAGGATCGCCGCGAGGATCCGGCCCAGGCCTAGCTCTCCCTCGCGGCGCGCGAGCGCGTCTCCGCGGCGGCTCCGTCCGCGGCGAGGTCGAGGGACAGCGTGGCCTGGGCGGGCGCCGCGAGCTGCGTCTGGCCCAGCGTCTCGACGGCGGAGCTCGCCTTGTCGAGCGCGCGAAGCGACTCGGCGAACTTCTTCGACGCGTTCTCGACGTGCCGTCCCAGCTGGTCGTACATCTCGCGGAACCGCTCGAGCTCGAGCGCGGCGCGGCGTATCTGCTCGTGCATCTCGCGCGAGCGCTGCTCGATCGCGAGACCGCGCAGCCCGAGCGCGACGAGGTGCAGGTACGAGACCAGCGTGTTCGGGGAGACGGGGACGACGTGGCGCTGCGCACAGTAGGCGCGCATGTCCTCGCCCTCCTCCTCGATGACGAACGCCGAGTAGAAGAGCTGCTCCGCGGGCATGTACACGAAGGCGATGTCGATGGTCCCTTCGTCGGGGCGCACGTAGCGGCTCACGGCGTCGACGTGCCGCTTCGCCTGCTGCAGGAACGCGCGGCGGCGTGCGCGCCGCTCGTCGTCCGTCTGCGCCGCGAGGAGCGCCTGGAAGCTCTCGAGGGGGAATTTCGCGTCGATGGGCACGAGCAGCCCGCCCGCGCGCACGACCGCGTCGACACGGCTGCCGTCGCGGAACGAGTGCTGGAGCTCGAAGGCCTCCGCCGGCAGATTGTCGGCGAGGAGGCGCTCGAGCATGAGCTCGCCGAAGCCGCCGCGCGGCTGGGGGACGCGGAGGAGGTCGTGCAGCGAGCCGACCTCGCGCGCGAGCTCGCCGATCCGCTCGCTGCGCTCCGACAGCTGGGCGAGCTGCTTCGCGAGGTCGCCGAGGGCGCGCTGCGTGTTCCCGGTCTGCGCGCCCATCCGCTCCTCCGTCGTCGAGAGAGAGCGCTGGAGCTCGCCGCGCATGTCGCCGACGCTCGCGGTCGTCGCGCGCGCGAGCTCGGCGACCTGCGCCTGGAGGAGCTCGAGGGAGGTCCGCGCGTCCGCGGCCGCGCTGTCGTGCGTCCGCCCGCTACGCACGACGATCGCGGCCGCGACGAACGCGAGCCCGGCGAAGAGAAGCGCCGCGGCGACGACGAGCTCGATCACGCCCGACCTCCGGCCGTTCGTCGCGCCGCCCCGCGCATCGCCATTCTCCCATGCGCGGTCTAGAACACTTGTTCTATAGCGGCCGACGATCCCAGAATAGATAGCGGCCGGGGGTGCGGCTCCGCGGACGCCGTCGCTATCGTGCGCCGGATGCGACCGCTCCCCTTTCGCGCATCGGTGAGCTTCAGGGCGCCCTCGCGCCGGTTCCCCAGGCTCTGGTCCGGCTACACGATCTCGGTCGTCGGGAGCCAGGTCACCGTGCTCGCGCTCCCGCTCACGGCGATCCTCGTCCTCGGCGGCGGCGCGACGCAGACGGGGATCCTCGTCGCCGCGCGCACGCTTCCCATCGTCCTCGTCGGTCCGCTCATCGGGGTGTACGTCGACCGCCACCCGCGGCGGCCGGTGCTCGTCGCGTCCGCGCTCGCGAGCGCCCTCGTCATCGGGTCGGTGCCGGTCGCCGCCGTCCTGCACCTCCTGACGCTCGCGCAGCTCTACCTCGTCGCTCTCCTCGCCGGCGGATTCGCCGTGGCGGCACAGCTGGCGCAAGGCGCGATCGTCCCGGGGCTCGTCGGGCGCGAGGAGCTGGTCCGCGCGAACGCGCGCCTCCAGTCGTCGGATTCCGTCGCCCAGGTCGCGGGTCCTTCGCTGGGCGGCGCCCTCGTCCAGGCGCTGACCGCGCCGGTCGCGATGGCCGTCGATGCCGTCAGCTTCGTCGCGTCAGCGATGCTCTTCGCAACGATCCGCATCGACGAGCGCTCGACGCCGCGTGCCGAACGACGGCGCTTCTGGCACGAGATCGCGGATGGGCTCGCCTCCGTCCGAGCCGAGCCCATCGTCATGCGCGCGATCGTCGCGATCGCGCTGGCCAACATCGAGTGGTTCGCGGTGCAGGCGATCCTCGTCGTCTACGCCACCAACGACCTCGCGCTCTCCCCCGCCGTGCTGGGGCTCGCGCTCGCCGCGGTCGGCCCCTTCAGCATCCTCGGCTCGGTGATCGCCGGACCGGTCATCTCCCGCTACGGCCTGGGCCCCACGATGATCCTCGGGCTGGCGCTCGAAGCGGCGAGCCGGCTCGTCCTCCCCTTCGCCGGCGGAGGCGAGCTGCGCGCCGCGGCGGTCCTCGCGTTCACTCAGGCCCTCGTCGGGCTTACGGTGCCGTTCTGGTCGATCTCCTTCCGCTCCCTCCTGCAGGCCGTTACTCCGGACCGCCTTCTCGGCCGAGTGACCGCCGCGAGCAACGTCATGCAGTGGAGCGTCTCGCCGCCGGCGGCCCTCCTCGCCGGGATCGCCGCGACCGCGGTCGGCATGCGGCCGACGATCCTCGTCGCGGGGCTGATCGCCCTTGTCGCGGTGACGTACCTCGTCGCCTCGCCCGTCCGCTCCTACCGCTCGCCGTCGCGCCTCGCCTGACGCGCGTCGTCCGTGCGCAAAGGCAGGCGCGTCAGGCGCCGCTGCCGGCCACCCCGCGCGCCGCCCACGACTCCGGACAGATCCGCTCGAACGGGCACGCGCGGCACGTCCGCGCTTCGGGCTTCCGCGGCTGCGCCGGGAACCGCCGCTCGCGGATGCGCTGCGCCGTGGATGTGATCTGGGCGGCCACGGCCTTGACCGCGTCGGCCTGCGGCCTGACCTCGCCGCGCTCGCCGGTCTCGAGGAAGTGCAGCGCGACCTTCGCCGGCCGCTCGCCGTACATCTTCTCGTACGCGAGCGCGTAGACGAGCAGCTGCAGGTCGCTCGACGCCCGCCGCTGCGCGGCCTCCTCTCCCTCCTCGACGAGGGCCGTGGACTTGTAGTCGATGACCGCGGCGCCGTCCTTCGTGCGATCCACACGGTCCCATCGCCCGACGACGCGGTCGCGGCCGAGGAGGAAGGAGAAGCGCTGCTCGACCATATCGGGAGGCGGAGCATCCTTCTCGCTCTCGTAGAAGCGGCGCAGCGCGGCGAGGCCGGCCTCGAACCGGTCAGCCTCGTGCTCGGGCGAAATGAACCCCTCGCTCAGCCACGTCGCGCGGAAGGTCCGCTCGAGGTCGTCGAGCGTGGGCCGCAGCCCCTCGCGCTTGCGCTCGAGGTAGTCGCCGACCGCGCGGTGGAGCGCGTCGCCGTAGATGAGCTGCGGGCTCGGCAGCACCGGGATCTGGAGGACGTGCGCGAAGCGGTAGCGCAGCGGGCAGCGCAGGTACTCGTCGATCTGGCTGTACGAGACCGTCAGGACGTCGTCCGGCCCCAGCATGGGCAGTCGCACGTCGGCCTCGGCCGGCGCGGGCCGCGACCGCTCCAGCTCGACCTCGGCGGCGAGCCGGCCGCGCACGGGCTCGACCTTGTGCCCGAGCGCCTCAGCGATGAAACGGCTGGGACGGTGGGCGCGCAGCCCGCCGTAGTCGCTCGCGCTGGTGAAGAAGAAGCGGTCTTTGGCGCGCGTCATCGCGACGTAGGTCAGCCTCCGCTCCTCGGCGACGTGCCGGTCGCGGTCGACAGGCGCGCTGCGCGCGAGACCCTCGGGCAGCGGCAGGTCGGGGCGGCGCAGCGACCCGGGTAGGCGTTCGTCCGTCGACACGAGGAGGAAGACGACGCCGAACTCGAGCCCCTTCGCCTTGTGGATCGTCAGGACGTTCACGGCCTCGAGGCTGGCCTCGAAGTCCGCGGCCGCGGGGTCGTCCCCCGCCTCGCGCAGGAGCTCCAGGTACGGGACGAAGAACGACGCGCGATCGACGGGCAGCGCCCGCCCGGCGCTCGTCACGAGACGGAAGAACTTCGCGACGTTGCGACCTTGCTCCTCCGCGAGCGAGGAGTCGGGATCGAGGTACCGCTTGAGGAGCTGAGTGCGCTCGAGGAACTCGAAGAGGAGCTCCGCGGTGGTCAGCTCGGTCGCGCGCGCCTCGTAGTAGCGCAGGTCCTCGGCGAGCCGCGCCGCGGAGGCGACCGCCTCCTCGGGGTACCCCGCAGCTTGTCCGCTCCCGATCTCGTCGAAGAGCTGCCGCAAGGGACGGTGCGTCCGACGCTGCGTCTCGGAGGCGCGCGCCAGCTCGCTCGGCGGGAACGCGTACAGCGAGGACGTCGCGAGGCTGTAGACGTGCGTCGACTCGGTGGGCTGAACGACCGCGCAGAGGAAGGAGATGAGGAGCCTGATCTCGGGCCGGTCGTACAGCTGCCCGCCGCCCGAGAAGTGCGTCGGGATGCCTCGCGCCGCGAGCGCGTTCAGCGCCCTGTTCGCGTCGGCGTTGTTGCGCACGAGGATGGCGAACTCGCCGTAGCGCCGGCCCTCGCGCGTCGCCAGCAGGGCGATGCGGCCGGCGACCCCCTCGGCCTCGTCGGCCGCCGTCAGGAAGGCGAGGTGCTCCACGTCCTCGCCCATCGAGGGCCGGCCGCGCAGCTTCTTGGATATGCCGAGCCGCGCTTCCGTCCGCTCCGGATCGTTGCGGACGATGAGCCGGTACGCGGCGTCGAGGAGGCCCTGCGGCGAGCGCCGATTCTCGAGCAGGCTGACGGTGCGCCTCTCGGGGTACGCGGCGACGAAGGCATCGAAGTTCGCGAGCGTCGCCCCGCGCCACGCGAAGATCGACTGGTCGTCGTCGCCGACGACGGTGAGGTTGCGGCGCGGTTCGACGAGACGGCGCACGAGGTCGAACTGCGCCTCGTTCGTGTCCTGGAACTCGTCGACGAGCACGTAGCGGTAACGGCCCTGGAGACGGCGCGCCGACGCCGGGCGCTCGCGGAGCAGATCGAGCGCGAGCGCGACCTGGTCACCGAAGTCGATGACGCCCGCCTTGCGCTTGAGCTCGGTGTAGGCGGCGTACGCCGCCGCGAGCTCTTCTTGGGCGTCGGCCTCGTCCGCGGCCGCGACGGGATCGTCCGCGCTCCCGACGACCTCGCGCCGGCCGCGAGCGAACGCGACGTACGCCTCGGGCGAGATGTCGTCGTCGCGCGCGCGGCTGAAGAGGTCGAGGAGCGCTCGCACGTGCCGCAGCGGGTCCGCGGCCGGCCTGTACCTGTGCAAAGGCAGCTCGTACAGGTGCTCGCGGACGAAGATGACCTGCTCCGCGGGCGAGAGGACGCGCAGCTCCCCCGCGCGGCCGAGCTCGAGGGCGAACTCGCGGAAGACCTCGTCGCCGAACGCGTGGAAGGTGCGGATCGCGGCGTCGTTCTGGCCGATGGGCGTGTTGAGGTCGACGCGCTCCTGCATCGCGGCCGCCGCCTTCTCGGTGAAGGTGAGCGCGAGGATCTCATGCGGCCGGGCGGACCCGCTGCGGATGAGGTGGACGATGCGCGCGGTGATGACGTGTGTCTTGCCGGTGCCCGCGCCGGCGATGACCAGAAGGGGGCCCTCTCCGTGCTCCACCGCCGCCCGCTGCTCGCCGGTGAGCTTCTGAAGGATGTCCGGCGCGGGTTCGGCTACGCGGAGCGGGAGCTCCTGCTGGTCAGCGGGCCGCGGCACGCGCAGCGAGCTCGATGAGCGTCCGGACGGCGGGACCCTGCGGACCCTTCGGCGACTGCGGCCGATCCTTGTCCGACCAGTACGTTCCGGCGATGTCGAGGTGGGCCCACTCGGTGCCGTCCTCCACGACGGCGTCGATGAACGCCGCGCCCTTGATCGCGCCGCCGCCGCGCCCGGCGCTGTTCGTGATGTCGGCGATGTCGCTCCGTATCTCCTCGCGGTAGTCGTCGGTGAGCGGCATCGGCCACATGCGGTCTCCCGCGAGAGCGCCGGCGTCTCGCACCTCGGCCACGAAAGCGTCCGGCCTCCCGAAGAGGCCGGTGAAGTGATCCCCAAGCGCGACCTGGATCGCGCCGGTGAGCGTCGCGACGTCGACGACGCGCCGCGCACCCTGCCGCTGCGCGTAGGTGACCCCGTCGATGAGGACGAGCCGCCCTTCGGCATCGGTGTTGATGACCTCGACGGTCCGCCCGCTCATGCTCGTGAACACGTCTCCCGGCTTCGTCGCGCCGCCACCGGGGAGATTCTCGGTGCACGGCGCCACGGCGAGGACGTTCGCCTCGATGCCCAGCTGGGCCACCGCGCCGATCGCGGCGATGACCGATGCCGCCCCCGTCATGTCCGCCTTCATGTGGAACATGCCCTCCGCGGGCTTGATCGAGATCCCGCCCGAGTCGAAGGTGATGCCTTTCCCGACGAAGGCGATGTCGTAGCCCCGTCCTCCCCTGCCCTCGTAGCGCAGCACGACGAACTTCGGCGGCTGGTGGCTCCCCTGGGCGACGGAGAGGTAGCTGTTCATCCCGAGCTTGCGGCACTGCTCGCGCTCGAGGACCTCGACCTTCAGGCCGCGCTCCTTCGCGAGCGCGCGCGCCTCGTCGGCGAGGATCGTCGGCGTCATCTTGTTCGCGGGCTCGTTGGCCAGGCGGCGAGCCATGTTCACCGCCGTCCCGACGGCCTCGCCGCGGCGGACCGCGCCGCGGAGATCGGCCTTGTCCTTCGTCACGAGGAGGACCGTCCCGATCGGCGGAAGCTTCCGGTCGGCGGCGCTGCTGCGGTGCACCTCGGGGCGCCACGTCGCGTAGACGACGCCTTCCACCGTCGCCGCCGCGACGCGCTCGATGGACAGCGCCCCGCCCGCGACGACGACCGCGACGGACCGCGCGCTCGAGCGCCAGAGCGCCTTCGTCCCCGCCGCCGCCACGTTCCGCGCGCGCTCGACGTTCCACTCGCCAGCATCGCCGGCGCTCACGACGACGAGCCGCGCGGGGACGCCGCGCTCGCCGCCGACGTGGGTCGACGTCGTGTAGAGCTTGCGGCCGCCGACCTCCTTGTGGAGGCGCTCGACGGTGGCGCGCAGACCGCGCGAGAGCCCTTCCGGCGCCGCTCCGTCCTCGAACACGGGGACGATGAGAGCGTCGACGGACGCGATCTCGGAGGGACGTACGGCGCGGAACCTCATGGGGACGACTCCCTTCCTTTGCTCACAGCGGCGTCTTTGGTCACGCGAGCGAGCCGCGCGCGCGCCGCGTCGGGCGCGAGGACGAGCACACGATCGTCGCCGACGCGGCGCGTGAGGCCGTGATCGTCGAGGAACTGTAGCAACGGCAGCACGTGCTTGCGGCTCGACCCGGTGAGGTCGCGTGCCCGCGCGACGCTCGCACGGCCGGCGCTCGCGAGCTCCTCGATCACCTTCTCGCCGAACTCGCGCACCGCCGACGGAAGGAACACCGCCTCCCCGATGCGGATCACGTCGCCGCGCTCCGCGAGCGCCCCCAGGAGCTCGCGGTCGATACCAATATCAGTTGCAAGGGACGCCGCCGACGGCGGCTGGAGCGGCTGCCGCGCGAGCGCGTCGCGTGCCCGTGACCACGCGGCCTCCTGCTCGGTGCTGAGCGTCGGGACGTGTCCCGGGAGCGCGACGGCCGCGCCGCGCTCGACGACGCGGCCCTCGGCGGACAGCCGCGCGAGGAGTGCGGCGGCGCGCTTCGGCGGTAAAGCTATGGCGGCGCGGACCTCTTCGCGCGGCACGCCGGCCCGGAGCGGCGAGCGGCGATGACCCATCGCGAGAAGACGCTCGACCCTCGTCGCGGCCGCCTCGTAGGCGCCGCGCCCCAGAAGGGCGTCGGCGATCTCGACGACGGATCCGTCGGCGAGGCCCTCGGCGATCGCGACGTCGCGCTCCGCGGGGTCGAGCCCTGCGCGCGCACCGGCCTCGGCGCGCGTCCACGGCGCGTCGAGGACGGCCAGGAGGCGTGCACGCGGCGTCGGCGCCGCTCGCCGGCGCAGGACCTCGAGGCCCTCGGCGCGTCGGCGGAAGCGCTCGCCGGAGATGTCGGCGACAACGCCTCCACCGAGCGTCTCCGACGGCGACGGCCGCCGAACGACGAGGTGGTCACCGGCGACGGCGACGACGGGCGCTGCCAGCCGCAGCTGAACCCAGCGCTCCTCGCCCGGCGCGACCGCGTCGCCTTCGAGCACGGAGACGCGCGCCATCAGCTCGGCGGTCCCGATGTGCACCTTCACCGCCTCGTCGTGCTCGACGGGTCCGCTCGCGGAGGCCACGAGGCGCAGGCGGAGCCCCAGGACCGAGAGCGGTGACACGCTGCCCGGTCGGATCACGGTCATCCCGCGCTCCACCTGCGACTTCTCGACGCCGGCGAGATTCATCGCGACGCGCGTCCCCGGCCGCCCTTCGCCCGTCGAGCGGCCATGCGTCTGGAGCCCGCGGATCCGCGCGCGCAGCCCCGCGGGGGCGATCTCGACCTCCTCCCCCACCGCGAACGTCCCGTCGACGAGCGTGCCGGTCACGACGGTCCCGAAGCCGGACATCGTGAAGGCGCGATCGATGGGAAGCCGCGGGCGGCCGAGGTCGCGCCGCGCGGGCGAGTCACCCAGGACGTGCTCGAGCGCCACGAGGAGCTCGCGCAGACCCGCGCGCGTCGTCGACGACACCGCCACGAGCGGCGCTCCAGCGAGGGGCGTCCCCGCGAGCGCGGAGCGCACGTCCTCGGTGACGAGGGCGAGCCACTCGTCGTCGACGAGGTCGCGCTTCGAGAGCGCGACGACGCCGCGCTCGATCCCGAGGAGCGAGAGGACCGCGAGGTGCTCGCGCGTCTGCGGCATGACGCCCTCGTCCGCGGCGATGACGAGGATGACGGCGTCGATGCTCCCGACGCCCGCGAGCATGTTGCGGATGAAGTCCTGGTGGCCCGGGACGTCGACGATCCCGACCTCCGTCCCACCCGGGAGGAGCAGGTGCGCGAAGCCGAGGTCGATGGTCATCCCGCGCTCCTGCTCTTCGCGCAGGCGGTCCGGGTCTGTCCCCGTCAGCGCCTTGATGAGGGTCGACTTGCCGTGGTCGACGTGACCGGCCGTGCCGACGACGCGGACGCCGCCCTCGGTCGCTCTCATGACGGGGCCGGGGGCGCGCAGCGGCTGAAGAGGAGCGGCACGACGACGAGGGCGAGGAGCAGCATCACCGAGATCCAGATGCCGAGCGCGATGCCCACCGCCAGCGGACGCGGTCCCCGCTCTCTCTCCGGGCCGCCGGGCCTCACCGCTTCACGGCGATGCAGTCGATCTCGATCTTCGCGCCCCGCGGGAGCTTCCCCACCTCGATCGTCGAGCGTGCCGGACGGTGCTGTCCGAACCGCAGCGCGTACGCCTCGTTCATGGCGTTGAAGTCGTTCAGGTCCGTGAGGAACACGCTCGTCCTCACGACGTGCGAGAGGTCGCTGCCGGCCTCGGCGAGGACGGCGGCGAGGCTGTCGAGGACGCGCCGCGTCTGGACGGCGATGTCGCCTTCGACGACCTGACCCGTCCGCGGGTCGAGCGGGATCTGCCCCGAGCAGAAGACGAGGTCGCCGGCGACGATCGCCTGGCTGTAGGGCCCGACCGCCTTCGGCGCGTCCTCGGTGTGCGTCGCTGTGACGTTCATTCCGGTCCTCCCGTTAACGGCTGAGAGCCGCGATGACGGTACGCGCGAGACGCTCATCATCCTCCGGCAGCACCGAGCGCAGGTCGAGCGCGAGGCGCTCCTGGGCGACGTGGCCGATCACCGGCGGGTCCGCCTGCCGCAGCCGCTGCGCGAGCCGCGTCGCGTGTCCCTCGAGCCCGACGGCGCGAGAGGCCTGGGTCTCTTCCGGGAGCGACCCGCCGCCGACCGTCGACCGCGTCTCCACGACCTCGCAGGCGATGCCCGCGCCAGCGAGGGCCGCCGCGAGCGCACGCGCGCGGCGCGCGAGGCCCGCGGGCGAGGCCGCGATCATCCGCCACACCGGCAGCTCGCGCTCCGCGGTCCCGTCGCGGTACGCCGCGAGCGTCGCGACGAGGCCGGCGATCGCGATCTTGTCGGGCCGCAGGGCGCGCATGAGGGGATGCGAGCGCAGCTTCGCCACGCTCTCCCGGCGACCGACGGCGATCCCCGCCTGCGGACCGCCGAGGAGCTTGTCGCCGCTGAACGTCACGACGTCGGCGCCGGCGGTCACCGCCTCCTGCACCGTCTCCTCGGCGCCGAGGCCGTAGGGGGTCGTCTCGAGGAGCGTGCCGCTGCCCAGGTCGTGCACGAACGCGATCCCCCGCTCGCGCGCGAGCGACGCGAGGTCGCGCGACGCGGCGCTCGCGGTGAACCCGACGACGCGGAAGTTGCTCGAGTGGACGCGGAGGATGGCGGCGGTACGGTCGCCCACGGCCGCGGCGTAGTCGCGCAGGTACGTGCGGTTCGTCGTGCCGACCTCGACGAGCTTGGCGCCCGAGCGCGCGAGCACCTCCGGGATGCGGAAGCCGCCGCCGATCTCGACGAGCTCGCCGCGCGCGACGACGACCTCGCGCCGCGCGGCGAGCGCCGCGAGCGCGAGGAGCACCGCGGCCGCGTTGTTGTTCACCACGACGCTGTCCTCCGCCCCGGTGACCTCCGCGAGGACCCGCGCCGCATGACCGTGCCGCTCGCCGCGACGTCCCGCGGCGAGGTCGTACTCGACGCTCACCGCGCCCGCGGCCTCGCGCATCGCGGCGATCGCGCGTTCGGAGAGGGGCGCGCGGCCCAGGTTCGTGTGGAGGATGACGCCCGTCGCGTTGAGGACGGGGCGCATCGTCGGGCGGTCGCGGTCGGCGAGCAGGTCGCGCGCCTCGCGCGCCACGTCGGCGGCGCCGATGGCCGTGCCGCCCGCACGCTTCGCAGTGAGCACGTCGCGGACGGCCGCGGCCAGGCGCCGCCGCGCCACCGGGTCGAGAGTCCCTGCCTCGCGCAGCACGGCGTCGACCGACGGCAGGCTGCGGCGGCGGTCGTCGGCCACCGCCTTCGTCATGGCGCGGCGAGGACGTCGAGCGCGCCGGGCCGGATGGTGACGCTCACGCGGTCGGCGTGCGTGACCTCGCCGTCGAGCTGGAGAGGCAGCGTCCGCTCGAGCTCGATCTCGACGGACCGTGCGCGGTGCGTGACGATCGTCGTGCCGTTCTCGTGATTGCCGAAGTAGAGGCGCACGAGAGCGAGGATCGAGTCGATGCGCGAGAGGTCCCCGGCGACCGTCACGTCGAGCTCGCCGTCGTCGAGGGACGCGCGCGGCGCCGGCTTCATGCCGCCGCCGAAGTAGGTCCCGTTCGACGAGATGACCGTGAGGAAACGTCCGAACGACGCGGCGCCGTCGATCCGCAGCTCCATCGGCTGCGGACGATAGGTCGCGATGGACACGAGCGAGCCGACGAGGTACGCGAGGCGCTGACCCACCACGCGCTCGCTCGCGCGGATGCGCTCGGCGACGTGCCCGTCGATCCCGACTCCCGTCGCGTTGAGGAAGAGCCGCCCGTTCACCTCACCGACGTCGATCCTCCTCCGCCGCGCTTCGTTCGCGAGCCAGGCGGGCACGCGGTGGAGGCGCCGGCCGCGCGGATAGCCGAGCATCCGCGCCAGGTCGTTCCCCTTGCCGATCGGGTAGAGCGCGAGCGCGGCGCCGGATCCGATCATTCCGTTCGCCACCTCGTTGGCCGTGCCGTCGCCTCCGACCGCGAGGATCGTGCGGTAGCCGTCGTCGACGGCCGCGGCGGCGAGCCGGGCGGCCTCGCCGGGCGCAGGCGTGACCGCGACCTCGACGACCATGCCCGCCGAGGCGAAGTCGCGCGCGATACGTCGAGCGACGCGCGCTCCGCGACCGTGGCCGGCGACGGGATTGACGATCGCGTACGCGTGCGCGCGCCCGATCACCCGATCGCGCGTTCGCCGGGCGTCATGGCCCTCCGGATCGCGTCCTGCTCCTCGTCGCTGAGGGGATAGCGCGAGCGGCCGCCTTGAACGGGCTTCGCGAAGACGCGCGTGTCCGTCCGCGCGTGCAGGCTGGAGATGACGACGCCGCTGCCCTCCGGATCGAGCAGCGCGATCGCGAACGACTGGTCGCCACCGGCATCGGCGAACGGGTTGAAGCGAACGATCCCGACGTTGCGGATCGTCCCTTTGCGCAGGAGCGCCTCCAGCTCCTGCTGCAGCGAGCTCAGCGCGCCGAGCCGCTCGTCGGTCCCCTCGAGGCGCTTGAGGATGCGGTCGAGGACCTCGTCGAGGCCCGTGCCGCCTCCGCGGAAGGCCGCACGCAGGCGGCGACGCATCGCGGAGAGCGTGCGCTGGAGCGCCGCCGCCCAGACCGCGAGGCCGACGACCGCCACGGCCAGGATGACGACGAGGAGCGACAGGGCCTGATCGCCGAAGCGCACGGCGCGACCATACCCGAGATCACCGGTATGCTGGTCCTTCCGATGCCGAAGCGGAACCGGGTGCGCGCCCGCGCGCGCCGACCCGTCCAGACCGCCCCCCAGCCGATCGAGCGGCCCGAGCGCACGGAGCGCCCCGAGCGGGTCGAGCGCAGCCGCCCCGAGCGGGGCGAGCGCCGTCCGCGCTCTCGTGGCGCGCCTGCCGCCGCCGGCGCGTCGCGGGCGATCGGCGACGCCTCCCCGGTGCTCGAGCGCGCCGCCTCCGTCGAGCGCGGCTACGTCGTCAAAGACTTCGGGCGCCTGGGCAAGGTCATCGTCGCGGTCCTCGTGCTCCTCGGCCTCAGCGGCGTGGCCGTCAACGCCTTCGTGAAGTAGCGTCCACCCGCCCGTCGCTACGCCGTCGGGTACGCGACGTGGTGCCCGATGAACGGCACGTGCTCGCCGACGGCGAGGATGACCGGCGCGAGGATGCTCGCCAGGAGCTGCGGCCGCACCTCGTCCTCGTAGAAAGCCAGCGCCTGGTCGAACGTCGCGACCCGATCGCGCGGGATCGCGGCCTTGGTCGCCGCGGCGGCCATCCGATCGAGCGTCTTCGGGTCGACGATGACCGCGAACTGGGGATCGGACGCGACGGCGGCGCGCACCGCGGCGACGGCCGCCTCGTCGACGGTCGGCTTCCCGTGGAACGGCGCCAGGATGCCGTCGAAGCTCACTAGCGCGACGAGCGCGAAGTACACGGTGAGGAGCGCCAGCACGGCGCCCAGCGGAACGCCGAGACCCTGGTCGACGCGCTTGAGGACGCCGACGCGGTGGATGAGGCCGGCGATGAGCGCTCCGATCCGCCCGAGGATCCCGCCGCCGATGAAGGCGACGATCGCGCCGATGGCGAGGCCGAAGGCACCGGGGGGTATGAAGCTCGCACCGCGCGTGTAGAGGACGTAGAGCAGGAGGAGGGTCCCGCCTGTCGCGACGAGCGGCACGACGAACCCGCGCCGCCATCCGCTGAACGCGCCGAGCGCGACGGCCGCGACGATGACGAGGTCGAGCACCGGGACATCCTTTCGCACCTTGCGCACGGCGTCCATGGGCGCTGCTGCTCATTTGGCTGAACCTCCCCGCGCTCCTCGTCCGCGCGCGCCGCGAGGAGGACGTGCTGGAGCAGGCATTCGGCGAGCAGTGGCGCGGCTATCACGCGCGCGTGCCGGCAGGAGTTCCCGGTCTCGGATGATCCGTCGGGGGGCTGTGCTCGACCTCACCGCTCGCGGAAAGAGCCGCGACGCGGCGCACTTCGTACTCGACCGCGGCCTGCGCCGCCCTCAGCTCGACCACCGCGAGGGCCATGGCCACGAGCACGACCGCGGTCCCCACGAGGAAGATCGCGAGCGCCAGCGTGGCGAGGAGGGACGAGCCCGTCGCCGCGGCCACCCCGATCGCGAACATGCTGGCGACGAACGCGACCACCGAGACGTAGAGGGCGAGCACGGCGTTGTGCAGCCGGCGCAGGTGGCCGGTCAGCAGAGGCATCTGCGCGTCGATCTCGGCGAGCCGCTCGCGACCGAACGGATCCTGCGACCTCGCGAGGGAACGCAGCAGATCGAACCGCTCATGAACGAGTTCCCGGATGCGGTCGTTCACGGCTCCGTAGCGCGTCAGAAGGCCGAGGAGCAGCAGCCCCGCGGCGCTGATCATGACGACCGGCGCAAGGATGAACTGGATGATCTGCGCGACGGCTTGGACGGTCATTCGCGCAAGCGTATCGGGGGGTGACGCGGTGGGCTGTGGCGGACCGGACCCCTCCCATGCCGCACTCGGCGTCTTCCGATCCTCCGCTGGCGAGGCCCACGCGACCCTCGCGACGGGCTGCTCGCTCTAGCGATAGTGGTCGGGATGTATCCACGGGGCGAGGCTCATGGCCACGAGGTCCGCGAACGCATCGGTACGCGAGACGGCGCCGTCCGTCAGCAGCCCGATCGCGCCGCCGTCCATCTTGCTGTGCGCCACTCCGAAGAGAGCGTCGACGAGCGATCCGAGCTCTGCTCCGGCGCGAAGGCCTTCGGCAAAGCTGGGCGGAAGCAGCATCCGCAGCCCGCTCGCCAGCCCTTCGCGACCCGATGCGTCGATGGCCGCCACCCACGACAGCAGCCACACCTGCCCGCCGTCGAGCTCGACACCGCCTTCGAGGCCGAAGGCGACGTCCGCTCCGCTCGCCGCGAGCGCTTTGCCGGCGCGCGCCGCGGCGCCCGCGCGGGTCGCGGCATCGCCGAACGGCTGAGCGCCGACGCCGGACGACACGTCGAGCGCGACGACCGCGCAGTCCGGAGCGATCGCCGCGAGGCCCTTTCGCACGGCGGCGATCTTCACCGGGTTGGTCGACCCGACCGCCGCGCGCGCGAACGACGGTCTCACGTCTGAATGTAGTGGCTCCTGACAGCTCCTTCTGTCAAGAACAGGAGCTCGACCCGGCGCCTTCCCCGGCGCTCGCACCTTCACCTTGCCCTCGACGACCGTCCCATCGGCGAGCACGGCGCAGAGGCGCGTGTTGTACAGGCTCCCGACGCCGAGCGGCCCGGGGCCACGCCGATCGTGGCCTCGGGCCGCCCGCTACTCCTCGGGCAAGAGGGGACCGCGGCTCCGGTCAGCTCCTGGGCGGCGTGGGCGCCGTCGAGCCGTACTGCACGTTGAAGCCGTCCGTGTCCGAGTCGGGCGCCGACGGCGTCGAGACCTGGGCGTTCCGCTGGATCATCACGCCGCCGTCCGCAGCGGTGAGGCCGGGGTCCGCCCCGTTGGCCGTACCGGGATCGAACGTCGCCTTGCCGTAGTTCGCGAGGGTTGCGATATGACCGCCCACGCTGGGCGCTTCCTCGATCCACTCGGCCGAGGTCTGGGGACCTGTGTACGTTTGGGCGGTGCTGAACGAGACGCCGGTCGTGGTGTCGGAGATCGTGATGGTCCACGTCGAGCCGCTCGTCTGCGCGACGCTCGCGCTCATGTGGTCGCCGGGGTGGACCGTAATGGAGGGGATGACGGTCTCCGCGGCCGGAAGGATCTCCCACCAGGCGGCGTAGTGGGCGGAGCCGCTGTAGTAGTCGGACCCGGTCCCCGTCTGGATGAGGTCGCTGTCATTGAAGCCGTCGATGCCGACCCACTGCGACGAGTAGGTGGCCTTCCGGCTCGGCGCCACGGCCTGGACGACCCAGCTGCCGGACGCGGACGTGAAGTGTCCCGTCGCGCCCGTGACCGCGTAGCCGGACCAGTTGCTCGACGCCCATCCCGCGGACGTCCCTCTCGCCCCTCGGTCCGCGGGGACGCGGGGCTTGTGGAAGACCGCCCCCGCCGGGGCGGAGGACGCCGCCAGGCACAGGCCGATGGCCGTCCCGACGCTGATGACCGAGCGAGCCAGCTTGAACATGCTTCCTCCCTCTGGACCGCTACGACCATGTTCCCGGACGTTCGGTGTCCTGCTGGGCTGCCGAGGACCTTCGTGGCCCCGGCGGAGCCGCACGGCCGAGTCGACGGTCGAACGGATAACGCAGCAGCCGGCCGAACGAGACGCGGCGGAAGCGCTTCTCGCGCTCGATGCGGGTCGGTCCCCCGAACGCTCCGCGCGCTGCATCACCCTCGGTCTCGGCGGCGCCCCCGGACCACATCTCCATCTGCCGTGGCATGTCATGGGGCAGGATCGCCTGACGAATATCCGTGGCGCCGCCAAGGGAACGCACGGCCCGAGACACTGCCCCGGAGCACTGAGCCTCGGGCACAGCTCACGGCAGCGACCGGACGCCGCTCTTGTCCAAGCGGAGGTCGCTCTGAGGCCGCCCGGCGTTCAGGTAGCCGCGCACGCGGATGCTCACGGCGCCGGCCGTGGGGGCCGCCGCGAGCAGGTGGCGAGCGTCGTAGCCGAGGGTCGAGAGGCTCGAGATCTCCATGCTCAGGTCCCCGCCGACGAGGAAGAGGCGGCCGTTCGCTTCGCTCGGCGTCGCCGCGGCGCCGGCGAAGTGCGCCGCGTCCTTGACCCCGAAGACCGAGACGTTGCTCGCGAGCACGCTGGGGATGAGCGGACCCGCGTTCGCCTCGCTGAAGGTGGGCTCGAAGAGGAAGGCCGCCTGCGCCGCGACGCGCCGGAGGTCCCCGCTGCCCGTGGCTGCGCGGTAGAGCGACCCGTCGCTCAGGCCCGGGTACATCTCGAGGTCCGCGATCTGCGTGCCGATGCCGTCCGGCCACACGAAATGAAGCCCCACTACTGTCTGGTCGAGGCCGATGTTCGAGAGCTGGCCCCACGGACCCGTGTTCGGCGCGGTATCGGTGAAGGTGCTGCCCGACACCGGGTCGACGATGGGGAACGCCGCCGACGCTCCGATCTGGATGCCGGTGTGCGCGCCGAAGATGTAGATGTCGTGCAGCTCCCAGCCGTCGGCGCGGCCGGCCTGGATGACGACGTTCCCAGGCTGAGAGGCGATGATGCCGTAGATCCACGACCAGGTGCGGTCGCCCTGGCGCCCGAATGGCACCGGGCCCGAGGCGGGCACGTAGAGGACGTGGCTGAGGCGGTCGACGTCCCGGGAGTCCTCGATGACGAAGCCGCGCTCGTAGCCGTAGAGCTGCAGGCGATCGACCTGCAGGCGAGCGCCGGCCTTGAGGTAGAGGAAGTCGTAGTAGCGGTCGGCCACGATGTCCTCGACCACCACGTTGGCGCCTGTCGGGATGTAGAAGGTCGGGCCGTCGGCCTTGACGTGGTCGCGGACGAAGCCGGCGCGCGCCGCCGCGAAAGAGGGGTAGTGGAACGGGGAAGAGGGGTCCTGGAACTCCTGGTCCGAGGGCATGGGCTGCTGGTCGTAGGAGATCCAGAGGCCCCGCACGGTCGTCCCGCGCTCGAGCTGGAAGAGGGGCTGGTGCAGCGCGCTCGGCCGGGCCAGGATCTTGGATCCCTTGATCTGCGCCTCCGGGATCGGCCCCTCGACGTTGTTCCCGAAGCCCGCGAGGCCACCGATGAGCGAGACCGCCGCCGGCACGCGCACGGTGCCGGCGATCACGTAGCCCCTGCCGCCGGGCAGGGGCGGCACCAGCACCGATCCGCCGGCGGCCCCGGCCGCGTCCACCGCCCGCTGGAAGGCAGCGGTGTCGTCGTGGACGGCGTCGCCCCGCGCTCCGAAAGCCGTGACCGACCAGAGCCCAGGTACGGCCGCTGACGGCGGAGCGGCAGGAGGGGGCGCGCTCGGCCGGGGTGTCGGGGTCGGCCCGGACTGCGTGCACGCGGCGGCGACCGCGGCGGCGAGAAGGCTCGCCGCGAGCGAGCGCGTCACGCCGCGAAGGCGGCCGGACGATCTGTCGGCGCGCATCCCTTCCTGGGCGGAGAGAGTAGGGCCGCCATGACAAGCGCGACCTCGTCGACGGGAACCGGTCGCTCATCGGCCACCTCTCTCCGCCGGAGCGGAGCCTGAGGCTCCCGACGCCGCTCATGGCGCGGTGTCGCCGATCCGCGGACCTGGCCGCAGCGCGCTCTGGCGGAGCAGGGCGCGCCGGTCGTCCTCGTCGTTCCCGGGCACCGCGGCTTGCGGTGGATCAAGGGAGCACGCGGCACGCCGTGGCCTAGGATCCGCGCCGGGGAACGGGCAGCGGAGCAGGTGAGAAGAGGCGGGAGGGCGGACATGAGGAACGGGATCCCGCGGCACGTCCTCGCAGCCCTGGCCGCCGTCTCGCTCGTCACGGCCTGTGCGACACCCTCCCCGGCGCCCACGACCAGCTCGCCGGCCGCGCGCGCTCCGCGCGCCACGACCGAGCCCGCTCCCTCACCGCCGGCGACCCCGGTCAGCCCGGAAGGGTGCGGCCACGAGAGGGGCGCCACGACGGCGCGGGCGCGCACAGGCGCGTACTACTTCGACGGCTGGTCAGGTCCGCTCACCTCGACGCTATTCCAAGGCCTGGTCGGCGGCCCCTACCGGAGCCGCGAACCGCTGTATGGCTGGCAGGATGACGACCCGGGCACGCTGGAGACCCAGCTGGCCTGGGCGCATTGCGCCGCCTTGGACTTCTTCGTCTTCGACTGGTACCACGATCCGGGCCGCCAAGGCCAGAGTTACGCACTGCTGAACACCGCGCTCCACCTCTACCAGCGATCGAAGGACCACCACGGCGTGGGCTTCGCGCTGATGTTCGTGGACAACGGGCCGCGCTGGCAGGTGAGTCCCCGGGACTGGTCGGCGATCGTGGCCCACTGGGTGGAGGCCTACTTCAAGCGCCCCGACTACGTGCGGGTGGACGGCAAGCCCCTGCTCGTCATCCTGGATGCCCAGTGGATGCTGCGGACCTTCGGTGGTCCTGCGGGCGTGAACGCGGCCTTGGCCCAGCTGCAGGCGCTGGCCCGCGCGCACGGCCTGCCCGGGGTGTATGTGATCGCCGGCGCCCTGATCAGCCCGACGTACTCGCATGTGAAACGGCTCTTCCTCCAGGGCGTCCATTACGACGCGCTCACTGCCTACGACTACATGTACGTCTACCGCCAGCGGCCCACCGCGCCGTCCGGGCCGCAGCCGTATGCGGACCTGGTAGGCACGGCCGAGTCGGTCTGGAGGGTGGTCGCCGGGCACAGCCCGGTGCCATACGTGCCCGCCGTCTCGACCGGATTCGATGCTCGTCCATGGGGGGAGCGCGTCGACGGTCATACGGTGTGGTTTCGACGCTCACCGGTCGACGTCGCCGGCATGGCCAACGACGCGCTCACATGGCTGGATACCCATCCGCGGTTGCAGGCTGGGCGTCCAGGCCGTCCCCTGCTCTTTGTCACCGCATGGAACGAGCTGGGCGAGGGCGACTACATCGTGCCCACGCGCGGTGACGGGTTCGGCTACGTCGACGCGCTCGCCGGCGTGCTCGCGCCCGGTCACGGCGGCACCCCGTGACCGACCGTCCTATGAGCGAGCCGGGGTCGCCTGGCTGCGAGGGATGACGGGTCGTCGAGGCCGCGCGAGCGTCCGGCGTCGATCGCCCTGGTCATGGCCCACGGTCGGTTCGATCACCCACGTGCTGCCACACGAGCGATGGGGCTTCATTTCGCGACCTTCGCTCCCTCGGTGCGACGTTACCTCGACACCGCCCTTGCGAGGAGCGGTCCGAGCGGATCGTTCTGCGTCGCGACGGTCAGGTGGAAACGCGCCCCGAGAGGCTTACAGAACGATCGTCTATGCCGCGAGCGCACATGCCGCTTCGGGATCGGCACCGTGGGCTGTGCTGGACTTCATGGCAACGGTGCCGACCTGCCGCTGATCCGGGTCGTCGGGGTCGAGGAATGGCAGGAGTTCTGGGAGCAGACGGGGTAGGCCCGTGCTGCGATAACGCACCCCCGTGCCATACAATGTGACTGCCCACAGGTTTCCGCTCCTGCAAAAAAGCGGAGTGCTTGACCGCCGGAGCGACGTCCGGCGGGACCCCGGCCGAAGCTTCCTCGGCGAAGGCGATCGTGCGTGCGTCTTGGCGGACGCATAGCGAAAGTCCGCTACTGGGGACGGGGCGCCCAGGTCAAATCGGCGGACGCATGTCCGTGACGACTTGGAGGCACTTGTGGGCGGCCGGTCGGATCGGAGCGACCTAGTTAAGCCACGCGGACCGCGCAACTCGCTCGAGCGACAGCTCGGTCCGGGCGACCTAGCCATCCTCGAGGCTGCGGCTGGGTCGGCGAGCGGCGACGAGTTGCACCGCGTCCTCGGTCGCATCTACATGTATGCGACGAGCGTCGCTCCGTATCGCCCCCGTACAGATGACGAGCGCGAGGCGTATCGCGCCGAGGCCGCCGTCGCCGCTATCGAGGCCCTTCGCGGCGCACGACCGAGACGCCGACGCACCGAAAGTCTCGCACGGTACCTCGAGAACGCCATGCAAACGGCAATCAAAGCGTGGCGGCGGAAGAACGGCTCGCGGAGAGAGTTCACCACCGACGCGTTCGATGGGTTGCTGAACGCGGTCGATGCAGCGGACGACGCGACTTCGATAGACCTCGCGACCCACGTTGATACGACGCCCGTAACTGATCTCGCGGTTACGTCGCCCTTGCGCGCTGAGGTCAACTCGACGGACGCGGACTGGCGGGAAGAGGACAGTTTCGGCGCGCGCTCTCGGCGACGACGCAACAAGGACCCGCACGAGTGGTCAATCTCGACCCCAGACTTGCCCGAACTTGTCTGGAGCACCGTCACGACCCGTGAACTTATCGCGGCCGAGCAGCGGCGCAGCGACGAACTCGAAGTTAGCGAGTTCGTCGATGCGCTCGTGAGGGCAACACGCTGGAAGGTCGGGGATCCGCCTATCGGCTTAGGTCGTCGCACCACCCAACAGCGGGAGTTCGGGGCTCAAGCGCTCGCCGTGCTACGAGGTGCGGCGCGCAACGAAGGTGCGCGCAAGGCGATCGAGAACGTCCAGCATTGGCTGTTTCGTCGGAACGCTCCCGCCGGGCCCATCCCGCGCCTTCCGACGCGCCGGCGACCTACGAAGTGCATGCGACGGTCTTGGATCGGCGGGGTGAAGAGGTATCTAGATGTCTGGCCAGATGACGGTCACAAGTCCGTTCCGTGGGTGCCAGTGGAACAACGCGTCTACGACCAAGCGACGCAGCGAGAGCGCGACCTGTTCGATGCGTTTCATGTCAAGCGCGGCGAACGGAACAAGAGAGGAATCGCGACACTCGCTCGCGACTGGTATGAGGACGACGAAAAGCTTGCGAAGGAGGCGCGCGCCGTAGTTCACGAGTTCAAGACTCGGGCCTTGGAACTCGAACGGGAAGACGCCGAACGCGACGCGGCGGGAAACGCGCTACGTCGCTTCGTCGGCGATCCCAGCGCCTACGACTTCCAGACGTATCAACGCGACGCTCGCTACCAGGCGCAGAAGAACAGCGCCGGATCCCTGCGGGCGCTCAAGGAAGGCCCCAGGTCGGCCTGACCGGTATTTCCTGCTTCTCTCACCGACCGCATTCCCATACAGAAGTAAGACCCAGAAAAAGGGTCTGGTGGAGGTCCACATGACCACCCCTCGCTCCATCGTCGTGTCCGCTACGGTCCGACTGGCACGCTATCAGGCTGGGTACACGGTGGCCGAGGCCGCCCGACTTGCGGGAGTGTCTCAGGAGACGCTTCGCCGCATCGAGTCGGGCAATACGCAGGCGCGGCGCGAGACCGTGCTGCGCGTGCTTGGCGCTCTTGAGAACGAAGCGGAGCCTCTTTCCGCCTAAGACTTCAGCCGCCAGAGAAACCTCGCTCAGAGCCCGCCCGAGTGCGGGCTCTTTGCATTCCTGCGCAATGAGAAACACCCCGCACGATCCTGCCCGCGACGGTCTGGATCGGCGGGGTGAAGAGGTATCTAGATGTCTGTTACCTATGTTACGGCGCCAGAGCGAGCGATCCGCGCACTCCGCATCCGGAGACGACTCAAAGAGCTGCCGGACCGCTGCTCGGCGCTCCTCGCCGGCCTCGACAACAGCGAGGACGATCCCACGCTGGTACTCGGCGGCCTCCCCTACGGCGACGTCATGCAGCTCGCGATCCGCTATCCGTCCGTCCGCGCCGCCGTCGCGGCGCTCCCGGCGGACTGGTCCGGCTGGAACGTATGAAAGACCCGCTCGCAGCGATCGTTCCGACAGCGCATGAGAACGACGAGCTCGACCGGATCGTCCAAGACCGGGACGCGAAGATCGTCCGCTTCCGCGAGCGCGCAACGCGCCCCGCCGCTCGGACACCGGCTCCAGCAGCACCGCCCGTCCCGGACGGGTTCATGCGCGCGTATGTGGATTGGGCCAAGGACCGGACCGACGCTCCCGAGATCTTCCACACTGCCGTTGCCTATTCCGTCCTTGCGACGGCCTGCGGGAACAGGCTCGTCCTCGAACTCGAGCACCAGCGGGTCCTCCCACACCTCTGGGTGGTTCTGGTCGCGCCGTCCTCGTACTTCCGCAAGAGCACGGCGATCGGCTATGGGAGCAACATCCTCCAGCGGGCCGACCCCGAGCTGATCATCCCGAACGACTTCTCCCGGGAGAGGTTCCTCGCCTACCTCGCGCAGAAGCCCTACGGGTTCCTGTCGGCTTCGGAGTTCGCGTCGTTCATCTCCGCGATCTCGCGCGACTACAACGGCGGCCTCAAGGAGTGCATCACCGACCTGTACGACTCGCCGACGAGCTGGCGCCGGATGCTGCAAAAGGAAAGCATCGAGATCAAGGAGCCGTCGTTCTCCATCGTCGGCGGCAGCACGATCGAATGGCTAAAGTCGACGATCCAGGCGGGCGACGTCAAGAGCGGCTTCGCTGCCCGTCTCACGTTCTGGCCTGCGCGGGAGAAGCTTCCGCGCCGGCCCATCCGCGTCCGGCGTAGCGGGAGCCTGTCGTTCACGGTCCAAGACTCGCTCGTGGCTCAGTTGGGCCAGCTCTCTCGACAGCCTGCGGCGGCGCTCGACATCGACGACGACGCGATGGACCACTACAACAAGTGGCAGGAGCAGCACGAAGAGGAGCAGGTGTCCGACCTGCTCCGAGGCTTCCACGTCCGCCTCGAGACCGTCGCACTGAAGATCGCCATGCTCGCCGAGGTGTCTGCCACCGCTCTCGCGTGGCCACGGAGCATCGGCCTGGGGTCTATGCAGATCGGGACCCAGACCGCCGATGCGCTCTGGCGCAATGTGGGTGTGGTCATCGAGGAGGGCCTGGGGTCGTCGGCGGCCTATGTCAAGATCGAACGTATCCGCGCCATCTGCCAGACCTTCGGCGGTGAGATCTTTTCATGGTCGGAGCTGCTGGCGAAGTCCAAGGACACCGCGCGCGACCTGACCCCGCTGACCGACACGCTCATCCAGACGGGCGAGCTCGTCCCGGAGGCGGACGCCAGCGAGCACCGCGGACCGAAGGCGAAGCTCTTCTCCTACCACCCGCGAACGGCCTAATGGACCGGGGAACAGATACGGGAAGAGTGGGAATAGATAGCCGAAACTCTTCCCCGAAATCGTTTCTTTTCCCTTATCTATTCCGGAAGAGATAACCGCCTACTTTCCTAGACAACTTGCCCGTGGCCATGTGAAAGTCCCCACCCGTGGCCACGAAGAGTCCCCGCCTCTCCCCTCGTGATCGGCTGAACGCGGGACGTCCCCCGGTCGGCGATGGTGTCGCTGTGAAGGCACACCAGGACCGCGCCGGAGGACGTCGTCGTGAAGTCTCTCAGAGAACGCATGGACATCGTCGCCGCGTACCGTGACCTCGGCAGTTACCGCGCCGCGGCCGACCTCTGCGGCACCACACACAAGACCGTGCGCCGCGTGCTCGAGCGTCGGCGCCAGGGCCCGCCGCCGCCGCGTGCCCCGCGACCTCGGAACGTCGACGTCGCTCGCGACGCCGTGCGCGAGAAGCTCGCGGCGACCGATGGGCGCATCTCGGCCAAGCGCCTTCTGCCGCTGGCGCAGGCCGTGGGATACGCGGGGTCGGCGCGCAACTTCCGACGTCTGGTCCGCGCCGAGAAGGACGCGTGGCGCCGCCGCCGCCGCGTGTACCGGCCCTGGCTGCCGACGCCCGGCGAGCACCTGGCCATCGACTGGGGTCAGATCGGGCCGCTGCACATCTTCAGCGCCGTCCTGGTCTGGAGCCGCGTGCGCTTCGTGCGCTTCGCGCTCGATGAGCGGCGCGAGACGACGCTCCGTCTGCTCGCGGAGTGCTTCGAGGCCATCGGCGGCGTGCCCACGGTCGTGCTCGCTGACCGCATGGCCTGCCTCAAGGCCGGGGTCGTGGCCAACGTCGTCGTACCGCACCCGGAGTACGTGCGCTTCGCTTCGCACTTCGGCTTCCGGCCGGACTTCTGTGAGGCCCACGACCCCGAATCGAAAGGTGTGGTGGAGAACCTGGTCGGATACGCGAAGCGCGACCTTGTCATCCCCGGCGATGCGGCGGCCTCGCTGGCAGAGCGCAACGCGTCGGCGGTCGCGTGGTGCGCCGAGGTGAACGGTTGCGTGCACAGCGAGACGGCAGCCGTCCCCGCGGTGCGGCTCATCGCCGAGCGATCGGCGCTGCGGCCGCTGCCCTCACTGCGGCCGCCGGTACGCACGGGCGAGCTGCGCACGGTCGATCGTCTTTCGACGATCCGCTTCGGATCGGCACGCTATTCGGTCCCGCATGCGCTGGTCGGCAAGAAGGTCGAGGTCGCCGCGGTCGACGGCGAGATCGTCGTCACGTACGCGGGCGCCGAGGTCGCGCGGCACCTCGCGGTCGCGCCCGGCGAGGCGTCCATCCTGGACGCCCATTACGGCGGCGCGCGCTCGCGGCCGAGCCGCGCGGTGCGAGCACGCACCACGTCGGAGCGGGCATTCGTGGCGCTCGGGCCCGCGGCCGAAGGGTTCCTGCGCGCCGCCGCGGCCGCGGGGACGGCACGCCTGGCCAGCGAGCTCGGTGAGATCAGCACGCTCGAGGCGGCCTTCGGCCGCGAGCGCCTGATCGCCGCCATCGAACGCGCGACCGCCTTCCGGCGCTTCCGCGCCGCCGACGTGCGGTCGATCCTCGACGCCGGCGAGGGCGTGATCACCCTCGTCGTGCCCGGCGCGCCGCTCGCGCTCGCGCTGCCCGCGGTGCCGGTGCGGCCGCTCTCGGCGTACGCGATCTCATGAGCGCCGCTCCGGCGGAGCTCGCTCCCGACCTCGAGCGCGGTCTCAAGCGTCTCAAGCTGCGCGCCGTCCGGCGCATGGCGCCTGAGGTCCTGCAGACCGCCAAGGTCCAGCGCTGGGCGCCCGAGGAGCTGCTGCGCACGCTCGTCGAGGCGGAGATCGCCGCGCGCGACGAGGCCAACCTCGCCGCGCGGCTGCGCGCGGCGGCCTTCCCGGTGCGCAAGAGCCTCGAGGAGTTCAAGGTCGCCGAGTCCGCCGTGCCGCAGGCGACGTACGAGTACCTCGCGTCGCTGGAGTGGATCCGGGCGAAAGAGAACCTCGTCCTGGTCGGGCCCGCCGGGACGGGCAAGAGCCACCTCTTGGTCGCCCTCGGCCACGCCGCGGTCGCAGCGGGGCTGCGCGTCCGCTACTTCAGCGCCATCGACCTCGTCGAGGCCCTCTACCGCGGTCTCGCCGACAACAGCGTCGGCAAGATCCTCGACGCCCTGGTGCGCAGCGACCTCATCGTCGTCGACGAGCTGGGATTCGCACCGCTGGACCTGACCGGTGGCCAGCTCTTCTTCCGCGTCGTCGCCGCGGCCTACGAGCGGCGGAGCCTGGCCATCGCCAGCCACTGGCCGTTCGAAGAGTGGGGTCGCTTCTTCCCCGAGACGGTCACCACCGCCTCGCTCCTGGACCGCGTCCTCCACCACGCCACCGTGGTCGTCACCAGCGGCGAGAGCTTCCGCATGAAGGAGGCGCGATCGCGCGCCGCGCCGCGCGCGAGGGCCATCGAGGCCGCTACGGCGCCGAAGTCGACGAAGGCGGCGCGCTAGGAAGCCCGCACAGCCTCGCGATCGCGCACCCGAGGGTGAGGACGCTCGGCTCCGGCGCGCCGATCGAAGCGTCATCGATGGCCGCGGGTGGGGACTTCTACTTGGCCACAAGTGGGGACTTCCACTTGGCCATTGACA
>JAJYLV010000105.1 GCA_021787445.1 Chloroflexota bacterium | reverse complement strand
GGCGCCTCGCGGAACGTCCCGTTCGACCGCACGAGGTCGGTGCCCAGGAGCGAGCGCATCGGTATGTACGGCGAGCCGAGCGCGCCCGCGAGCAGCGCGAGGCCGATGGAGAAGTTGCTGTGGTCGCGCACGACGATCCGCCGCGGGGTCCCCTTCTCCATCGCGCGCCGGTAGCTGTGCGCGAGACCGGCCGAGACGTTGCCCACCCAGGCCGCGTCGATCTCGGCGACGCAGCCCGCGCCGATGAGGATGTCGAAGGCCATGTCGCTGATGGGCCCGATGAGGCGGAGGTCCCTCCTCTTCGCGCGGACGAGCTCGTGCACCAGCGCGAAGGGGATCGCCGGCTCGAGCGCGAGGCCGAGGGCGACGCTCGCGCCGTCCGGGACGTGCCGCCGCACCGCCTCGGCCATCGAGACGACCTTGCTCACGCGGGCCTCCCCGTGCCGGCCGGCGCCCCGGCCGCTACTTCCCCTTGTACGCGGGCTTGCGCTTCTCGCTGAAAGCGAGGACGCCCTCCTTCGCGTCCTCCGACGCGAAGAGGCGACCCATCGTCGCGTGCTCGAGGATGAGGCCGTCCGCGAACGGCATGCCCTGCCCGAGCACGGCCGCGAGCTTGATCTGCCCGACGGCGAGGCTCGGTCCGGTCGTGTACGCCGCGGCGCGCTCCTGGGCCTTCGCGACCAGCTCCGCCGCGGGAACGACCTCGTCGACGATGCCGATCGTCTTCGCCTCCACGGGCTGGACCGTCGTGCCGCTGAGCATGAGCTCGAGCGCCTTCTGCCGCCCGATGAGCCGCGGCAGCCGCTGCGTGCCGCCCGTTCCCGGGAGCAGCCCGAGCGTCACCTCCGGAAGGCCGATCCCGTACGAGCCCTCGGCCGCGATGCGGACATCGCAGCAGAGCGCGATCTCGAGCCCGCCCCCGAGGCAGTGGCCGTTGATGGCCGCGACGACGACCTTCGGCGTGCGCTCGAACTTCGCGATCACCTCGTTCGCGTGGATGACGAACATGAACTGCTCCTGCGGGTCGGCGGTCGTGAACCACTTCACGTCCGCGCCGGCGCAGAAGAAGCGCTCCGAGCTGCTCCGGACGACGATCGCCCTCACGCCCATGTCGAAGCGCGCCTCGTCGATCGCCGCGCCGAGGTCCGTCATGAAGCCGCGGTCGTAGGAGTTGGCCGGCGGGCGGTCCAAGATGATGTGTCCCACCGCGCCCTGCTTCTCGAAGCGCACTACCGCCACTGCAACATCCTCCCCTGCAAACTCCGTCGAATGGTATGACCATATATGTACGTTCCGCGCGGAGGCGCGGCGACGTCGCCGCGTCGATGCGCCTGGCGCTCGGCGGGGCGACGGACGCGCGTCGTCGGAGCGATGTCCCCCGTGCGCTGGGCGGGGCGATGTCGCGGCGGGCGAAGGCGATCTCGCGAGCGGGCCTGCGACCGGACCCGGCCAGACCAAGGGCACGAAGCACAAGCAACGGGCCGGGGGGAGCGGGCCAGGAGCGGGACGCCGAGCCCGCCAGCGGGCGCATCGCCCCGGCGAGCGCAAGACGTGCAGGTCCGAGCGGAGAGAACAGAGGATGGAACGAATGAGGTGGTCTGAATGGCGCAGATGTTGATCGGCGGACAGCTCGTGGGGGCCCAGGGCGGGAAGACGATCCCCGTCCGGAACCCGGCGAACGGCGAGAGCGTGGGCGACATCCCGCGCGGAACGGCATCCGACGTCGATGCGGCGCTCGCCGCGGCGGCGAAGGCCCTGCCGGCGTGGGCGGCGATGCCCGGGACCAAGCGCGCGCAGCTCATGCACCAGGCGGCCCTCAAGATGCACGAGGTCGTCGACGAGGTCGCGAAGCTGCTCGCCCTCGAGCAGGGCAAACCCCTCGCCCACGCGAAGATCGAGGCCGAGCGCGTCGCGGAGAACCTGGAGTACTTCGCGGGCCTCGCCGACAAGCTCCGCGGCGACTACATCCCGCTCGACGACCCCGCGAAGTTCGGCATCACGATCCGCCGGCCCGTCGGCGTCGTCGTCGCCATCACCCCTTGGAACTTCCCGCTCACGCTCATGGCCAACAAGCTCTGCCCCGCGCTCGCGGCCGGCTGCACGATCGTCCTGAAGCCGGCGTCGACGACGCCCCTCGCGACGCAGCGCGCGATCGAGGCCATCGCATCAGCGGGATTCCCGGCGGGGGTCATCAACACGGTGCACGGCTCGGGCGGCGAGATCGGCGACGTCCTCGTCAGCCACCCGCGCGTCAACAAGATCGCCTTCACCGGGCAGACCGAGACGGGCAAGCGGATCATGCAGCTCGCGTCGAAGAACGTCACGCGCGTCACGCTCGAGCTCGGCGGCAGCGACCCCATGATCGTCTGCGACGACGCCGACATCCGCCGCGCGACGGCGGCTGCGGCGATCGGCCGCTTCTTCAACGCCGGCCAAGCCTGCCTCGCCGTCAAGCGCATCTTCGTCTTCGAGAAGGTGGCGCAGGAGTTCATGGCGAAATTCACCGATCGCGCGTCCAAGGAGTGGAAGATCGGTGACCAGTTCGCGGCCGACACGAAGATGGGCCCGCTCCACACCGAGACGCAGCGCAACGAGGTCGAGGCACAGGTCGCCGATGCCGTCAAGCGCGGCGCCAAGGTGCTCGCCGGGGGCGAGCGGCCGGCAGCGCCCGAGTACGCGAAGGGCTGGTACTACCCGGCGACCGTCCTCAGCGACGTCCCCGAGGACTCGCGCATGGCGACCGAGGAGGTCTTCGGCCCGGCCGTCCCGATCTTCATCGTCACGGACCTCGACGAGGCGATCGCGAAGGCGAACGCGACCGTGTACGGCCTCGGCTCGTCGATCTTCACGAAGGACATGGCCAAGGCGCGCCGCGCCGCCGAGCAGCTCGACGCGGGCTACACCTGGGTCAACGACATCCAGGTCGCGTACGACCAGCTCCCGTTCGGCGGCGTGAAGCAGTCCGGGTACGGCAAGGAGCACGGCATCGAGGCGCTCGAGGGGTACACGGACAAGAAGTCCGTCGTCCTCGCGAGCGGATAGGAGGACCGATGGCGGCGGAGGCGGCGCTCGCGGAGGCGAAGAGCCTCGGCCTCTTCGTGCCGCACGGCGCTTTCGAGGTGCACTGCGGCAGCTGCCACGCGCGCCTCAACGGGACGGGCGACTGCCCGACGTGCGGGCTCATCGGACGCTCCGAGGCGGAGATCGAGAAGCGGCTTCGGACCGATCCGGCGGGGACCGAGAAGATGCTGCGTGGCGCGATGGCGAAGCGGAGGGCGTTCCGCCCGGTCAAGGGCTAGCGGCGGCCTCGGCGGCGACGAAGCGCTCCGCCTCCGCGCGGAGCGCTTCGTCCGTCATCTCGACGATCTGGCCGTTGCGCTCCGCTTGGGGCGACGCGAGGTACGCGAGCACGCGCGCCGGCTCGTGCGGGTCGCGCAGCTTCTCCTGGCGCTCGAGCTCGCGGAACTCCTCGACGCGCGGGAAGTCCTCCGCGGCCGAGCGGCGGATGCGCTCCTGCATGGCCGTGTCCATGAGCCCCGGCTCGAACGCGCACACCGTCACGCCCGTGTCCGCGATCTCGAGCGCGAGCGCACGCGTCAGCTGATCGACGGCGGCCTTGCTCGCGCAGTACGCCGTCCACCCCGCGCTCGCGCGGCGCGCCGCGCCCGACGAGACGTTCACGATGCGGCCGTAGCCCCGCTCGAGCATCCCGGGGAGGACGGCGCGCGACGCGAGGTACACGCCGCCGACGTTGACCGCGATGTGGCGCAGCCACATCGTCGGATCGGTGCGCGCGAGCGGCGCCATCGGATCGAGCACGCCGGCGTTGTTGATGAGGATCGTCGCCGCGCCGACCCAGCGCTCCGTGCTGAGGACGAGCTCCTGCACCTGCCGCTCGTCCGCGACGTCAGCGGCGTACGCGAGCGCCTTGCCGCCGGCGCGGCGGATGTCGCGCACGACCTCGTCGAGCTGGGGAGCATTCCGCGACGCGACGACCACGCTCGCGCCGGCCCCGGCGAGGATCTCGGCGGCGGCGCGTCCGAGGCCGCGGGAGCCGCCGGTGACGATGGCGATCTGGCCGTCGAGCGGCCTCATGCCTGGGCCGCCAGGCGGGCGGCGAGCGAGCCGACGACGCGGTCGATGTCATCCTCGGTGTGCAGCGCCCAGAAGGAGATGCGGATGCCGTCCGGCACGACGCCCTTCTCGGCCAGGTGCTTCACGACGACGCGGTCCTCGCTCCACATGCGCGTCACGATACCGGCCGCGTCACCACCCGCCGGCAGGAGGACGACGATCCCGGTCGGTTCCGCGCGACGCGAGCGCAGAGGCACTCCGAGAGGGGCGGCGCGCTCGAGGAGCCGCGCGCGCAGCGCGGCGATCCGCCGGGGGACGACATCGCCGAGCGCGCGGTGGACGGCGATGGCCTGGCGCAGCCCGACGAACGCCGCGGCGTCGATGGTGCCGGTCTCGAAGCGCGTGGCGTCGGGCTGCAGGGTGTAGCCGGTGTCGACGTCGAAGGCGCTCTGAGACCGCCACCCCAGCCTCTCGCTCGAGAACAGCTCCACGTCGCGTACCCACAGGGCGCCCGTGGCGAGCGGCCCGTGCACCCACTTGTGACCGAGGGTCACCACCGCGTCGGCGCCGAGCGCGCGGACGTCGACGGGGACCTGCCCGAGCGCCTGCGCCGCGTCGACGACGCTCACGGCGCCCGCGGCCCGCGCGAGCGCACACGCCTCGCGGACCGGCAGCGCGTTCCCGCTCTTGCACGACACGAGCGAGATGACGAGCGCGCGGGCGCCGTCGGAGAACGCGCGTGCGAGGTCCTCGAGGAGCTGCGCGTCGCTCTCGTGGCGCACGATGCGGAGGCGGTCGCCGCGCTCCCGGCGGCGGTGCAGCGGCATGAGCGCCGACCCGTGCTCCTCCGCGGTCGTGACGATGAGCGAGCCCGGCGGGAGGCGGAGCCCGAGCGCGAGGGTGTTGAGCCCCTCGGTCGCCGAGGTCATGAGCGCGATGCGCGACGCGCCGCCCGCGTCGCCGAGGAACGCGGCGAGGTCGGCACGCGCCTCCGCGAGCCACGCGTTGTACGCGTCGTAGCCGACGTGCGAGAACATCCCGACCTCGCTCAGCCACGTGCGCGCGCGCTCGGCGGCGCGCTGCGCGACGGGGAACGTGGGGCCGCTGCCGGCGACGTTGCCGTACACGAAGCCGGGCGCGAGAGCGCGGAGCGCCGCGGGCGACGTGTCCGGACGATCGTCGACGAGCCGCGGCGGCTCGAAGGCCATCAGACCGAGCCGGTGGTGATGCCCCGTATGGCGAGGCCGGCGGCGAAGAAGGCGACGAGGCCGAGCGTGAGCGCGGCGCGCCGCGGGGAGCTGTCGCGGACCATCGTCGAGGCGAACGGCAGCGCGAGGAGGAGCGCGAACCCGTAGAGGATGTGCAACAGGTCGCGCGGCGGACCCTGGCCGCTGAGCCACGTCAGACCCCCGAGGAGGCCCTGGGCCAGGATGGCGATCTCGACGATGACGATCGCGCCACGGAAGGAGGGGCTAGGGCCCTGGCGGCGGATGCCGAGCACGACGCCCCAGATCCCCAGAGCGACCAGGTAGTAGAGGACCGCGAAAGCGAAGCGCGAGTGCAGCGCGAGGACGCTCATCCCGCGAAAGCGTACCCGCAGAGGCCGTCGAGCGCGCTCACGTCCGCCACCGTAAGATCGGACGCATCGTCTCCTTCCTCCTGGTGATCTTCGCCACCTCATTCGGCGCGGGCGTCGTCGGCTCCCTCGCGGGGCTGGGCGGCGGCGTCTTCCTCGTTCCCCTGCTCACCGTCGGCTTCGGCCTCGACATCCACTACGCCGTGGGCGCGAGCATCGTGTCCGTCATCGCGACGTCCAGCGGCGCCGCGGCGGCGTACATCCGCGACCGCATCACCAACCTGCGGATCGGGATGTTCCTCGAGCTGGCCACGACGACGGGCGCGATCACGGGAGCTCTCGTCGCGGCCTACGTGAACGCGCGGACGCTCTTCCTCATCTTCGGCATCGTCCTCGCGCTCTCCGCCCTCCCCCTCATCCGCCAGATCGGCGAGGAGCTGCCTATCGGCGTGCGGAACGACGTCTGGGCCGCGCGGCTGCGCCTGTCCGGGACCTATCCCGACCGCATGCTGGGCTCCGTCCCCTACCAGGTCACCCGCGTGCCCGTCGGCCTCGGGATGATGTGGATCGCCGGCGTCATCTCCGGCCTCCTCGGCATCGGCAGCGGCGTCTTCAAGGTGCTGGCCATGGACGTCGGGATGCGGCTCCCCATGAAGGTGTCGACGACGACGAGCAACTTCATGATCGGCGTCACCGCCGCGGCGAGCGCGGGGATCTACTTCGGGCGGGGCGACGTCCTGCCGGTCATCGCCGCACCCGTCGCGCTCGGCGTCCTCAGCGGCGCCGCGGTCGGGACGCGGCTCCTCGTCCGCATGCGCAACAAGACGCTGCGGCAGCTGTTCGTCCCCATCCTCATCCTCATCTCGATCGAGATGATCCTCCGCGGCTTCGGGGTGCGCACGTGATCGTGCGCATGCAGCGCTACCTCGATCGCTCCTTCGAGCCGCTCATCGCGTCGCTCCTGCTCGCGGGCGTCGGCGTCAGCGCGGCGCTGCTCCTGTTCGGGGTCGCGCTGTTCCTCGTGACGGGCGAGAGCGGCTACGGCAGCGTGACGACGGTCGCCGCCCTCATCGGACCCGACGCGCGCGCGACGTACCCCCATACCTTCGGCGGCATCCTGCGCGGCGTCGCCGAGCTGCGCTCGTTCGCGATCGTCGAGCTCGGGACGATGGTGCTCATCGCGACGCCGGTGCTGCGCGTCGCGGCCTCGGTGCTCCTGTTCATCGCGGAGGAGGACCGCGTCTTCGTCGTCGTCACGCTCGCGGTGCT
>JAJYLV010000104.1 GCA_021787445.1 Chloroflexota bacterium | reverse complement strand
CGATCCGAGCATCGCGGTAGGCGCGCTCGATCCACAGCTCCTTCATGTAGCCCATGCCGCCGTGGATCTGCAGGGCGGCGTCGGCGACGCGCCCGAGCGTCTCGGTCGCGAACAGCTTCGCCATCGCCGCGAGGTGCGTCACGCGCTCGCCGCGGTCGAGCCGGATCGCCGCGTCGTAGACCATGAGACGCGACGCGTGGATCTGCGTCGCCGCGTCGGCGAGCATCCACTGGATCGCTTCGTTCGACGCGATGGGCCGACCGAACTGGACGCGCGCCTTGGCCTGCGCGACGGACGCCTCGAGGAGCCGCTGCGCGGCCCCGACGGAGCTCGCGGCGAGGCCCATGCGGCCGTGGTCGAGGGTCGCCAGCGCGATGGGGAAGCCGCGCCCCTCCGCGCCGAGGCGGCGATCGGCCGCGACGCGCATCTCGCCGAAGTGCAGCTGCGCGACGGTCGACCCGTGCAGGCCCATCTTCGGATCGTTCGGACCGATCTCGAGCCCCGGCGTTCCGCGGTCGACGACGAACGCCGTGATGCCCCTCGATCCCGCCGTCGGGTCGAGAGTGGCGAAGACGACGAAGAGGTCCGCGATAGGAGCGTTCGTGATGAACGTCTTGCTCCCGTCGACGACGTACGTGTCGCCTTCGCGCCGCGCCCGCGTGCGCAGCGATCCCGCATCGCTGCCCGCGCCGGGCTCCGAGAGCGCGTACGCCCCGATCGTCCGGGCGGAGAGGAGGTCCGGCAGGAAGCGCTTCTTCTGCGCGTCGTCCCCGCCGATGGAGATCGCCGTCGCGCACAGGCCGACCGAGCCCCCGACGACGTTCCAGATCGCGGCGTTCGCGCGCGCGAGCTGCTCGACCACGATCGTGTAGGCGAGCTTGCCGAAGCCCTGCCCGCCGTAGGCCTCGGGAAAGCCGACGCCGAACAGGCCGACCCGCGCCATCTCGTCGATGAGAGCGCGCGGTATCTCCTCGCGCGCCTCGATCTCCATCTCGTGCGGCCGCAAACGCTCCTCGACGAACTGCCGGACCGTCCGCTGCAGGAGCACGAGCTCCTCGGGGAGGTCGAGGGAGCTCCCCACGCCCGTCGCGTCCTCCGCCGTGCCCGTCACCGCGCACCTCCTTGCAGCGCCGCCCGGACGTCGTCCGGGATGCGCACGGCCTTCGACAGCCGAGGGTCGAAGACCACCTGGATCGTCGTCATGTCCGCACAGCGCAGTCCGTCGGCGCGATCGACCGCGTAGTGGAGCGTCCACGAGGCGCCGCGCACCTCGGCGACACGGACGCGAACGTCGAACTCGTCGTCGTAGCGCAGCGGTGCGTGGTACCGGACGGAGGCCTCGCCGATCGCGAAGTCGAGGCCGCTCTTCTGCAGCGCGTCGCGCCGGATCCCGAGGTGCCGTAGCAACGCCGACCGTCCGACCTCCGCGTACACGAGGTAGTTCGCGTAGTAGACGACGCCCTGCATGTCCGTCTCGGCGAAGCGCACGCGCTGTCGGATGGCGAAAGGGAATGTGCCATCGCTCACTCGGCTGGAGCCTATCCGCTTGGCACGCGACCTGCCCGCCTTCAGGGGCATGGCACTACATCGTGACGACCACGTCGATACGGGGCACACGGAGCGCATCGAGCCCTATCACGAGCCGGGCGTGACGCCGCCCGCGAGCACGAACGTCAACGTCGGCGGAGCGAACGTGGCGAACGACGTCGTCACCGCGGTGACGCGCGTCGTCATGATCGTCTTCACCGTGCTCGAGGTGCTGCTCCTCTTCCGTTTCACCTTCAAGCTCACCGGCGCGAACGCCGCGCAGCCGCTCGTCGCCTGGCTCTACGCCTTCACCGACCCGCTCGTCCGGCCGTTCCAGGGGATCTTCCCCGAGCCGCACACGGGCGTCGTCGTCGACATCGCGGCACTGCTCGCGATCCTGTTCCTGTTCCTCATAGGCTGGCTCGTCGTCGCCCTCGTGCGCGCCATCGCCGGCAGGCCCGTCGCTTAGAGCGATCCGTCCCCGCGCGCGCAGACCCAGGGCCGGGGGCCCCTGGAAGCGAAGCGGGGCCCGGAGCGCGAGGGCGAGCACGCGGCTGAGCGAGCGGCTTTGCCGCGAGCGAAGATAGGCCGGCTTGGACAGGATCTGGGAGCCCACGCCGGAGTCGATAGAGCGCGCGCACGTCACGCGGTACATGCGTTGGCTCGCGCGCGAGCGCGGGCTCAGCTTCCACGGCTACGCGGATCTCTGGCGCTGGTCTGTCGACGATCTCGACGCCTTCTGGGCCTCGATCTGGGACTTCTTCGGCGTGCGCGCGAGCGCGCCCTACACCGAGGTCCTCGCGAAGGACGTGATGCCCGGAGCGCAGTGGTTCCCCGGGGCGCGCCTGTCCTACGCCGAGCACGCGCTCGCGCGCCGCGACGACCACCCCGCCCTCGTCGCGCGATCCGAGACGAGGGGCCTCGAGACCACGACGACGCTCACGTACCGAGAGCTCGCGGAGCAGGTCGCGGCCGCGCGCGCGGGCCTCCTCCGCCTCGGCGTCCGGCGCGGCGACCGCGTCGTCGCGTACCTGCCGAACATCCCGGAGACGGTCGTCGTGTTCCTCGCGGCAGCGAGCATCGGAGCGACGTGGGCCTCGTGCTCGCCCGACTTCGGCACGCGCGCGGTCATCGACCGGTTCGCCCAGCTCGACCCGGTCGTGCTCATCGGTGTCGACGGCTACCGCTACGGCGGGAAAGACTTCGAGCGCGACGGCGCTCTCGGCGAGATCGAGCGCGCCCTCCCCTCCCTCCGCGCGACGGTCGTGCTCCCCTACCTCCGGGCGTCCGCGCCGGCCGGGCGGACGACGTGGTCCGACCTGGTGCGCGAGACCGCGCCGCTCGCCTTCGAGCAGGTGCCATTCGAGCACCCGCTGTGGGTCCTCTACACCTCGGGCACGACCGGACTCCCCAAGGGCCTCGTGCACGGCCACGGCGGGATCCTCCTCGAGCACCTGAAGTCGCTCGCGCTGCACAACGACCTCGGCGACGCCGACCGGTTCTTCTGGTTCACGACGACCGGCTGGATGATGTGGAACTACCTCCTGGGGAGCCTGTCGCTCGGCGGGACGGCCCTCCTCTTCGACGGGAACCCCGGCTACCCCGACCTGAACACGCTGTGGCGCTTCGCCGCCGATACCCGCATGACGTACTTCGGGACGTCGGCCCCGTACATCCACTCGTGCATGAAGGCGGGCATCGCGCCGGCCGCGTCGCTCGACCTGTCGGCGCTGCGCGGTGTCGGCTCGACCGGCGCGCCCCTGGCGCCCGAGGGCTTCCGGTGGGTCGTCGACATGCTCGGGCGCCCCATCCTCGTCGGCAGCGTCTCGGGCGGCACGGACCTGTGCACGGCGTTCGTGCAGTCGTGCCCGCTCCTCCCGGTCCGGGCGGGCGAGCTGCAGTGCGCCGCGCTCGGCGCGAAGGTCGAGTCGTTCTCCCCCGAAGGGAAGCCCGTCGTCGACGAGGTCGGCGAGCTCGTCATCACGCGACCGATGCCGTCGATGCCGGTGACGCTGTGGAAAGATCCGGACGGCTCCCGCTACCAGGCAAGCTACTTCGAGACGTTCCCCGGCGTGTGGCGTCACGGCGACTGGATCCGCTTCACCCCGGAGGGTTCGTGCGTCATCTACGGCCGCAGCGACGCGACGCTGAAGCGCGCCGGCGTGCGGATGGGGACGGCCGAGTTCTACCGCGTCGTCGAGGAGCTGCCCGAGATCGCCGACAGCCTCGTCGTCGAGGCCGGCGAGCGCAGCGAGCTCGTCCTGTTCGTCGTGCTCGCTCCCGGCGCGGGGCTCGACGAGGCGCTGAAGACCCGGATCGCCGGAGCGATACGCCGCGAGCTCTCGCCGCGCCACGTGCCGGACCGCGTGGTCGCCGTCGCGGCGATCCCCAAGACCCTGAACGGCAAGAAGCTCGAAGTGCCGGTGAAGCGCATCCTCGCGGGCCAGGCGCCGAGCGGCGCCGTCAGCGAGGGCGCGATGGCGGATCCGAGCACGCTGTCCGCCCTCGTCGAGGCCTATCGGCGGGAGGCCGCGCCCGCGCGCTAGGCCTCAGGCGTCGCCGAGGCGCCGCAGCAGCTCCGACAGGTGGAGCGCGCGACGTCCGCTCGCGTCGGGCGCCTCGCAGAGCTCGTCGACGACGGCGCGGCGCATCCGCTCACGCTCCGCCGCCGCGAGGGGAGCGTCATCCACGCGCTCGAGCGCGGGCACCAGGTCGGGGTCCCTGCGAAGGAGGATCTCACGCAGAGCGGCAAGGTCGGTGAGCACGAGACCCCGCCCCGTCACAGCGTCCACTACAACGTCCACCGCACGCAGGGGCGATGCCCCGGCGTGGAGAACTTCCCATACCGATACCGATCCGCGGCCCTATCGACCGCTACCCAGACGGGGCAGCGAGCATGCGTGAAGCGGCGTCAGTACCCCGGCACGTACTTCAGTACCACCGCGGCCACGACGATGGCGACGACGGCCGCCGCGATCAGCAGGAGCGGCACGAGGTAGAAGAGCACGAGAGCGAGCGCGAGGATGGTGAAGGCCCTCGTCTCGCCGACCTGGTAGTGGCGCTGGATCCCCCGCAGCGCGATGAGGCCGAGCCAGCCGAGGCCGAGGAGGCCCGCGAGCTGCGCGACGGCAGGGCCCGCGCCATGCACGCCCGCGGCGAGGCCGATGGCGTCGGACACCGAGCGCGTGACGGCGGTGGCGACGCCGATGAGCACGAGCATGGGGTAGAAGGGCCGGCCCGCGCCGCCGATGCGCGCCGCGGCGTGGATCGCGCTCGCGCCGAGGAGCCAGATCCACATCGGCCCGAGCGCGCTGACGATGAGCAGCGCCGCCCATGACTGCTCGAGGAGGTGGAGCACGACGATCGTGAGGTCGCGCCCGAGGAGCGAGAGGAGCAGGCCGACGAGCGCGCTCCGGTGCGGGCCGAACATGACGTCCTGGACGCTCACGGCGGAGGCGAAGCGGCCCACGCTGGCGGCGGCGATAGCGGTCGCGACGGCCACGGCCATCGCCGCGCCGAGCAGGCGGCCGCGCTCCAGGACGAGCGCCGCGCCCCGGCGCGGCGAGCGGACGAGCTCCAGGACCAGCGTCACGTGAAGGCGGCAGCGAGCGCGTCGCGGATCGCCGCGTCGACCCCGGCGTCGACCGCCCGGCGGCGCTCGCCCTCGGCGATGGGGGGATCCACGTCGTGGAGCGACGCGTCGACCGGGGCGCCGAGCATGACGAGGTACTCGAGCGACCACGTTCGCCGGACGGCGTCGAGGTCGTAGCCGCCGCCGCCCATCGCGATCCACGGCAGGCGCATGGCCGCGAACGAGCGGACGGCGTGCTCGCGGGCGTGCGTCGAGAGCAGAAGGTGCGTGAGCGGATCGAGGAAGTGCGGGTCGATGCCCTGCTGAGTGACGAGGATGTCCGGCCGGTAGCGGGTGACGAGCGGCGGAGCGACCGCGTCGAACGCCCGCGTCCACGCCGGGTCGTCGGTGAACGGCGGCAGAGCGACGTTGACGCTGTAGCCCTTCCCGACACCGGTGCCTCGCTCGTCGGCGAAGCCCGTCCCGGGGAAGAGCGTCCGGCCGGTCTCGTGGAGCGAGATCGTGAGGACGCGGTCCGTGTCGTAGAAGGCGGCCTGCACGCCGTCGCCGTGGTGCGCGTCGATGTCGACGTACGCGACCTTCATCCCGCGGTCCGCGAGCGTGCCGCAGACGATCGCGGGGTCGTTGTAGATGCAGAAGCCGGAGGCGCGCGCGCGCATCGCGTGGTGCAGGCCGCCGGCGTAGTTCACGGCGACGCGCGCCGCGCCGCGCGTGACCTGCTCCATGGCCACGAGCGAGGCTCCCGTCGTGAGGAGTGACGCTTCGTGCATGCCCGCGAACGGCGGCGTGTCGCCCCAGGGCGTCATGCCCCACGCGCCGTAGTCGAGCTCGGGCTCGACGGATGCCCGCATGACCGCCTCGACGTAGTCCGGCGCGTGGATGCGCTCGAGCTCGTCCCGCGTCGCCTCGCGCGGCGGGAGCACGACCGCGTTCGGGCGGTCGAAGGCCCCCAGGTCGGTGAGCGTCTCGTGCACGCCGACGAGGCGCAGCGGCTTCAGCGGATGGTCGGGGCGATAGACGTGCTGCGTGAGTCGGCGATCCCACACGAAGGCGGCGCGATCCGTCGGCAACGGGTGCAGAGCGTACCGCCCGGAGCGTCACGGCCGTCTACAGTCCGGGCGGTGCGGCAGTACCTCGACGTCCTGCGCGAGATCATGGATACGGGCGTCGATCGACCCGACCGGACGGGTACCGGCACGCGCGCGGTCTTCGGCGAGGTCATGCGCTTCCGGATGAGCGACGGCTTCCCCGCGGTGACGACCAAGCGCCTCGCCTTCCGAGCCGTCCTCACGGAGCTCCTGTGGTTCCTCGGCGCGAGCTCGGACACAAGGGAGCTGCACGCTCTCGGTGTGCACATCTGGGATGGCAACGCGTATGCCCCGGCGTGGCTGCCGCGTGCGCGGTTCGAGGGCGACGCGGGCCGCAACTACGGACAGCAGTGGCGGACCTGGCGCGCTCCCGACGGGCGCACGGTCGATCAGATCGCCGACCTCGTCGAGCGGCTGCGCGCCGACCCCTCGTCGCGGCGCCACCTGGTGACCGCATGGAACCCCGGCGAGCTCGACGAGACGTCGCTTCCCGCGTGCCACGCGTTCTTCCAGGCGTTCGTCGGCGACGGGAAGCTGTCGCTGCTGCTGTACCAGAGGTCCTGCGACATGTTCCTCGGCGTGCCTTTCAACATGGCCGAGTACGCGCTCCTGCTCCACCTGCTCGCGCGGATGAGCGGGCTCGTCCCGCACGAGCTCACGCACATCCTCGCCGACGCTCACGTCTACCGCACGCACTTCGACGCGGTCCACGAGCAGCTCCGCCGCGATCCGTATCCGCTCCC
>JAJYLV010000015.1 GCA_021787445.1 Chloroflexota bacterium | reverse complement strand
TCGGCCTCCGTACCGTCGCGGAGGGCGTCGAGGACGCTCGCACCTACGACCTCCTCGCGGCGACGGGCTGCTCGGCGGTGCAGGGCTACGTCGTGAGCAAGCCCTTGAGCGGGGCGGAGATGCGCGAGTGGCTCGCTAGCCGGTAAGGCCGCCGGCGGCGAGCGCGTCCGCGAGCGAGGGACCCGTGGCGTTCGCGCCGCTCACCCAGAGCGCGACGCGCTTCCCGCGCAGACGGTCGCGCAGCTTCCACGCCCCGGCCGTCGCCGCGGCCCCCGCGCCTTCGGCCACGACGTGGGCGTCGAGGAGGAGCGCGCGCATCGCGCGGCGCAGCTCGTCGTCGCTCACGAGCACGAAGTCGTCGAGAAGCTCGCGCAAGATGCGCTGCGGGAGCGCGAAGGCGCTGCGCGTCGCGAGGCCGTCGGCGAAGGTCCGCGCGGCATCGGTCGTCCTGAGCTGCCCGTCGCGCCAGGAGAGGTACCCGGCCGGCGCGCCCTCGGCCTGCACGCCGATGACCTCGACGCGCGGTGCCAGCGCCTTCGCCACGACGGTGACCCCGGACGCGCCGCTCCCGCCGCCGATCGGAACGACCAGCGCGTCGACGTCGGCCCACGCCTCGAGCACCTCGAGGGTGGCCGTCGCGACGCCGGCGATGAGGTACGGCTCGTTCCCGGAATGCACGTAGCGTGCGCCGGCGTCCGCGGCGCGGCGCTCGCACTCGAGCCGGGCCTCGTCGTAGTCGGCTCCGTGCTCGACGACCGTCGCGCCGAGCGCGCGCATCGAGGCGAGCTTGATGGGATTCGATCCGACGGGGCAGAAGATGGTCACGGGGACGCTGAAGAGGCGGCCGGCCCACGCGAGGGATTGGCCGTGGTTGCCCGTCGACGCCCCCATGACGCCGGCCCTCGCGGTCGGGTCGCGGCCCACGAGGTTCACGCCGCCGCGCACCTTGAAGGCGCTCGTCGGCAGCAGCGACTCCAGCTTGAGGCGCACGTCGAGGGTCAGCGCTGCCGCCAGCCCCTCGCTCCGAAGGAGCGGGGTCGGGAGGGGGAGGTGGGCGGCTATGAACGAGCGCGCCTCTCGGACGTCGTCGATCGTCGGGACGCCGGTGCCGGTCAGGCTCGCCACCTGCCCGACGCTACCATCCCGCGCGAGATCGTTCCCCCCATGCGCGTCGACCCCATCCTCCGCGAGGCCGCCCGCGGACGCCGCTGCCTCTTCGTCGCCGGCCTCCCCGGCACGGGCAAGAGCCTGATCGTGCGGCGGATCGCCGAGATCGTGCGCGAGGGCGGCCGCCCCGTGGGGCTGCTGCGGTGGGACGTCGCGCGGCTCGCGTTCGACACGCCGGCGCTCCTCGCCCGCTACCCCGAGGTCGAGGGTGTCACGCACGCCGCGATCCGCGTCGCGGCGGGACGCTGGGCGCGCGACGCCGTCCGCCGCTGGAGCGAGGCTGGCGCGGACGGCGCGCTGCTCGTCGGCGAGACGCCGCTCGTCGGAGAGCGGTTCGCGTCGCTCGCGCGGCGCGCCGACGACGCCGTCGAGCCGCTCCTCGCGTCGGATGCGACGCTCTTCCTCGTGCCCGTCCCGACGGCGGCCGTACGCGCGCGGATCGAGTCGGCGCGGGAGCGGGACGCGTCCGCGCCGGTCGGCGCGCGCGACGTCGCGAGCGCCGCGCCTCGCCTCGTGAGCTGGCACTGGCATGACCTCGTCGCCGTCGCGCAGCGGCTCGGGATCGCGTCCGCGCTTCCGTCCGGATACGACCCGGACCTGTATGCCGCGACGTTCCGGCGCGTCCTCGCGCGCCGTCACGCGCGCGTCGTCGAGATCGACGAGATCGTGGACGCGGCGGGCGTCGTGCGCGCCGCCGTGGACGAGAGCGAGATCGTCCCCACCTCCGGGGACGTCGCGGCGGCGACACGTTCGGTCGAGGGGATGCCGCCGGATGAGGTCGACCGGGCGGCGGCGGAGTGGTATCGCACCTAGCGGTGTGGTCGGACCCCGGTCGGCCGTGAGGGGCTAAGTCGGGCGCGCACCCGCCGTGGGCGCCGTCGTCCGCGCCGCCCGCAGGTCGGCGAAGAGGCGCAGGTGGTCGCGCAGATCGCGCGTGATGAGGAACTCCTGCCGCACCCGCTCGTGCCCGGCCGCGCCCATGCGCACACGGAGGTCGACGTCGCGGAGCAGGCGGAGGCACCGATCCGCGCACTCGTCGACCGTCCGTACCAGGAAGCCCGTCTCGCCGTCGACGACCTGCAGCGGGATCCCGCCGACCGCGCCGCCGACGACGGGGATGCCTTTCCACAGCGCCTCCGCGACGACGAGGCCGAATCCCTCGCGCAGCGACTTCTGGATGACGACGCTCGCCGAGCGCTGGAACGCGTTGACCTCCCGGTCGCGGACGCCGTCGAGGTCGGTGAGGCAGCGGATGTCGCGGTCGTCCGCGGCGTGGGCGATGGTCCGCGCGAGGAGCTCTTTGCCCTCGGGGTCGTCGTCCGCGAGCGACCCGAGGAGCGCGAGCTGGACGTCCGGCACCTCCGCCTTGACGCGCCGGTACGCGTCGATCACGCCGCTAGGGTCCTTCCACGGATCGAACCGCGAGACCTGAACGAGGAGCGGGCGGGCCGGGTCGAAGCGGAAGGCCGCCACGATCGCCCTCGCCTCGTCCGCCGCGAGCGGCCCGTTCTTCTCGGTGAACGGATCGATCGACGGGGCGCTGAAGACGAGGTGGTCGATGGAGAGATCCGGCTGCGCGAACTGGGGCATCGTGAAGATCGCCGCGGAGTGCTCCTCGACGTACGGCCGCAGGAACGACCACACCGGCGTGTACGCGTCCGTCAGGTCGATGTGGCAGCGCCAGGCCCAGGACGCGCCGTCGTCGGCGAAGTGCCGGAGCGCGACGGCCTGCGGGTCGTGCGCGATCACGAAGTCCACCTCGGGCAGCGCCGCGGCGTTCGCGCGATCGGTCGCGAGGAAGAGGTCGCGCATCTGGTCGGACAGGTCGAGCGGCATCCCCTGGAGCGCGTTGTGGATGCGCTTCGTGACGTCGAAGAAGGCCGGATCCTCCGCCTCGAGCACGTACCACAGCGCCTCGAGACCGACGTCGGCCATGAGCGGGACGAGGTTGTGGAGGATCTCCGCGACGCCGCCTCCATAGGCCGTCGCGTTGACGTGGAGGACGCGCGCACCGCGGAGGGGCTCGGCCAGACGACGGATCTCGTTGATCTTCTCTTCGCCCACGAGCCGCGCGTACTCGTCGAGATCTTTCGTGCCCACCGCGACGCCGCGCATCGCTAGCGACTCTAGCGGCGCAGGACGGCGACGCCTCCGGCCGGAAGTCGCACGCTGTCGCTCGATCTCCGAACACCGTCCCCCCCGGTCAGCGCCAGCTCGCCCGCGTCCACGCCGAGCGGCACCTCGACCGCGCGGTCGAGCGAGAAGGCGAGCGTGACCGGTCCGCGCCGCATCGCCAGCCAGCGCTGCTCTTCGTCGAAGGCCACGTGCGCGAGATCGCGCCGTCCGTCGCGGAGCTCGGGGACCTCTCGCCGCAGCGCGATGAGCCGGCGGTACCACGCGAGCATCGAAGAATGCGGCTCGCGCGAGAGCTCGGACCAGTCGAGCCGCGACCGCTCGAACGACGCGGGGGACTGGGGATCGACGAAGTCGGTCGGCGGCCATCCGAACCGCTCGAACTCGCGCCGCCGGCCCTCGCTGACGGCGTGTCCGAGGCGCTCGTCGATGTGATCCGTGAAGTAGAGGAACGGCGTCGACGCGGCCCATTCCTCGCCCATGAAGAGCATCGGAACGTACGGCGAGAGCAGCACGACCGCGGCGGCGATCCGAAGGCGGTCGGGCGGGACGAGCTGCGAGAGCCTCTCGCCGCGCGCGCGGTTGCCGACCTGGTCGTGGTCCTGTGAGTACGCGAGGAATCGGTGTCCGGAGAGGTCACCGGCGGGGCGGCCGTGCACGCGCCGACGGAAGTCGGACGGCCGCCCGTCGTAGACGTACGCGTCGCGCAGCGCCTTCGCGAGGTCGGCCATGCGCCCGAAGTCGCCGTAGTAGCCGGCGCGCTCGCCGGTGAGGACGGTGTGGAGCGCGTGGTGGAGGTCGTCGCTCCACTGGGCGTCGCAGCCCCAGCCCCGCTCGCCGCGCGGACGGACGACCTTCGGGTCATTGAGGTCGCTCTCGGCGATGACCCAGAGCGTCCGTCCGAGCTCGCGTGAGAGCTCATCGACGCGCCGCGTCAGCTCCTCGATCACGTGCGTCGCCGACAGGTCCACGATGGCGTGGATCGCGTCGAGGCGGACGCCGTCTATGCCGATGTCGCGCATCCATCCGAGGGCGTTCTCGACGACGAACTGCCGCACCGGTCCGCTGTCCGGGCCGTCGTAGTTCATCGCGCGTCCCCACGGGGTGTGGTGGCGGTCGGTGAAGTAGGGGCCGAAGCGTTCGAGGTAGTTGCCGTCCGGGCCGAGGTGGTTGTAGACGACGTCGAGGACGACGGCGAGCCCGCGCTCGTGCGCGGCGCGCACGAGGCGCCGGAGGCCCTGTGGTCCTCCGTACGCGTGGTGCGCCGCGTACAGATCGACCCCGTCGTAGCCCCAGCCGCGCTCACCGGGGAACTCCGCGACCGGCATGAGCTCGATGGCGTCGACGCCGAGCGCGACGAGGTGGTCGAGCTTGCCGATGACGCCGTCGAACGTGCCTTCCGGCGAGAACGCCCCGACGTGGAGCTCGTACAGGACGCTCGCCGCAAGGTCCCGTCCGCGCCAGATCTCGTCGTCGCGCCCGTGCGCGACGTGGGCCGATCGACCGTAGACGCCGTCGGGCTGCCACCGCGAGCGCGGGTCGGGGAGGGGATCGGCCCCGTCGAGCGACAGCGCGTAGCGCGTGCCGTCCGCCAGCGGCACCTCGCCTTCGTGGAACCCGTAGATCCTCGGCGCGAGGCGATGGCGCTCGTTCCCGACGATGACGTCGACCGTCGACGCATGCGGCGCCCAGATACGAAGACGCGTCACCCGCGTACGAGCAGCGCGACGGGGAACGCATCGAGGACGTCCGCGACGCGGGTGCTCCCGCCGCTGCGCGGCGTACCGGTGAGCCGGTCGCACCAGCGGCCCTCCGGGAGCCGGATGGCCGTGTCGCGCCAGTCGCCGCCGAGCGCGACGACGAGACGCGGCACGACGACGGCGACCTCGTCGCCCCGCGTGTACGCGATGAGGTGCGCCGCACGGTCGCCGTCCGCGGCGAGCGGCTCGTGCGCGCCGCGCTCGAAGACGTGCGGGCGCTCGGCGCGCAGCGCGAGCGCCCGCCGGATCACGTGCAGCTTCGGAATCCCGTCGTCCATTCGCGCCAGGATCTCGGGTGCCGTCATGCCCTCAAGGTCGCGGACGAGCCGTGCGCGCAGCTCCTGGTCGACGGGGCGCCGGTTGTCGGGGTCGACGAGGCTGAGGTCCCAAAGCTCGTCTCCCTGATAGATGTCGGGGACACCGGGCAGCGTGAGGCGCAGGAGCGTCTGGGCGAGCGAGGTGACGCGGCCCGGCACGATGAGCGGCGCGACGAAGGCCTCGAGGTCGGCGGTGAAGACCGGGTCCGCGAGCGTCCCGCGCACGAATGCGGCGAGCGCTCTCTCGTACCGTTCGTCGCGCGCCGTCCATGACGTCGCGCGACCGGTCTCGAGCGCGGCCTTCTCCATGTAGCCGAGCGCGCGATCGACCGAGAGGGGGTGCGCTCCGACGAGCGTCTGGTAGTAGAGATACTCGATCTCGCGGTCCGGCATCCCGGCGGTGCGGTGTCGCTCGTTGTTCCGCGACCAGCGCGCGACGGCCTCGGACCATTCGCGGTGCGCTTCGGCGAGGAGCCCGATCCTCGCGCGCACGTCCGCGCTGCGCTTCGTGTCGTGCGTCGACGCGGCGACGAGCGAGCGCGGCCAGCGCAGAAGACGCTCGCGCGCGGCGCGATGGAGCTCGGCGACGACGGCATCGGTGCGCGTGGGATCCGAGCCGACCTCGTTGAGCGCCGTGAGGCGCGCATAGCGGTAGAACGCCGTGTCCTCGACGCCCTTGGCCATCACGGGGGCGGTCAGCTGTTGGAAGCGCATGGCGAACTCGCTCTCGACCTCGCCGCGCAGCTCGAGGAGCACGAGGGCGCGAATGAAGCGCAGCAGCTCGGGGTCGATGTCCGGACGTCTTCGCCTCACCGTGCCGATCGCGCCGTCGAGCCAGCGGCGATCCTCCTCCTCGACCTTCCCCCTCTCGGCACTCGCGTACGTGCGGTAGACGGCGAAGGCGGCCGCGACCTCCCGCACCGCGTCGCGGAGAGCGTCTCTGGTGTGGTCGCGCTGGCGGCGATGGCTCTCGCAGGCGGACACCAGGAGCGCGATGACGCGCTCGACGTCCGCGGCGAGGCCGTCGCGCATGACCTCGCGCTTCGCCTCGATCGCGATGTCGAGGAACGCGCGCGTCTCGCCCGTGAACGCGCGATAGGTCTCGGTCAGAGGGGCGACGCCGCGCGGGTCGATGAAGACACGCGTGAGGAGGTCGATGCTCTCGTATCCCGTGGTGCCGTCGACGGGCCACGTCGCGCGCAGGCGCTCGTCGTGATGGAGGATCTTCTCGACGAGGATCCAAGCGCCGTCACCGGCGGCGGTGCGGAGGTGCGCGAGGTACTCGCCGGGGTCGCGGAGCCCGTCGACGTGGTCGACGCGCACGCCGTCGATCGTGCCGTCCCGGAGCCAGCCCAGCACGCGAGCGTGCACCGCGTCGAACACCTCGGGCTCCTCGACGCGCAGCGCGACGAGCTCGTTGACGTCGAAGAAGCGCCGATAGTCGAGCTCGCGCGCGGCGGTCCGCCAGAAGGCGAGCCGGTAGTGCTGCCGACGCAGGAGAGCGTCGAGCTCGTCAGGGTCGCCGTTGATCCGCGCGAGCTCGCGGTCGATGACGGGCGCGATGTCATCGTCGCCGCAGAGCGCGGCGATGCGCGCGGCGAGGTCTTCCTTGGCGCGATGGCGCGCGACCCGCTCGCCGGCGGCGCCGTCATCGAGCTCAGGAAGCGCCGCGGCGTCGTTCGCGACGCGGGCGACGGCGGCCGACCCCACGCGCTCGCCGACGCGGGCGAAGAGCCCGTCGAGGGAGGACGGCGACAGCGGGAGATCGCGGTCCTCGTAGCGGAGGAGGATGCGGTCGGTCCGCTCGAGGCGGAGAGCGCCCCGCTCGAGCTCTCGGCCGTAGTGATCCGCGAGGATGGGAACGAGGATGAGATCCTTGAGCTTTCGCTCCGGCGGGTCCCATGAGACGTCGAAGGAGAGGGCGTAGAGGCTGGAGCGCCCGTTCTCGAGGACGTCCCACCACCAGCGGTTCCCCGGATCGATGGCCATGTGGTTCGGCACGATGTCGAGGAGGATCCCCATCCCCCGCGAGCGAACGGTGCCGGCGAGCGCCGCGAACGCCTCCTCGCCGCCGAGATCGTCCCGCACGCGCGAGTGGTCGATGACGTCGTATCCGTGCGGGCTCCCCGGCACCGCCTCCAGGCAGGGCGACAGGTAGAGGTGGCTGACACCCAGCCGCGCGAGCATGTCGACGAGCGCCGCGGCCTCGCGATACCCGAAGCCCGGGCGCAGCTGGAGCCGATAGGTGGCTCGAGGCGGGACCACGGGGCCGATGGTGTCACCCCTCTTCCGGCGGGCCAGCCCTTGCCGGCTAGCCGTCCGCGCGGCCCGCCCTCAGGCGGGGGCCCTCGTCTCGGCGCCGACGGTCTCGGGTGCCGCGCGCAGCCGGCTCGGCCAGAGGACGAACGCGTCGCCCGACGGCTCGAAACCGGCGCGCGCCAGCGCGTCCGCGGCGGCGCTCTTCGTCGCGGGTGCGTCGTCGTACGTCAGGACCTCCAGCCTGCGGCCGCGATACGGTGCGGGAGCGCGGAGGAGATGCGGGAGGGTCGAGAGGGCGGCCGCCCGGCGTTCACCGGCGAGCCCGTTCACCGGCAGGAGGCGCTTCCCGCCCGCCTCGACGCGCATCACCGGCGTCCCGCCCTCGAGCACCAGGTACGCGCCTGGGACGCGCGCGAAGCCCTCGTGCGGCGAGGGGAGCGCCGCGCCGTACGCGTTCGCCGGGTCCATCGCGGCGACGACGGTCATCCGACGCTCGTCGGCGGTCTCGCGCAGGCGCTCGACGGCGGCGGCGTGCGCGTACTGCATCGTCTGGAAGCCGTCGACGAAGGAGCCGCGCCGCGCCTCGCGGCGCATCTCCATGCGCCGCAGGACGTCGGACACCGCGGCCCACGCCACGGGAACGTCCTCCCCGGCGAAGTGCTCGTACGCGAGGATGGCGTGCCGTCTCAGCAGGACGTCCGCCCACGCCTGCGCCCGGTCCGCGTCCGACGGCCGCGCCGCGGCTCCCGTCCAGACGAGCGACCAGCGTCCCGCGGACGAGCGATCGTGCTCGGTCGTCCGCCAGCGCCGCTCCCGCTGCGCGTCGCGACGCGTGAGCGGACGCGGCTCGTCGTCGCCCGGCTTCGGGACGTGCCGCAGCGGCGCGAAGCCGTCGTTCGTCGCCGTGCCCGCGAAGACGAGCTCCCACAGGGCGAGCGTCGCCTCGCGATGCGATAGGCCCGCGGCCTTCGCGACATCCACGACGAAGGACGCCCCGCGCGAGGCGAGGACGTCGCGGACGCGTGCCGCCTCGAGGGAGAGGGCCGCGTCGTCGCGCCGTTCCGCGAGGAGCGGCAGCAGGTCCCTGCGGAAGAACGCGACGCGCGGCTTCGCGACGTCGCTCGAACGCCGCGCGAGCCACACGAACTCGCCGGACGAGCACGCGCCGTCGAGAAGACCCGTCGTGTAGCCGGCGATCCGCGCCGGGAGCACGTCGCGCTCCCACGTCTCGACCGGGAGCCAGACACCCTGCAGCTGGTCGAGCACGTCGCGGATGTCGCGGTCGCGCCCGTACAGCCCGTGCCACCGCAGCAGGAAGCGCGCGTAGTCCGCGGGACGGCGTGGCTCGATCTCGCGTCGCAGCTTCGCGAGCGTCGCGCGGTGGATCTCCTCGAGGACGCGCGCGTCGACCCACTCGATACCGTGGCGTCCCCGCGTGAACTCTCCGGCGACGACGATGCCCTCGGCCTCGAGCGCGACGAGGACGTCGTGCGCCGGCGCGCCGACGATCCGCGCGAGGTCGTCCTCGGTGAGCGGCCCGCGCGTCGCGATCGCGCGCCGGGCGATGGTGCGCCGCGACGTGGGATCCGACGCGTCGCGCTCGTAGAGGTCGCGGTCCTCGGAAGCGACGAGGCGACCGTCGGCGAGGCGGACGACGCGGCGTTCACGCTCGAGCGCCGTGACGAGCGGAGGCGCGTCGCCCTCGGTGCGCGCGGCGATCTCCGCGTCCGTCAGCGCCCCCAGCCGGACGAGGAGGTCCTCGACCTCGTCGCGGTCGCGCGCGCGGCGGCCCTCGGCCGTGCGCTGCAGGCGTGCCTCGACGTCGGCGATGGCGCTCGGCTCCAGCAGCTCGCGCAGCGACGACGTGCCGAGCAGCTCACGGAGCAGCCGGCGGTCGAGGGAGAGCGCGATCTCGCGGAAGTCCTGCTGTTGCCGGTCGCCCTCCTCGAAGTAGTCGCCCATGAACTGGAGGACGAGGCCCGCGGCGAAGGGTGAGGGGGCCTCGGTCTGGACGACCGAGATCTCCATCGCGCCGCTCTCCATCCCCCGGAGCAGCTCGCGGAGGTGGTCGAGGTCGGTCCAGTCCTCGACGATCTCGCGCAGCGTCTCGTACACGAGCGGGAAGTCGTCGTGCTGCCGCGCGACCTCGAGGAGGTCGGCCGCCCGCAGCCGCTGCAGCCACAGCGGCGTCCGCCGTCCGGGGCCGAGGCGCGGCAGCAGGAGCGCGCGCTGCGCGTTCTCGCGGAAGCGCGCGATGAACAGCGAGGAGCGGGAGAGAGGAGGGAAGAGGTGCTCCTCGAGGTTCCGTGGCGATACCCGGCGCACGATCTCCGTCGCGTCGCGGCCGTCCTGCGCCGCCAGCCGGAAGTGGATCCCGTCGTCGGTCACGGAGATGTCGGAGCACTGCCCATCGCGGCACATCGCCTCTTGGAGCGCCATCGACCAGGGCCGCAGCACCATGCGGCCGAACGGCGCGTGGACGACGACGCGGCGGTCGCCCATCTCGTCGCGGAACTGCTCGACCACGATCCGGCGCTCGCCGGGAAGAGCGCCTGCCGCCGACTGCGCGCGGACGTACCGCACGAGGTTGAAGGCGGCGCTGTCGTCGAGCGCGTACTCCGCGCGCAGGCGGTCGACGATCCCTGGGTCGTCGAGCGCGGCGGCGACGTCGTCGAGGAGCCGCGCGACGCGCCGGCCCGTCTCGTACTGCCGCCCGAGGGCGTCGCCCTTCCAGAACGGAACGGTCGGGAGCGCGCCCGAGGCCTCGACGACGAGGACCTTCTGCGGCGTGATGTCCGTGATCCGCCACGGCCGCGCGCCGAGCACGAACACGTCGCTCGGGCGGCTCTCCGTCGCCATCTCCTCGTCGAGCTCGCCGAGCTTCGCGCCCGTGAGGGCATGCTCGACGCGGAAGAGCCCGCGGTCGGGGATGGTCCCTCCGGAGACGAGCGCGAGCTGCGACGAGCCCGGCCGCCCGCGGACGGTGCCCGCGGCGCGGTCCCACACCACGCGCGGCCGCAGCTCGGCGAAGTCCTCGGCCGGGTACTTCCCGGACAGCATCGCGACGACACCGTCGAAGTGCGCGCGCGAGAGCGCGCGGAAGGGATAGGCGCGGCGCGCGAGCGCGTAGAGGTCGTCGACCCGCCACTCGTCCACCGCGGCCATCGCGACGATCTGCTGCGCGAGCACGTCGAGCGGATCGTGCGGGATGCGGACGGGCTCGACGTCGCCCTCGATCATGCCCTTCGCGATGGCCGCGCTCTCGACGAGATCGCCCCGGAACTTCGGGACGATCCGCCCCTTCGACGTCTCGCCGACGAGATGGCCGGAGCGGCCGACGCGCTGCAGCCCGCGCGCGATGGAGCGCGGCGACTCGACGCAGACCACCAGGTCCACGCTCCCGATGTCGATCCCCAGCTCGAGCGAGCCCGTCGCCACGACGCAGCGCAGGTCCCCGGCCTTGAGCGCGCCCTCCACGTCCATCCGCTCCTCGCGTGACATCGAGCCGTGGTGGGCGCGCGCCACGTCGGTCGTCGCGAGGTCGTTGATGACGCGGGTGAGGCGCTCCGCGGAGCGGCGGTTGTTGACGAAGAGCAGCGTCGTGCGGTGCGCCCGCACGAGCTCGACGAGGCGCGGCTCGATCGCGCTCCAGGCGTCGAGCTCGCCGCCCAGGGCCTCGAAGTCCTCGACCGGGGACTCGACGAGGAGGTCCATGGGCTTGCGCACCCCGGCGTCGACGACCTCCACGGGCCGCGCTCGCATCCTGCCGTCGCCGGGAACGCAGCCCACGAGGAAGCGCCCGACCTCGTCGAGCGGGCGCATCGTCGCGGAAAGGCCGATCCGCTGCGGCTCGCGGCCGGCGAGGTGCCGCAGCCGCTCGAGCGAGAGCGCGAGGTGGGATCCGCGCTTCGTGCCCGCGACGGCGTGGATCTCGTCGACGATGACGTGCTCGACCGTGCGGAGCATGTCGCGCGCGCGGGGAGAGGTGAGGAGCAGGTAGAGGGACTCGGGCGTCGTGATGAGGATGTCCGGCGGCGTTCGGCTCATGCGGTGACGCTCGTTCGCGACCGTGTCGCCCGTGCGCACCGCCGTCCGGATCTCGGGGACGGCGATCCCGAGCTCGGCGGCCGTGCGCGCGATGCCGGCGAGCGGCTCGTCGAGGTTCCGCTGGATGTCGTTGTTCAGGGCCTTGAGCGGAGAGACGTAGACGACGCGGACGCCCTGCGCGTCGCTCCGCTCGAGGCAGACCCGGTCGAGGATGGCGAGGAAGGCCGCGAGCGTCTTGCCGGAGCCGGTGGGAGCGGCGAGGAGGACGTCGGCGCCGGCCGCGACGAGCGGCCAAGCGCGCTCCTGCGCGACGGTGGGGGAGGGGTACGTTCGCTCGAACCAGGCGGCGACGGCGGGATGACGAAGGAGGCGCACGGAAAGAGGGTATGACGACCCTCATCGGGTAAGGTGCGTGCGTGTGCCGCAGCATCAAGACGCTCCGCCGGGGCAGCGCGATCGCGACGGACGAGGACGTCCGCGCGGCCGCGCTGCAGTACGTGCGCAAGGTGACGGGCTTTCGCGAGCCGACGTCGCGGCATCAGGAGGCGTTCGACGACGCCGTCGCCGAGGTGACCGCGGCCTCGCGCAAGGCCCTGCGCCGGATCTCACGCACTCTCTCCGCCGCTCGCTGAGCGGCCGCGCGCCGGCACGCCCGCTTCGCGGGACCGGTGTGGATGACGGCCGCGGGCGCGTATCCGGAGATCCCCGGCCGCGCGAGCATCGCGAAGGCGCGCGAGGCCGCGAAGGAGTGCCGAACGCCGTGGAGGTCGAAGCCTCCTAGAGGGGCCGGGCGGTGAGGTCCTCCTCGCCGCGCATCACGAAGGTGACGGCGAGCGCGACGGCCGAGATGAGCCCGAGGATGAGCCAGGCCCACGAGAAGCCCCAGCTGTCGATCGCGAAGCCCATCGCGGGGGCGCCGACGAGCGTGCCGCCGAGCCCCCCGATCGCGGTGAGGCCCTGGGCGGCGGCGGGGCGTCGCGGCAGCGAGGCGGCGGAGGTGTTGAAGACCGCGGCGTACGGGAGCCCGCCGCCGACGCCGACCGCGATCGTCCCCACGAGGGCGGCGACGAGCGGCCGTGCCGGAAGCGCGATGAGAGCGATCCCCGCGAGGATCACGAGCTGCGCGACGCGCATGACGGGCAGCGTGCGCGCGCGCTCGCGCGCGACGAGGAGACCTCCGACGGGCCGTGCGATGACGGTGACGACGAGGAGGATCGATCCGAGAAGGCCGCTCGCCCCGAGGGGGAGCGAGAACTCGCGCAGGAGGAAGGTCGTGATCCACGTCCCGGCGGCGAAGACCAGGCCGAAGCCGGCGGCGTGCTGGACCGTCGTTCCCCAGCAGTTCGCGCAGCGGACGGCGTCGAGCATCGATCCGGGGCGCGGCGTGGGAGCGGCGCCGCTCGCGCGGAGCCACGCCAGGACCGTCGCGGCGATGAACACGCTCGTCACGCCGAACGCGCCGCGCCATCCGAGCGCGAGCGCGAGCGGCGGCATCGCCCACAGCCCGATCGCGCTCCCCAGCGGATAGCCGGCGCCGTAGAGGCCCTGCCCGAAGTGCGAGCGCGCGTCGGCGTAGCGAGCGGTGATGTAGCGGACGCCTCCGAGGAAGCCGACGCCCGCGCCCACTCCCCCGATCGCCTTGGCGACGAGAAGCCACTCGTAGCCGGGCGAGAGCGCGGACGCGACGTTGCCCGCGAGGGCGATCGCCAGCCCGACGGTGACGGCATCCTTCGGGCGGAAGCGATCGAGCGCGCCGGCGACCGCGAGCATCGTGAGGGCAGCGGCAAGGAAAAGAGCTGTCGATATCAAGCCGGCCTGCACGTCGGACAGGCCGAGCTCCGCGCTGATGAGCGGGAGGACGGGACCGTGGGCGTTGTACGTGTAGCCGAGCGCCGTCGCCGTCGCGACGGCCAGCGCGACGTCGCCGGTCAGCCCACGCACGAGCGCAGGCTCGCACGTCGAGCCGAAGGGGGTGCGGCGGCAGCACGCGGACGGCAATGTAATCATGCCGGCAGGCGCTCTGGACGACGCCAGGCGCGCATCCGGCAAGGAGGTGTAATCTGAAATGCGGCGATAACGGTGTAAGGGGATGGCGAGATGAGCGAGCGCAGCGAGATCCAGGGCTGGCTGAACGGACGGCTCCCGGCCGATTGGGGCGTCACGGTGGACGACCTGCAGATGGACGAGCACGAGGTGCTCGCGACGCTCCGGCTGAAGGACGTCGAGAACGTCGAAGGCGACCTCGACGCGGCACGCGTCGGGCGCATCCAGCAGTTCCGCAGCACGACGCGCGAAGAGCGCATCCGCATCTCGCGGGAGGCGCAGCGCAAGTTCGGCAAGGTCGTGTCCTGGGGCGCGGAGTGCGGCGACTCCAGGCAGCTCTTCACGCACCTAGCGCTGCCCGTGATGACGCGCTTGCGGCTCCCGGAGCGGGAGGTGCTCGATGCGCTCGTCGAGTCCGGGATCGCGCGGAGCCGCGCCCACGCGCTCGCGTGGTGCGTCGCGCTCGTGCGCGAGCACCAGGGCGAGTGGCTGAAGGAGCTCCGGCAGGCGATGGAGAGCGTGGAGCGCGTGCGCGCGCAGGGACCGCGGCTGAACTGACCGCGCGGCGCCTCGACCGGCCGAACGGCCACCGGCGAGCGCGGGGGCACGCACCGTGCGATGATCGAGGCGTGAGCACGGTCACGGAGCAGCGCTTCCGGCAGGGGATGACCTTCCCGGAGTGGAAGGACTCGATGACGCGGAACCGCGACATGGTCGAGGCCCAGGAGCGGCGCATCACGCTCACGCCGGAGCAGATCGCGCCGTTCCGGAAGAAGCCGCTCCACGTCCTCGCCATCGGCGCGGACTGGTGCCCGGACGTGTACGGGAACCTTCCCGTCCTCGCGCGCATCGCCGCCGCGGCGCCCGAGCTCGACCTGCGGGTCTTCGACCGGGATCGGAACCCCGATCTCATGGACCAGTACCTCAAAGAGGGGAAGTTCCGGTCGATCCCCGTCATGGCGTTCTTCGACCGCGACTGGCGGGAGGTCGGCGTCTTCATCGAGCGGCCGGCGTCGGTGACGGCCCTCCGCGCCGAGAAGCGCCGAGAGATCTTCGCCTCCCACCCTGAGTTCGGAAGCCCGGATGCGCCGGTCGACCAGCTCCCGGAGGACGTCCGCGCGCGCCTCATGGACGAGCTCGGGAAGATGCGCGAGTCGACGATGGACTTCGCCAACGCCGAGGTCGTCCGCGAGCTGACCACGATCGTCGAGAAGGCGTGAGCCGGCCGCTCCGGGTCCGCATCACGTACTGCGCCGAGTGCGGCTACGAGCCGCAGACCCTCGAGCTGACGGGCGGCCTCATGCGTGAGTTCGGGCACCGCTTGTCGGCGATCGAGATCATCCCGTGGGCCGAGGGCACGTTCGACGTGCGGGTCGGCGATGAGCTCGTCCACTCGATGGCGCGCGACGGCGGCTTCCCCGAGCTCGAGATGGTCTACGCGGCGGTGCGGACACAGTTGGCCGCCTAGCGGTCGGGTCCGTCCCTCATACTCATAGGAGATGGGGGAACTGCGCGACGCGCTCGCTCGGCCGCTCCACGACCTGCGGATCTCGGTCACCGACCGCTGCAACTTCCGCTGTGTGTACTGCATGCCGAAGGAGGTCTTCGGGCGCGGCTACCGGTTCCTGCCGAAGGACGACCTCCTCACGTACGAGGAGATCGCGCGGCTCGTCGGGATATCGATGCGGCTGGGCGTGACGAAGGTCCGCTTGACGGGCGGAGAGCCGCTGACGCGACGGGGCATCGAGGATCTCGTCGCGATGCTGGCGCGCGACGGCCTCGACCTCGCCCTCACGACGAACGGGTCGCTCCTCGAGGAGAAGGCGCGCGCCCTCCGCGACGCGGGTCTCACGCGCATCAGCGTCAGCCTCGACTCGCTCGACGACGCCGTCTTCCGCCGGATGAACGATGTCGACTTCCCCGTCGAGCGGGTCGTGCGCGCGATGGACGCGGCGTACGGCGTGGGCCTCCACCCGCTCAAGGTGAACATGGTGGTCCGGCGCGGGATGAACGAGGAGAGCATCGTGCCGATGGCGGCGTTCTTCCGCGAGCGCGGCTACGTCCTGCGGTTCATCGAGTACATGGACGTCGGCCACACGAACGGATGGCGCATGGACGACGTGGTCTCCGCGAAGGAGATCGTCCGTGCGGTCACGTCGGCGTTCCCCGCGGAGCCCGCCGAGCCGAACTACGTGGGCGAGGTCGCCGAGCGCTGGCGGTACAGCGACGGCCGCGGCGAGTTCGGCGTCATCGCATCGGTGACGCAGCCCTTCTGCCGCGACTGCACTCGGGCGCGCCTCTCGGCGGACGGGAAGCTCTACACCTGCCTCTTCGCGACGCAGGGCACCGACCTCCAGGCGCTCCTGCGCGGCGGCGCGAGCGACGACGAGATCGCGGGCCGGATCGCCGACTTGTGGTCCGCGCGTACGGACCGCTACTCGGAGCTGCGCGGCGAGGAGACCGCACGCCTCCGCAAGATCGAGATGAGCTACATCGGCGGATAGCCGGCCCCGGACCGCGGACGCTGCGACCCCCCACCGGAACAGCTCCGGACGCCGCGAGGCCGTCAGCCCTCGACCGTCGCCTCCATCGGTGAGACCGCTGCCGGGCCCTCCGTCCCCGAGGGCGTGACCCGGAGACCACGGAGCGGCGAGAAGAAGAGCCAGAGCACCGCGGTGGCGCCGCCCGCCCAGCCGACCGCGATCGCGGCCCGCACGCCGAGCGTCTCGGCGACAAAGGCGGCCACGATCGCGCCGAGGGGCGCGACGCCGTGGCTGAGGAACTCGATCGTCGCGCTGACGCGTCCCAGGACGCGGTCGGGCGTCGCGGTCTGCACGACCGTGTCCTGACCGATCCACTGCATCGTGCTCAGTGCGTCCCCGAAGAGCTGTGGGATGAACACCATGACCGTCGCGACGAGCACCGGCCCCGCGGCCAGCGGCGTGAGCACTCCGATGAGCGACGACGTCGCGGCGCAGGCGATCATCGACGGGCCGAGCCCGATCCGCCGGGCGAGGCGCCCGGCCAGGAGCGATCCGGCGAGCGAGCCCACGCCGCCGGCGGAGATGACGAGCCCGATGAGCAGCGGCGAGAGATGGAGGTCGTCGAGGAGGAAGAGGGCGTAGAGGGCCGCGTAGAAGGAGCCGAAGAAGTGCTCCGTGACCGAGCTCGCGGCCACGGGGAAGACCAGCGGGCTGCGGCGCACGCGCGCGGCGCCCTCGCGGATCTCGTGCACGATCGGGCGCCGCCCGTCGCGTGAGGGACGCCGTGCCTCGGGCGCCCGGATGATGGCGAGCGAGGCGGCTGACGCGACGAAGGAGACGGCGTCGACGAGGATCGCGAACGGCGCGCCGACGACCTGCACGAGCGCGCCGGCGAACCCCGGTCCGCCGACCTCGGCGATGGCCTCGCTCGTGGCGATCCGGCTGTTCGCCTCGAGGACGCGCTTCGCGCCGACCAGCCCCGGCACGTATGCGTGGTAGGCGGAGGTGAAGAGCGTCCCCAGTGCGGCGACGACGAAAGCGACCACGTAGAGCAGCTCCACCCGGAGGTAGCCCGCGAGGAAGGCGGCCGGCACGGCGAAGAGGAGGAGCGCGCGGACGAGGTCGGTCGCGACGAGAAGGGGGCGCCGCCGTAGGCGATCGACCCACGCCCCGGCTACGAGCGCGACGAGGAGCACGCCGACCGAACGCGCGACCGTCAGCCCGGCCATCTGCGTCGGACCGGCGTGCAGTACGAGCAGTGCCAGCAGGGGCAGCGCGGTGCGCGTCACGACCGAGCCGACCTGCGACACGGTCTGCCCTGCCCAGAGCTTGAGGAAGTCGGGATCCCGCCACAGCGCGCTCGAGGACATCACCGCGGAGGCTATTGCGCCCGGTGGCGTCCGGATGCGTCCCCGTACGAAGGAGCGATGCGACGAGCTCGGATGGTCACGCCGCCCCGACGGTCTCCTTCACGCGCCGCAGCGCCTCGGGCAGCTCCGCGCTCATCCGCTCCACCGCCGCGGCGTTCACGCGCAGACGCTCGAGCGAGCGTGCGGTCGTCTCGGCGGAATCGGGCGTGCGCTTGGCCTCGAGGAAGGCCGCCGCGGCGGGCGCGAGGCCGCGAGCGACCAGCTGGGACACCGCGCTGACCGCGCGCTGCTTTCCACCCGGATCCATCGTCGCGACGTGGGCGTCCCAGTTGTGCTGAAGGCTCGTCCATGCGGCGTCGCGCCCATGCGCGGACGCGAGCATCACGGTCAGCATGAGCGCGCGGTCCTGCTCGCGGATGAGGTCGGTGAAGACCTCGTCGGCGATCCGCCGCGCGAGGGCGGGGTCGCGGAAGTGGACGAGGCCGCCGCGGAAGCGCGACTCCTCCTGCGCGTCGGTGCGCTCGCTCTCCTTCATCCGCGCGACGTAGCGCTCGTACAGCGCGGCATCGCCCTCGATCGCGGCGACGGCGACGACGGCGCCGGCGACGTCGGGATCGAGCGTCGCCGCACCGGAAAGGTGGGCATCGAGACGCCGGCGCGCCTCACCGCGGACGTCGGCGTCGTCGGCGCGCTGTCCGAGCGCCGAGATGGCGATCGACCGCCGCTCGCGCTCGTCGGGCGTGTCCGACGGGCGACGGTCCCAGCCGAGGCGCCCGAGCTCGGGGCCGAAGACCGAGGCGACGAGGCGGCGCAGTCCCGGCTCGGCCTCGGACGTCGCGACGTTCTGCGCGATCCACGACAGGTGCTCGCCGAGCGTCTGCAGCACGGCCCGGTCGGTCTCGCCGCGCAGGCCCGCCGCCGTCTCGATGAACTGAGCGATGCCGGCCTTGCGCGCGCGCACGAGCGCCCACTGGTCGTCGAGGAGCGAGAGCCGCTCCTCCGGCCGAAGGTCGCGGAGGGCGGGGGCGAGCAGGGCCACCGAACGGTCGTCCAGCGCGTAGCGGTAGAAGCCAGCGGCGCCGCCGTTGGGGAAGTACCAGCGCGCGCCGGGAAGGCGAAGGCTCGCCTCGCGCTCGCGAAGGAGGACGCGCTCCTCGCGCCGTCCGTCGGCGGCGCCGTACGCGATCACGATGGGGACGGGCCACAGCTGCCCGGTGTCCGGCACGTCGGGGTCGGCGAAGAAGCGCTCCTGCCGCACCGAGACGACGAGCGCGTCCGACTCCTCGCGCACGGAGCACCGGACGAGGGGATGGCCCGGCTCGTGGATCCACGCGTTCGCGAGGGCGGTCACGTCCTGACGGGAGGCCTCGTCGAGCGCGTGCCAGAAATCGTCGGCCGTCGCGTTGGACTCGCGGTGACGCTCGAGGTAGATCCGGACGCCGCTGCGGAAGGTGTCCTCGCCGAGGAACGTCTCGATCATGCGCAGGACGGCCTGGCCCTTGTTGTACGTGATCGCGTCGAACCGCTCCGAGGCTTCGTCGACGTTGCGCACCTCCATCGAGATCGCGTGCGTCGACACGAGCGAGTCCAGGCCGAAAGCGGGCGCCGCGTCGGCGACGATGTCGCGCTTCATGAGCCACTCCGGGTTCAGCGCGTCCGTGGCCTTGTCGCCGACGAAGCTCGCGAACGACTCGTTGAGCCAGACGTCGTTCCACCACTTCATCGTCACGAGGTCGCCCCACCACATGTGGGTGAGCTCATGCGCGGCGACGGCGAAGACGCTCTTTAGCACCGGGAGCGACGCGGTCTCGCGGTCCGCGGCGAGGAGCCGCACCCGGTACGTGATGGCACCCGGATTCTCCATCGCGCCCGCTTCGAAGTCCGGAAGGCCGATCGCGTCGACCTTGCGGTACTGGTAGGGGATCGCCGTGTACCGCTCGAGCCACTCGACCGCCGCGACATGCGCGTCGCGCGCGTACTCCGACCGCTTGGCGAGCCCGGGCGGCACGACCACGCGGACGGGGTGTCCGGTGCGGGTCGTGGCGACGGGCGTCGCCTCGTAGGGACCGACGGTGAACGCGACGAGGTAGGTCGATATGGGCGGCGTCTCCTCGAAGACCGTGCGGACGCGCCCGGTCCCGACCTGCTCCTGGGACGCGATGGGCATGTTGCCGACGGCGACGAGGCCCGCGGCGTGCACGAGCTCGAGGGCGAAACGGGCCTTGAACTCGGGCTCGTCGAAGCACGGGAACGCGCGCCGCGCGTCCGCGGCCTCGAACTGCGTCGCCGCATAGCGCTCCTCGCCGCGCACCGAGCGGTAGAGGCCCCGCAGCGCCTCGCGGATGCCGCCGTGCCACTCGAGCTCGAGCGAGTGCTCGCCGGGCGCGACGGTCGACGCGAACTCCAGCACGACGGTCTGCGACGCCTCGTCGTACGAGATCCTGTCGGCGGGCTCGCCGTCGAGGCGGGCGAGCGAGATCTCGAGCTCATAGGCGTGCAGCGTGAGCTCCTTGATGGACCGGTCGGTGAGAAGGTCGATGCGAGCGGCGCCTTCGGAGCGCCACTCGGCGAGGTCGAGGTCGAAGCGCAGGGCGTAGCGGCGGGGCCGCGCGTCGGGGGACAGACGGAAGTCGTTCACGCCGGCGATCCTACCGATCGCGCCTGGTACCGTCTTTCGAGATGCCTCCCTTCATCTTCACGATGCGCGACCTGCGCAAGGTCGTGCACAGCCCCGCTCAGCGCGAGATCCTCCGCGGGATCTACCTCTCCTTCTACTACGGCGCCAAGATCGGGGTCCTCGGGCCGAACGGCGCGGGCAAGAGCACGCTCCTTCGCATCATGGCCGGCGCCGATACGGAGTTCGTCGGCGAGGCGCGCCTCTCGCCGGGGTACAGCGTCGGCCTGCTCGAGCAGGAGCCGCGGCTCGACCCGTCGAAGGACGTCCGCGGGAATGTCGAGGAGGGCGTCGCCGCGTCCCGCGCCGTCCTCGACCGCTATCAGGCGCTCTCGGCGAAGCTGGGCGAGGACCTGTCGGCCGAGGAGATGGAGCGCGTCACCGACGAGTTCCAGAAGACCCAGGACGAGATCGAGGCGAAGGGCTTGTGGGACCTTGACGCCAAGCTCGACGTCGCCATGGACGCCCTGCGCCTGCCGCCCGGCGACCAGGACGTCACGACGCTGTCGGGTGGCGAGCGGCGGCGCGTCGCCCTGTGCCGTCTGCTGCTGAGCGAGCCCGACCTTCTGCTTCTCGACGAGCCGACGAACCATCTCGACGCGGAGTCGGTCGAGTGGCTGGAGCGCTTCCTCGGGCAGTACGCCGGGACCGTCGTCGCCGTCACGCACGACCGCTACTTCCTCGACAACGTCGCCGGGTGGATCCTCGAGCTCGACCGTGGCTACGGCATCCCATGGGAGGGGAACTACAGCTCGTGGCTCGACCAGAAGCGCAAGCGGCTCGCCGACGAGGAGAAGCAGGAGTCGGCGCGGCAAAGGACGCTGGCGCGCGAGCTCGAGTGGGTGAAGCTGTCGCCGCGCGCGCGACAGGCGAAGAGCAAAGCCCGCCTCGCGGCGTACGAGCAGCTCCTCGCCGAACGGCCGGAGGAGCGCGAGCGCGATCTCGAGATCTGGATCCCGCCGGGGCCGCGGCTCGGCGACGTCGTCATCGAAGCGCGGGCTGTGCGGAAGGCCTTCGGCGACAAGCTCCTCTTCGACGACCTGACCTTCAGCCTGCCGCCGGCCGGGATCGTGGGGATCATCGGTCCCAACGGGGCGGGGAAGACGACCCTCTTCCGCATCATCACGGGCGAGGAGAAGCCCGATGGCGGGACACTGACGGTCGGCGAGACCGTGAAGCTCGCGTACGTCCCGCAGTCGCGCGAGCTCGATCCCGACCGGCCGGTCTGGGAGGAGATCGGCGGGGGCGAGGAGACGATCGACGTCGGCGGCCGACAGCGTCCGGCGCGCGCGTACGCGGCGTCCTTCGGATTCCGCGGCTCCGACCAGCAGAAGCGCGTCGGTGATCTCTCCGGTGGCGAGCGGAACCGCCTTCACCTGGCGAAGGTGCTGCGGTCGGGCGGTAACGTCCTCCTCCTCGACGAGCCGACCAACGACCTCGACGTCGATACGCTGCGCGCGCTCGAGGACGCTCTCGTCGACTTCGCCGGGTGCGTCCTCGTCACCAGCCACGACCGCTGGTTCCTCGACCGCATCGCGACGAACACGCTCGCCTTCGAAGGCGACAGCGTTGTCCGCTCCTTCGCCGGCAGCTACACGGAGTACGAGGAGTGGAAGCGTCAGACGCTCGGCGCCGACGCCGAGCGGCCACACCGCATCCGCTACCGGCCGCTGACGCGGGCATAGCCGCAGCGCGCGGGCCTCGCGATGCGGGATGGACCCGGGACGGACCCCCTTCCCTGCCGCGTCAGCGGGCGAGGAAGAGAGCGAAGATCCTGGCCGATCGGGTGAAGCGCCCTCGGATGCGCTTTCCGGTCGCGCTCAGGCGTAGCGCGGGTCGACGCGGTCGGGATCGATGCCGAGCTCGCGGATGGCCCTCGCAACCTCGGCGGCGGCGAGCTGCTCGCACTGGACGAGCGTGTGCAGCGACGCCACCGCGATGTGCTCGGCGTCGACCTCGAAGTGACGCCGCAGCGCCTCGCGCGTGTCGCTCCGGCCGAAGCCGTCGGTCCCGAGAGGCAGGAACGGCTGGCTCACCCAGCGCGCGATCTGGTCGGGGATGGCCTTGACGTAGTCCGTCGCGGCGACGATCGGACCCGGCGCGCCGAGCTTCTCGGCGACGAAGGGCCGCCTCGGATGCTCGACCGGGTGGAGGCGGTTCCAGCGCTCCACCTCGAGCGCCTCGTTGCGCAGCAGCTGGTAGCTGGTGACGCTCCAGACATCGGCGGCGACGTCGAAGCGGTCCTGGAGCATCTCCTGCGCCCGCAGCGTCTCGTTGAGGATCGGACCGGAGCCGAGGAGCTGGACGCGCCGGCGCCCGTCGACGCCCTTGCGGTAGAGGTAGAGCCCGCGCAGGATCCCGTCCTCGACGCCGTCCGGCATCGACGGCATGACGTAGCTCTCGTTGTAGAGAGTGACGTAGTAGAAGATGTCCTCGCCGCGCTCGAACATGCGGCGCAGCCCGTCCTGGACGATGACGGCCGTCTCGTACGCGAAGGCGGGATCGTACGCGCGCACGTTCGGCATCGCCGTCGCGAGCAGCTGGCTGTGCCCGTCGGCGTGCTGGAGCCCCTCGCCGAGGAGCGTCGTGCGGCCCGCCGTGCCGGCCATCATGAAGCCGCGCCCACGCGCGTCGCCGAAGGCCCAGATCTGGTCCATCGTCCGCTGGAAGCCGAACATCGAGTAGAAGACGTAGAAGGGGATCGTCGCGGTCCCGGTCGTCGCGTAGGACGTGCCGGCCGCGGTGAACGTCGCCATCGAGCCGGACTCGGTGATGCCCTCCTCGAGCAGCTGGCCGTCCTCCGACTCGCGGTACGGCATGAGCGTCTCCGCGTCGACGGGCCGGTAGCGCTGTCCGAGCGGCGAGTAGATGCCGATCTCCTTGAAAAGCGGATCCATCCCGAAGGTCCGCGCCTCATCGGGGATGATCGGGACCACGCGCCGGCCCACTGTCTTGTCGCGCGTGAGGTTCCGCAGAAGACGGGTGAAGGCCATCGTCGTCGAGACGGCGATCTTGCCCGAGCCCTGGGGGAACTCCGCGAACACGGCCGGATCGGGCATCGGGAGCTTCGCGGTCGGCAGCACGACGCGCTTGGGGACCATCCCGCCCAGCTGCCTGCGGCGGTCGAGCATGTACCGGATCTCCGGCGCCTCCATGCCGGGGTGGTAGTAGGGCGGGTCCTCGAGCTGATCGTCGGGTATCGGCAGCTCGAGCCGGTCGCGGAAGATCTTCAGCTCGTCGACGGACATCTTCTTCGCTTGGTGCGTGACGTTGCGCGCTTGCACGCTCGGTCCGAGCGCCCAGCCCTTGACCGTCTGGGCGAGGATGACCGTCGGATCGCCCGTGTGCCGCGTCGCCATCCAGTACGCGGAGTACACCTTGCGGTAGTCGTGGCCTCCGCGGCGGAGCTTGGCGAGGTCGTCGTCGGAGAGGTGCTCGACGAGCTTGAGAAGGCGCTGGTCCGTCCCGAAGAACTCGCGCCGGATCGTCGGGCCGTCGGAGATCGCCATCCGCTGCGAGTCGCCGTCGAGCCACTCGTTCATCCGATTGACGAGGACCCCGTCGACGTCGCGCGCGAGAAGGTCGTCCCACTCACGGCCCCACAGCACCTTGATGACGTTCCAGCCCGCGCCGCGGAAGAGCCCCTCGAGCTCCTGGACGATCTTGCCGTTCCCGCGGACCGGACCGTCGAGGCGCTGGAGGTTGCAGTTGGCGACGAAGATGAGATTGTCCAGGCCCTCGCGCCCTGCGAGACGAAGGCTCGCCTGGGCCTCCGGCTCGTCCATCTCGCCGTCGCCGACGAATGCCCAGACCTTCGACGCGCTCGTATCGGCGATGCCGCGCGCGTGGAGGTACTTGTCGAACCGCGCCTGATGGATGGCCGAGATGGGGCCGATGCCCATGGAGACCGTCGGGAACTCCCAGAAGTCGGGCATCGTCCGCGGGTGCGGGTAGCTCGGGACGCCCTTCTCGAGCGCCTCACGGCGGAAGTGGTCGAGACGGTCCTGGTCGATGCGACCCTCGAGGAAGGCTCGCGCGTACATGCCGGGCGAGGCGTGACCCTGGTAGTGGACGCGGTCGCCGATGCGTCCGTCGTCCTTTCCGCGGAAGAACCAGTTGAAGCCGACCTCGTAGAGCGTCGCTGCCGAGGCGTAGGTCGCCAGGTGGCCGCCGATCCCGGGGTAGTCGTGGTTGGCGCGCATGACCATGGCGACGGCGTTCCAGCGGATCATCCGCCGGATGCGGCGCTCCATGTCCTCGTCCCCCGGGAAGTACGGCTCCTGCTCGGGCGAGATGGTGTTGATGTAGCGCGTCTGGGTGAGCGGCGGCAGCCCGATGTGGAGCTGCCGGGCCCGCTTGAGGAGCTTGTACATGACGAAGCGGGCGCGCTGCGGTCCGCCGTCCTTCACGAGGGCATCGAGCGAGTCGATCCATTCCCCCGTCTCCTCGGGGTCGATGTCCGGCAGCTGCCGCTTGAAGTCCTCGAAGATCTCGTGCTCGGCCTTGACGTCTGGCTGCTGCATGTGCGGCTCCCTCTGTGTTTCCATGGTACGAGCGTCCGTTCGTGCACACTTGCGGCGTGGATCAGCCGCCACGGCCCCGTCGAGGCCGCGGACGACGGCGCCCCTCCTCGGCGCCGAGACCGACGCAGGGCGCGGCGCAGCCGGAAGGCCCCGCCGGAAGGCGACCTCCGGACCAGCGCCGCGGCGAGCGCCGAGGGGAGCGCGCCCGACCGGAGCGCGCGCGGTCGCCTCGGCGTGGGCGCGGCAGCGCGCCGCGACCCGCGGGGGAGCGCGCCGGCGTCCCGGCCCTGATCCTCCTCGACCGTCGCGAGGGCGAGCCCGACCTGACCGGCCGGCCGGCCGTCTTCGAGGGGTACTTCGACCCGGAGACCGGTGACCGTCGGCGCCCAGGCAACGGCGTGCCGCGTCTCCGGGTCGGGACGGACCGGATCTGGGGCTTCGAGTGCTGGTGGCGCGCGGACCCCGAGGAGTCCGGCGGCAAGCCCGAGGACCGCGAGGAGCTCGAGGAGTCGAAGCGGCTCCTCCGCGGACTCCTCCGCGACGCGCGACGAGGTATGCGCCCCCGCTGACGTCGCGCGCACGGAAGTACCAGGGCTCGGGGTACGAGGGTCATCTGCCGATCCCTCCATCAGCCCCGTTGGATGTGCTGACGCATGGCGACGAGGTCGATCGGTCTGGCCGCGAAGGGGATCAGCGCCAAGGCGCCGAGCTTTCGGCGACGGGTGCTCGTCGCCCTCCTGGTCGTCGGCGTCCTGCCGATCGCCATCGCCGGCGCGCTCTCCATCCGGAGCACGCGCGATCAGTTGACCGCCCTCGCGGTCGCGAACATCCGGCAGCGCTCGGCGTCGACGGCCGGCGCGATCGACCAGTACCTGAAGGGACGCCTGGGCGACATCGAGGTCGTCGCCGCCACTCCCGATGTCATCCGCTACGCGGCCGACCTCGGCGACCCGACCCTGAAGGCGGCCGCGCGCGACGCGATGAAGGCGATGGCGGCGCGCGCGCCGGAGTACGAGTCGGTGGCGGTCGTCGATCCCGGCGGGACCATCGTCGATGCGTCCATCCCTTCGGACGAGGGCGTGAGCGTCAAGTTCCGGGACTACTTCCTGTCGGCGAGGGCGGGCCAGCCATACATCAGCGACCCCGCCTACTCCGTCATCACGGAGAAGCCGGCGCTCTTCTTCTCCGCGCCGATCAAGAACGCCCAGGGGCAGGTCCTCGCCGTCGCGCGCACGCGCGTGGACCTCGGCGCGATCTGGGACCTCGTGGAAGCCGATGCGGGTTCCGTCGGCGCGGGCTCGCACGGCATGCTCCTGGACGACTACGGCATCCGTCTCGCGGTGTCGGAGACGAAGGGACACCGCGACCGCGCGGAACAGCTCATCTACCGGCCCATCGCGGCGATCGACGCGCAGACCGCGCAGAAGCTGCAGGCCGACAAACGCTTCGGGGACCTCCGCAGCGTGGACCAGCTCGTCGTCGACCCCATCCCGTCGCTGAAGCAGGCCATCGACGGCATGCGCTCGTCGGGTGTCGGCTCCGTGCAGTTCGCCTACGGTGCCGGTGGCGGTGAGCAGCGCGGCGTCGCGACGTCGCTCACGACGAAGAAGTGGACCTACGTGCTCGCGGTGCCCATCGCGACCTACACGCGGTCCGCCGACACCGCGACGCTCGATACCGTGGTCATGCTCCTCATCGGCACGCTCCTCGCGGTCATCGTCGGCCTCCTCCTCACGCGTTCGCTCGTCGATCCGCTGCGGCGGCTGGTCCGCGCGGCGACGGACGTCTCGGTCGGGAACGTCGACCTCCGTACCGCGCACTTCGACGCCCGGGTGGGGGACGACATCACGCGCGAGGTGGCGTCGGCCTTCGACCGCCTCCTCAACGCCCTCCGCTACTACGCCTTCGCGGACGACGCGGCCGGCGAGGCGGGCACGGGGTCGGAATGAGCCTCGGCGACAAGCTGCTCGCCATCGCCAAGCAGCACATGGGCCTCGCCGCGAGCGCGTACATCACGGCCGAGCTGCGCGCCATCGGACGCAGCCGCGCGGAGCTCGACGTGGAGGGGCTGCGCGAGATCGCGCGCCGCGCGCTCACGTCGACGAACCGGTTCATGGACCCGGAGGCGGTCGACGCGTTCGCGACCGAGGTCGAAGCGCTCGCCGCCGCGGCGGGCGACGGTGTCCCGACCGATACGGGCGTCGACCACAAGCTCGCGCTCGACGCCGCGAATGCCCTTCTCGCCCGGGGCGACACCCACCGTGCCCTCCTCGCCTTCACGCAGCTCGCGGAGCGGCACGGCGACGTCGAGTCGTTCCGCGGACTCGCGCGCGCCGCGGCCGTGAGCGGCGAGACCGCGGCCGCGGTGGGGACGCTGCGAGAAGGCGCCCTCCGAGTGGTGCAGCGGGGGGCCCGCGACGAGGCCATCAGTCTGCTCGAGGAGGCCGTGACGCTCGCACCCGTCGATCTCGCCATCCACCGTCGTCTCGTGGCCGTGTACGCGAACGCGGGCGACGCGACGAGCGCGAAGTGCGAGCACGCGCGGTTCGTCGATGCCTGCCTCGACGTGGGCGACGTCGAGCGTGCGCGCGGTGAGCTCGATTACGCGCGGCAGACGGTCGGCGACTCCAGCGCGCTCCGCGAGCTCGAGCACCGCGTCGCGACCGGTGCGCCGAAGCGGGTCCTGCCGCGCCCGGCGATCGTCGTCGCGAGCGTGAAGCCGGCAGCCGCAACGGCCGTCGCGCCCACGCCGCCCGTGGCGTCCGCGCCCGTGGGCGTGCCCATCGCGCGCCCGGCTCCGCCGCTCGTCGACTCGCTGCCGCCACCGGCGCGCGTGACCGCCGTGACGCCGACGATGTCGACGGCAGAGGAGCGCGCCGTCATCTACCTCGGGCAGCGCGATCCACGCGCCGCGGCCGAGTGCCTCGCCGCGGCGCGCGAGCTCATCGAGACGCACAAAGACCTCGCCGCCGCCGATCTCCTCATCGCCCACGTCGCCAGCGGCCTGCGCGACCGCGACGTCCAGCGCCTCCTCATCACCGTCGATCGCGCCCTCGGACGATCCGACATCGCCGTGGAGAAGGCGCAGCTCCTCGCCCGGATCCTCGAGCTCGACGGCGACCCCATCGGCGCGCGCGACGTGCAGCGGCTCGCCCGCGCCAGCTGAGGTTCCCCGCGCCTCCGGCCATGTGGGCTCGCCGGCCGGCCCGCCCGATCACCTACAATAGGGTCCCCGGCGACGTGGCCAAGTGGTTAAGGCGAGGGTCTGCAAAACCCTTATCGCGGGTTCGATTCCCGCCGTCGCCTCAGATCCCGCCGTCGGCCTCAGCCCCTCAGCCGCACCAGCTCGTACGCGGGATCCGGTGACGTGAGCTCCGACGCACCAGCGCGCGGCCTGTACTCCTTCGCGAGTGAGGCCGGGAAGACGAGGCGGTCGGGATCGCCGTCGCTGACGTAGCGCTCCTCGGGGCGCCGCTCCAAGTACGAGAGCCACAGGTCGAGCTGCGAGGGGATCGCCTGGATCCGCGCGGTGTGGAGGAAGTCGGTGGCGCGGTCGTCGGGAGCGGTCATCGGCTCCGCGCCGACCTCGAGCGCCGCGAGGTTGTGGTAGGTCGTGCCCTGGTAGGTCCCGCTGACGATGAGGCTCTCGTCCCTCGGGTAGGCGCCGTGGGGCGGGTCGAAGATCGTGACCGGGTAGCCCGGCACGAGGTCGTCGATCCACTTCTGGCCGAGCGCGATCTGCTGGACGGCCTCGAGGATGCCGAGCCCCGAGGTCGGATCGACCGTCAGCTTTCCGTCGGGCCCGGCGATGAACTGGAACTGGCTGCGGTCGGAGTCGTCGAAGGTGAGGACGACGGGCGTCTTGCCCGCCGGCGTCGTCACGTGGTCGGCGTGGCGGTCGCCGGCGCGGGGCTCGGCGTCGTGACGGCGGAGACGGGGGAGGGCAGCGCGGACGGCGGCGACCCCGTCGCCGGCGCGCAGGCGACGAGCGCGACGAGCGACGCGAGGACGGGGCCGAGCCGGAACGATCTCGCCACCGACGCTGGGGGAACGGTAGAGGGGACCCCGCGCTGCGTCGTCGCTGGTCATCGCGGGTACCCTCCGGTATGCTCGGGAGAACTTCATACGCGACGCGGCCAGAGGTCGCGGTCGTCAGCAGCGTGGGGTCGAGGGACGAGCTTCCCGCTGGAGATCCCGCGCGAGGGGCGATCGCCGAAGGCAAAGGCGGGCAACAGCCTGAGCTTGGGACGCGGCCCGGAAGGGCGCGGACTGTCGTGGCGGGGAGGGCACCTCGCCGCGGAGCGCTGACCGCATCAGTGGCTTCGGCGTCCGTCGAAGGCTGGTGCGCGATGCGCATCGGCCTTTTTCGTTGCCCGGAGGGAGGAACGGGATGCCGATCGAGCGATACGCGATCATCGACTCCACGCTCCGGGAGGGGGAGCAGTTCAGCCCCGCCCACTTCACGACGGAGCAGAAGGTAGAGATCGCCCAGGCGCTGGACGCCTTCGGTGTCGAGTACATCGAGGTGACGTCGCCCGTGGCGAGCCCGCAGAGCTACGAGGACTGCAAGACGATCGCGGCGCTCCCGCTCAGGGCCAAGGTCCTCACGCATGTGCGCTGCCACATGGACGACGCGAAGGTGGCGGTCGAGACGTGCGTGGACGGGATCGACATCCTCTTCGGGACGTCGTCGCAGCTGCGCGAGTTCTCGCACGGCAAGAGCGTCGACCAGATCATCGACCAGGCCCGCGAGGTCATCACGTTCATCAAGGACCACGGCAAGGAGGTCCGCTTCTCGAGCGAGGACAGCTTCCGCTCGACGGAGGGCGACCTGCTCCGCGTCTACAAGGCCGTCGCCGCCATGGGCGTGGACCGCGTCGGCGTCGCCGACACCGTGGGGATCGCGACGCCGCGCCAGTGCTACGCCCTCGCGCACGAGCTGCGCCGCCAGGTGGCGTGCGACATCGAGTTCCATGGCCACAACGACACCGGATGCGCGATCGCGAACTCGCACTCGATGCTCGAGGGCGGCGCGACGCACATCGACACGAGCGTCCTCGGGATCGGCGAGCGCAACGGCATCACGCCGCTCGGCGGCTTCGTCGCCCGCATGTATGCCGACGACCAGACGACCGTGAAGAGCAAGTACGACCTCACCCAGCTGAAGCACCTCGACGAGATGATCGCGTCGATGGTCGGGATCGACATCCCGTTCGACGAGTTCGTCACCGGGAAGTACGCCTTCCACCACAAGGCCGGGATGCACACGAAGGCGATCTACGTCAACCCCAACTCGTACGAGATCCTCGACCCGGCCGACTTCGGCCTCGCCCGCACGATCAACATCGCGCACCGCCTCACCGGCTACAACGCGGTCGGGAAGCGCGCGGAGGAGCTCGGCCTGCAGTTCGGGAAGGACGACCTCCGGGAGATCACCAAGCGGATCAAGGCGATGGGCGACGCGGGTCCGCTGTCGATGGATCAGCTCGACGCCGTGCTCCGCGACTGGGTGGTGGCCTGATGGCGGGGCCGACGCTCGCCGAGCTCATCCTCTCCCGCGTCTCCGGGCGCGAGGTCCGCGCCGGCGACCTCGTCATCGCACCGCTCTCCCGCGTCATGGTCCACGACTCGGTCATCGACGCCGTCATGGCCGGTATGAAGGAGCTCGGCAGGGAGAAGGTGTGGGACGCCTCGCGCGTGTGCGTCTTCGTCGACCACGCCGCGCCCGCGCCGACGCCCGTCGTCGCCGACTCCCACCGCGTCCTGCGCGAGTGGGTGCGCGGCCAGGGGATCGCGACCTTCTACGACGCCGGCGAGGGCGTGTGCCACCAGATCATGGTCGAGGAGGGCTACTGCGAGCCGGGGACCGTCATCGTCGGCAGCGACTCGCACTCGAACTCGTACGGCGCGGCCGGCGCGTTCGGCGCGGGGATGGGCGCGACGGACATCGCCGTCGCACTCGCGCTCGGGCGGACGTGGCTGCGCGTGCCCGAGTCGATCAAGGTCACGTTCAGGGGCACGCCGCGCCGCGGCGTGACGATGAAGGACGCGATCATGCGCGTCGTGCGCGAGATCGGCACCGACGGCGCGCGCTATGCGTGCGTCGAGTTCCACGGCGCGGGCGACCTCCCGCAGGGGGATCGCATCACGCTCGCGGGGATGACGACGGAGATGGGCGCGAAGGCCGGCATCGTCGTCGGCACTCCAGAGGCACCCGATCGGCTCCGCCCGGCGCCGGACGCCGTGTACATGCGCGAGGTGACGGTCGACCTGAACACGCTCGAGCCGCAGATCGCCATCCCTCCGCGCGTGGACCAGGTGTCCGACGTGTCGCAGGCCATCGGCATCCCCGTGGACATCGTTTTCCTCGGCTCGTGCACGAACGGCCGCGTCGCGGACATGCGCCAGGCGGCGGAGCTGCTCCGCGGCCGGCGCATCGATCCGCGCGTCCGGCTCGAGGTCGTGCCGTCGTCGCGGCGCCAGTTCGAGGATGCGATGGCGGACGGGACCCTCGGGAAGCTCTCCGCGGCGGGAGCGGTCGTGGGCACGAGCGGATGCGGGCCGTGCCTCGGCCGGACCGGCGGCGTGCTCGCCGGCGAGGAGGTCTGCTTCTCGACCGCGAACCGCAACTACATGGGTCGCATGGGGTCGCCGAAGGCGTCCATCTATCTCGGCTCGCCGTACGTGGCGGCGGTCGTCGCGCTCACCGGTGTCGTCGACGACCCGCGGCCGTACCTCGAAGCGAGCGATGCCGAGTTCGACGCTCTCGTGGCGAAGCGACGTGCGGAGCGGGACGACCGCGGCGCGGCGTCGGCGCGGTCGGGCGACCGCTCGCGCGAGCTCCTCGCCACGCTCCCGCTGCGGAGCGCGCCGTGGATCACCGGGATGGAGCAGGAAGACTGATGGCACGCGCATGGGTCTTCGGCGACGACCTCGACACGGACCAGATGGTCCCCGGGCGCTACGCGCCGTTCATGGTCGGCCAGGACAAGTTCCACACGTATGCCTTCTGCGACGCGCGCCCGGAGTTCGCGAAGACGGTGAGACCCGGCGACCTCCTCGTCGGCGGCGAGAACTTCGGCTGCGGCTCCTCCCGTGAGTACGCGCCGGCCGCGCTGAAGAAGCTCGGGGTCGGCGGGATCGTCGCGAAGAGCTTCGCGCGCATCTTCTTCCGCAACTGCGTGAACCTCGGTATCCCGGTCCTCGAAGCCGCCGATGCCGTCTCGCTCGTCCGCGACGGCGACGACCTCACGCTCGACATCGCGGCCGGCGTGCTGCGCACGCCGCGCGGCGACGCGCGCCTGCGGCCGCTCGCGCCGTTCGCGCAGGAGATCCTCGCCGCCGGCGGCGTCGTGGCGTATCTGCGCGAGCACGGCGACTTCCCGGCCGTCCGCTAGAGGCTCACCGGCCCGCGAGCGCCTCCACGATCGGGGCGAACGGCTCCATGGACCCGGCCGGGATCGTCCAGTAGGTGAGGCCGAGAGCGTCGCGGTAGCGGAGGAGCTCCTCGCGGATCTCGCGGCGCGACCCGGCGAGGACGTAGGGCGTCCCGACGAGCCGCGTCACGACGCCCTCGACGCCCGCGGCGACGGCGCCCAGCGGACCGCGGCCGTCGGCGACGTTGACGTGCGCGACCCACGCCGAGAGCTCGAGCTGGTCGAAGCGCGGCCCCGCCGCGCGCCGGAGACGCGCGACCTTCTTCGCCGTCGCCGCGGTCGTCGCCTCGCGGATCGTGGGCCGGCCCTGGGGCGACATGCGCGGGATGAACGAGACGATGTCCGCCACGCGCGCGGCGATCCGCATCATGCGCGGCCCACCCCCGCCGATGACGAGCGGCGGATGGGGCTGCTGCAAGGGCAGGGGCTGGAGGCGCGCGCCGCGGATCCGGTAGTGCTGCCCCGTGAAGTCGACCCGCTCGCCCGCGAACAGCCGCTCGATGATCGCGATGGCCTCGACGAGGCGGTCGACGCGTACCTTCGGGGCGTCGTACGGCATCCCGAGCTGGGTGTAGTCGCTGCGCATCCACCCCGCGCCCAACCCGAGCTCGAGGCGTCCGCGGGAGAGAAGGTCGATCGTCGCCATCTCGCGCGCGAACAGGACGGGGTTGCGGAAGTCGTTGTCGAAGACGTGGACGCCGACGCGCAGCGTCGTCGTCGCGGTCGCCGCCGCGGTGATCGCCGGGACGGGCGAGAGGCCGGAGATGAGGTGGTCGGGCATGAGGAGGGCGCTGTAGCCGAGCTCCTCGGCGCGCCGCGCGCGCCGCACCCAGGAGTCCGCGGATCCCCCCGTCGATCGGACCGCGAAGCGGAAGGGATGCATAGCGACCAAGCTAGCGCTCGGTCGTCGGTGCGCTCACTATTCGGCCGGCGCCTTCTTGGGCGGCGTCTCGGGGACGGCGAGCATGTCGAATACCTTGTGCCGCTGCTCGATCGGAGTGCGCGACGAGATGAGCTCGAGGATCTTCTTGCGGCCCTTCATCTTGCCGACGAGGATCGCGCCGACGAGCCGGTCCTGGCCGTCGTCGCTCGTGAGGAAGAAGAGCCGCTTGTAGTTGCGCCCCTCGAGGTCGACCTCGACGATCCCCTCGGCGCGCGGCTCCTCCTCGGTCGTCACGCCCATGACCGAGATGTTCGACTTGAACATCCCGGACGCGTACGTCGG
>JAJYLV010000103.1 GCA_021787445.1 Chloroflexota bacterium | reverse complement strand
GCCCATCCCGACGATCTCCGCGGGCACCTGGTCGTTGTGGAACTCGCGTCGCACCAGCGCGAGCTCCTCGGGCGTGAGCGCTCCGATCGCGCGCGGCAGCTGGAAGAGCGCGCGGTAGGGCGCGAGGCGCAGCGGCAGCTCGTCGTGCGCGGTCGAGACGAGCGCCGCGCGCTCCGGCACGAGCGGCAGGCCGAGCGCGGTCGGCTCGTAGATGTAGGTGTAGAAGAGGACAGCCTGGAAGCCGTGGCCCTCGCGGTGGATGAAGTCGAGGAGCCGCGGCGCGTGCGGCCCCTGCGCGCGGAGCCAGGCGTACTCATCCGCGAGCGTGTGCTCCTCGAAGAGGACGTGCCGCTCGATCTCCTTGTAGCGGGGGTCGCGCGGGAGCGTGTCGAACCGGAGGACGCGGACCCCGCCCAGGTCGCTCGCACCCGGCGTGTAGTAGGTCGCCCACGTCCAGTGGTCGAGCGCCGTCGTCGTCGCGACCGTGACGTCGTGCCGCCGCGCCAGCCTTTGCGCGACGAGGCGCGCGTGCGACTCGGACCCGCCGACGACCTCGGTGCCGTACCGCTGCGCGACGAGGAGGATCCGCACTAGAGGGCCTCGAGGTAGCGCGCGGCCATCGCCGCCGGGGACAGCTCGCGCCGCAGGTCCCGCGCGCGGCGGCGCAGCGGCTGGGCGACCTCCGGCTGCTGGACGCCGATCATCGCGCCGCGCAAGTGCGTGACGTCGCGCACGCGCAGCCCCGCGCCCTCGTACACGTCGAACGAGGGGTCGTCGGAGAAGATGCACGGCTTCTCGGCCCAGATCGCGTGCGCGGCGATCCCCGACTGGAAGCCCTCGCGGTAGAAGAGGACGACGGCGTCGGCGGCCATGAGGTGAGCCGGCATCGCGTCGTAGTCGGTGTCGATGCGGACGTTCGCGACGTGATGCTCGCTCAGGTACTCACGTATCTCGTCGAGGTGGCCGGCGTCGTGGGGCGACTCCGTCCCGGCGATGACGAGGAGGGCGTCGCCGGGCGTCGCCTCGATGACCTCGAGAAGGCGCTTGCGCCGGAAGAGGAAGCCGGGCGAGACGAAGATGAAGCGGTCCGCCGGCAGCCCGAGCCGCGCGCGCAGCTCGCGGCGCGTCCGCGCGTCGGCCTCCTCGTCGCCGGTCGGCGCGGCGACGCCGGGCAGAGGCTCGACGAAGTGCGGGATCATGACGATCTTGCGCGGATCCCCGGTGACGAGGCCCGCGTTCGCGAGAGACCGCGGCGAGTGGAAGACGATGCGCTCGGGGAACGCGCCGAGGAGCCACAGCGTGAGGCGGTAGCGGAGCATCCGCTGCGCGGCCTCGGCGACGGCGGCGAGGACGCGGCCGAGGTCGCCGAGCGGCGAGCCGCGCAGCCGGAAGTGCAGCGCCGCGACGACCTTGTGGTAGTTCCAGAACTTGTCCGGATCGAGCTCGTGCATCGAGAGGATCACGCGCCTGCCGGAGAGGCGCAGGCGCGCGATGGCGAACGCGAGCGCGGCGTTGCGGTAGAGCGCGAACTCGTGCTCGACGATGACGACGGGTGAGCCGATGCGCGCCGTCTCGCGCAGCAGCGCGCGCGAGTCCCACCAGCCGATGCCGACGAGGTCGACCGTGTGCCCGAGCTCGCGGAGCGCCGCCGCGAGCGTCGCCGAGTAGGTCTGGATCCCGCAGCGCTCCTTGCTCGAGACGATCGTGACGCGCATCAGAGCCCGACGAGGTAGCGCGGAGCCACCCTCTCCGGCGCGAGCATGCGGCGCATGACCGCGACCTGCCGCCGCAGGCGCTCGGCGGTCTCCGGCTCGCGGATCTGGCGCATCGCCGTCGCCAGCTCGGCGTCGTTCGCCGCCATGAGGCCGACGCCGCGGTACATGCGGAAGCCCTCGATGTCCGAGAAGATGCACGGCAGCCCCGCCCACAGCGCCTCGACGGCGACGGCGCTCTGGAAGATGTCGCGGTAGTAGAGGACGACGGCGTCGGACGCGACGAGGTACTCGGGCGTGCGGTCGAAGTCGGTGTTGACGACGACGTTCGCCGGCTTGTGGCGCTCGAGCCAGGCCATGACGCCCTCGTAGTACTCGGGGTCCCACGACGGACGCGTCCCGGAGAGGACGAGCACGGCGTCGTCGGGGAGCGCGGCGATGACCTCGAGGAAGCGCTTGCGCGCGAAGAAGAACCCGGGGGAGACGAACACGAAGCGGTCGACCGGGAGGCCGAGACGCTCGCGCAGCGCGCGCTTCTCCGCCGCGTCCGCCGGCGGAGTGACGCCCTCGATGGGCATGACCGTGAGCGGGATGAGGTCGACCTTCGACGCGTCGCGCGCGAGGAGTCCCGACCAGAGCTTCGACCCGAGCGAGTGCACGACGATCCGCTCGGGGAGTCCGCCCATGAGGAGGAGGATCGTCCGGTACTCGAGGAACGCCCAGGCGATGCGCAGCGCGACCCACGGCACGCGGAGGATCTCGAGCGGGACGGAGTAGCGGCGCCGGTAGTGGATGGCGCGCGTGAGGATGCGGTAGTGGTGGAACTTCTCCGGCTCGAGCTCGTGGAGCGAGAGGAGGATGCGGTGCCTGCTGAGGCGAAGGCGCAGGAGCGCCCGCACGAAGGGCACGTCGCGGAAGATGCCCGCCTCGTGCTCGACGACGACGTCGTCGCCGCGCGCGATGTGCGAGACCTTCGCCCGGAGGTCGGCGCTGTCGAGGTGGCGGACGCCGACGAACGTCACGTCCTGCCCGTTCGCGCGCAGCCCCGCCGACAGCGCGAGCGAGTAGCTGTGGATCCCGCAGCGCTGGTCGCTCGAGAGGACGGCGATGCGGCGCGTCCGCGCGGGCGGGAGCGTCCAGCCGACGAGCGCGAACGCCTTCTCGAGCGCGGCGATGACCCGCTCCGGCGCGAACTCGGCGAGGCGCGCGCGCCCGCGCTCGACGAGCGTCCGGCGCAGCTCGGCGTCACGGACGACGCGCTCGATCGCCGCGGCGACGGCGTCGGGCGACTTGCGCTCGATGAGGACGCCCGCGTCGCCGAGCGTCTCCGGCGTCGCGCCCGCGGCGTTCGCGACGATCGGCAATCCGTTGCGCCAGGCCTCGAGGAGCGGGACGTTGAAGCCCTCGTGGTCGGAGAGCGTGAGCAGGACGGTCGCGCCCTTGTAGTACGCGGCGAGCTGCTCGATGGGGACGGCCCCCGTGAAGCGCGCGGCGTCGTCGATCCCGAGGCGCCGCGCCTGCTCGCGCACGCGCTCGAGGTAGGGGCCCGACATCCCGTGGGGACCGACCAGGTAGAGGCGTGCCGCAGGGTCGGCGGCGCGGTAGCGCGCGAAGGCCTCGAGCACGTCGGCCGTCGCCTTCTGCGGCAGGATCTGCCCGACGACGAGGATGCTCGTGCGCTCCTCGGCGAGCTCGCGCGCGACGGCCGGGTCGGGCTCGACGTCGAAGGCCGCGGCGTCGGTGAGGATGGGGACGACCGCGGTCCGCGCGTAGCCGGCCTCGTCGAGCTCTCGCCTGTTGAACCCGCTGTCGGCGATCCCCAGCTCCGCGGTCCGCGCGAGGTCGCGCAGCTGCTCGCGCCCGAGGCGGCTGTGCCGGACGAGCTGGTCGCTGATGCCCTCGAAGAACCGCTCGGGCGTGATGTTGTGGTACACGACGGCCTTGTGCTGCGGCAGGGCGGCGACCTCGCTGAGCGCGGGGTTGCCCATCGAGACATGGACCAGGAGCGCGCCGTCTTCGACGGGGACATCGCGCAGCTCGTGCTGCGGCCGCACGAACGGCTCGACCGGCGGCTTCGCCTCCCAGCCGAAGACGTCGCTCTCGACGCCGCGCGTCCAGAAGAGCCGCTGCAGCTCGAAGGTGTCGTTGCCGACGGCGTCGCCGTACGCGACGGTCGGCGTGAACTGGTGGACCCGGCGGAGGAGGGTCACAGCCCGAGCGCCTCGCGCGTGCGCTCGGCGACGGCGTCGCTCGCGAAGTCGCGCACTCGCCGGGTGCCCGCGGTGACGAGCCGCTCGCGCAGCGCGGCGTCCTCGACGATGGCCGCGCACACCTCGGCCGCCTCGGCGAGATCCTTGCGCGCGAGGAGGACCCCGCCGCCGTCGAGCGTCTCTCCCACCGCGGCGGCGTCGTAGGCGACGACGGGGAGGCCGAGGCGCATCGCCTCGAGGAGCGGCACGCCGAAGCCCTCGTGCTCCGAGAGCGAGCAGAACACGGACGCGCGGCGGTAGTACGCGACGAGGCCGGCCATCGGCACGGGTCCGGTGAAGGTGACGTCGGCCTGGAGGCCGAGCGTGTCGCGCAGCGCGAGGCAGCGCGCGTGGTACTGCGGCTGGTCGCGGAAGGAGCCGACGAGGAAGAGCTGCGCCTCCTTGTCGATGCACGCGCGGTAGTACGCGAGCATCCGGATGAGGTCGTCCTGGCGCTTGTTGGGCGAGATGCGCCCGACGAAGAGGATGCGCGTGCGCCGGCTCGTCATCGAGGCGAGGACGCTGGCGTCGGGCTCGACGTCGTACGCCGACCAGTCGATGAGGATGGGGACGGTCACGACGTTCTCGAAGCCCATCTCGCCGAGGTCGTGCGCGTCGTACTCGGAGACGCCGACGGCCAGCCCGACGCGTGGCACGAGGCCCGCGAGCTGCCGCAGCCCGAGGCGCGCGTGGACGGCGGCGTGGTCGTTGAGGCCGGTGAAGAACTCGGGCGGCGTGACGTTGTGATAGACGAGCACCTTCCGCGCCTCGAGCTTCGCGAGCTGGTCGAAGACCTCGTGCCCGATCGAGAAGTGCATGAGGAGCATGTCCGTCGGGCGCAGCGCGCGGAAGAGGCGGCGGTACGGGAGGACGTCCGGCGCGCCGGGCTTGGCCTCGACGGCGAAAGCGTCGGAGGCGTAGCCCCACTCGCGCAGGCGCGTGCGCAGGGCGAAGACGTGGTTGGACATCGCGTCGCCCGGGGCGAGGACGGGGTGGAATTGGTGGACCGCGGTCGGCTTGCCCGCGAAGCGCCAGGGCTTAGGGATGGTCAAGGCGTCCGGCCGATGACCGCGTAGTCCCGATCGCCGAAGAGCGTCTCGTTGAGGAGCCGCATGTTCCCCCGAAGAGCTTCGTCGCCCACGTCCTCCCTCAGGGTCGTCCCTTCCGTCGCCTCGAAGGTCACGAGCTCGACGCCCTCGAACCCCTCCACCTCGAGGTAGAAGCGGAAGAGGTCGGGCGGGATCGGGCGGACGTGCCCGGGGTCCATCCAGAACGTGTGCGCGCCCACGGTCAGCGTGCGCGGGTTCGGCGTGACGAAGACGATCGGCGATCCGGGCGCGAGGACACGGCGGCACTCGCGCAGGACGCGCACCAGCTCGCCGGGGAGGATGTGCTCCGCGAGGTGGCGCGCGTAGAGGCCGTCGATGCTCCGCTCGGCGAGGCCGGCGAGGTGCGCGACGCCGTCGGCCTCGACGACCTCGAGGCCGCGCTCCCGCGCCGTGGCGATCATGCGCTCGTCGAGGTCGACGCCGTAGGCGCCGACGCCGTTGTCGCGCATGAGCTGGAGGAACGTCCCGCGGCCGCTGCCCAGGTCGAGGACGCGCGTGCGCCCGCGGAAGAGATCGAGGAAGCGCTCCGACTGCGCGCGGATGACGCGTTCCTCTCCCCCAAAACGCGCCTGGAAGTACACGCTGTGGAGGTCGGCCGCGACCAGGTCCCGCCGGTAGCGCGCCCACTCGGTCTCGAGCGTCCGGAGGCGCTCGTCGAATCCGGGGCTGGGCCGGTCGCGGAGGTCGAGGAGCGCGCGGTAGGTGAGGCGGTCGATCCGCTCCTGACGCTCGTCCTTCGCCGCGATCCACCAGCGGACGAGGCCGATCGCGGCCCGCCGAGCGAGCGTGATGAGCCGCCCGTAGATCGGCTTCCGGCTGCGCGGGTCGTACTCGACGCGCTCCTCGATGGCGTCGCGCAGCGCGGGCACGGGGTCGCCGAGCTCCTCGACGAAGAGCGGCCGCCCCCCGGGGAGCGGCAGCCGCAGGGCCGCCTCGACCTCCGGACCGTACACGCCGGACGCGCGCTTGCGCTCGATGCGCTCGCGGACCTCGGCGATGATCTCGTCGACGTCCACGCGGCCGCTTGCCGGCTCGCTCATCGCCCGCCCAAGCGGCGCGGCGGCCGTCCTCGTACTCGCACCGGGCGCCCATTCTGACCTGCTCTCGAATGCGCGGCCCGCCTAACGGCTCCCGCTCGCTCGTCGTTCAAGCCGGCCGGAGGTACGTGCATGTTCGAGAAGCTCCTGGAGCTCCTACTGACGGCCAAGACCGGTGCCATCTCCGGTGTGCTCATCCTTGCCGGCGCGCTCGTGAGCGTCAGCACCAGCAACGGAGTGACGACGATCACGTTGCAGCAGGAGACGGCGTCACCGACGCCGACGCCGGCGGCCACGGTCACGGTGACGCCCACTCCGACGCCCACTCCGACCGCGACCCCCACAGCGACACCGACCGCGACCGCGACGCCGACCGCTTCGGTGAGCGCCTCCGCGACGCCCGCTGAGGAAGAGAGCCCGTGCGCCGCGAACGCCGCAGCCCTCGACTCCGCGCGGCAGACCGTGCGGACCGCGTTCGTCCAGTACCACACCGGGCTCATGCAGCTCCGGGGTGGCGAAGAGGGACGCTTCAACGACAGCCTTCACCAGGCCGACCAGATGCTCAAGCAGATCGTGAAGAAGACCGATCAGGCCATGCGCCAGATCGCGTGCCCGAAGCCGGCGGAGCAGAACGACGAGGACCAGAACGACGAGGACAACGCGTCTCCGTCCGCATCGCCCTCGGCGACACCCGCGCCCACCAGCTCACCGGCCGACGTCACGACGCAGCTCAACGACCTCGCGAACAACGCCGTCGCCGCGATGCAGACCGTGTACAACGCGGCGCAGGCGCTCGTCGCGAACGGCAGCCCGAGCCCCTCGGCCAGCCCGTCGATCAACCCGTTCCGCGAGAGCGGACGGCACGGCGACCATGA
>JAJYLV010000102.1 GCA_021787445.1 Chloroflexota bacterium | reverse complement strand
TCGGCACGACGTCGGGCGACCAGATGTCGTGCACGTTCGCGAACGCGAGGAGGAAGAGCAGCGCACCGCGGACGAGCCAGCGCGCCATCACGCGCACCTTAGGTCATTCGTCGTGCGCGACGGCGTAGGCGCGGACTCGGCGTGCGCCGCAGCGCCGCGCGGCACGAGCCGTCTCGCGGAGCGTCGCGCCGGTCGTGACGACGTCGTCGACGAGCGCGACCGCCGTCCCGCGCAGCGATCCCGAGACGCCGGCGAACGCGCCACTCACGTTGCGTAGCCGCTCGGGGCGGTCGAGCTCGATCTGCGGCCGCAGGTGGCGCACGCGGCGCAGCGCAGTCCGGAGCGGGACGTCCGTCCGCGATGCGACACGCTCGGCGAGCAGCGCCGTTTGGTCGTACCCGCGCTCGCGGACCCGGCGGGGGTGCAGCGGGACGGGGACGATGACATCGACGCGCGCGCCGCGCGCGAGGTCGGCCGCCAGGAGGGACGCCACGAGATCACCGAGCTCGGCGGCGAGCCCGGGCTCGCCGCGGTACTTGTAGCGGTGGATCGCCGTTCGGAGGGGACCCGCGTAGGTCCCCGCCGCGCGGACGGGAAGGCCGATGCGCGGGACGTCCTCCGCGTCGCAGGCGTCGCGGCAGGCGAGGCAGAGCCACGCTCCCGGCGCGTCGCACCCGGCGCAGTGCGGCGGGACCAGCGCCGCCGCGCCCCACGCCACGATCCGGGCGAGGTCGTTCACTCGAAGCGGAGGACGTCCCCCACTTGCGTGTCGCTCCGGGCGGCCGCGCCCGACGGCAGCTCGACGACCGCGTCGGCACCGAAGGCGAGCGTGGCGGGCCACCACGGGCGGAGGCGCGGCGCGATCCGGACGACGCGACGGCCGCGGTCGATGAAGACGGCGTCGATCGCGAAGCGCATGAAGATCATCGTGATGGCGTTCGTCCTCGTGATGAGGAGGCCTTCCTCATCGCCCAGCCGCCCGCGACCGATGAGCCCGATCGCGCGCGAGACGAAGCTGTCCGCCCTGCCGCAACGCGCCGCCAGGACCGTCCCCCTCGTCGCGTTCTCGACGCGCAGGGGGGCCTCTAGAAGCTGCCGCAGGAGGACATCGCGGAAAGGGCGGCAGGACCGAGGATGACGACGAAGAGAGCGGGGAAGATGCAGCCGATGGTCGGGAGCATGATCATGACCGGAGCCTTCGCCGCGCGCTCCTCGGCGCGCTGGCGGCGCTCCATGCGGAGCTGCTCCGACTGGATGCGCAGCACCTTCGACATCGAGACGCCGAGCTGGTCGGCCTGGATGATCGCGGCGATGAAGTTCTGCAGCTCCTTCTGCTCGACGCGCTCGACGATCCCGCGGAGCGACTCCTGACGCGACTTCCCCACGCGCTGCTCGGACGCCGCGCGCTTGAACTCCTCCGCCAGCGAGCCCTTCATCTTCTCGGTCATCTTCACGATCGCGGCGTCGAATCCGAGGCCGGCCTCGACGGCGATGGTGAGGAGGTCGAGGGCGTCGGGCAGAGTGTCGAGGACCTCCGACGCGCGCTTCTGTGCCTTGTTCGAGAGGTAGAAGTCGGGCGCCTTGAACCCGAGGAAGAGACCGACGGGGATCGCGACGAGGGTCTGCATCGCGTCCATCGTGACCGCGTTGACGAGAGCGGCACCGCCGACCGCGCCGACGATCGCGGCGAACGCCTTCACCCCGAGGAAGAACTCGACGCTCGTGGTCTCCATGCCCGCGCGCTTGAGGTTCACGCCGATCGCGCGGACGGTGTTCGCGGGGTAGAAGCGGCCGACGAGCCGCGCGAGTAGCTGGATGATCGGCTTGATCGTCCGTTCCGAGAGCGGCCGCTGGAGCTCGAGCTCTTCGAGGGTCCGCGGGCGCACCGCGATCTGCTGCAGCCGGACCTGGACGGGGTCGAGGCCGGAGGCGACGACGCGCGAGAGGGCGATGAGGAAGATCGAGAGCGCGGCGAGCGCGGCGATGGCGAGTCCGGCTTCCATCTAGATCTTGATGTCCGTGATCTTCCGGATCGCGAAGAAGCCGATGGCCATCATCACGCCGGCCGTGACGAGGAGGATCTGCCCGATCGTCTGCTTGAAGAGCGGCTCCATGAACGCAGGGCTGATGAGGTTGATCATGAAGGCGATGCCGATCGGCAGCATCGCGACGAGGTAGCCCGAGTAGCGGCCCTGCGCGGTGAGCGTGTTCACCTCGCCCTTGATGCGGACGCGCTCGCGGATGGTGAATGCGATCGTGTCGAGGACCTCGGCGAGGTTTCCGCCGACCTGCTGCTGGATGCTGATCGCCGTCACCATGAGGTCGAGATCCTCGCTCTTGATGCGGCGCACCATGTTCAGGAGCGCCTCCTCCATCCCGAGGCCCAGGTTCACCTCACGGACGACGCGGCCCATCTCCTCGCCCATGGGCGGCGGGGTCTCGCGTGAGACGAGCTCCGTCGACTGCAGGAAGCTCGACCCCGCGCGCAGCGAGTTCGATAGCAGCGTGATCGTGTCCGGCAGCTGCTTGTTGAAGGCGCCCAGGCGTCCGCCGATGCGGCGGCCCACCCAGAACCGCGGCGCGAAGTAGCCGATGACGACGCCCGCGACACCGGAGACGGGGTCGCGCATGACGCCGAGGACGAGGCCCAGCCCGACCGCCAGCCCGATCCGGATGTAGTAGTACTCGGCGACCTTCAGCTTGAGGTTGGCACGCGCGAGGTCGCGCGCGACGCGCATGGCGAAGCGCTTGTCCTCGACGTCCGAGGTGAGGATCGCCACGTCGACGTCGGCGCGCTGCTTCTTCTGCGGCTTCTCCCTCTTCTCCGGCACGGCCTTGGACCCGGCATAGCGCGCCAGGCGCTCGTCGATGGAGACGCCGGTGGTCATGAGCGCGTAGATGCCGCCGAAGACGAGGAGCACGCCGAGGGCGAGGCCGGCGGGGAGGGCGTATGCCATCAGACCTACCGAAGGAGCCCCGCGTTCATGTTCCCGAAGACGCCCTGCGGCAGCTTGATGCCCGCAGCCTCGAACTTCTCCGTGAACTTGGGACGGATGCCCGTCGGGCGGAGCTTGCCCTGCACCTTGCCGTCGACGTACGCGGTCTGCTCGAACACGAAGACGTCCTGCAGGACGACCTGCTCGCCCTCCATCCCCTGGACCTCCGTGACGTTCGTGATCTTGCGCGAGCCGTCCTTGAGGCGGGAGATCTGCACGATGACATCGAGCGCGCTCGCGATCTGGTCCTTGATCGCGCGCGCCGGCAGGTCGACGCCGGCCATGAGGCACATCGTCTCGAGACGGCTGATCATGTCGCGAGGCGAGTTCGCGTGGCCGGTCGAGAGCGAGCCGTCGTGGCCGGTGTTCATGGCCTGGAGCATGGAGAGCGCCTCGCCGCCGCGGCACTCGCCGACGACGATGCGCTCGGGGCGCATCCGGAGGGCGTTCTCCACCAGGTTCATGATCGTGACCGCGCCCTTGCCCTCGATGTTCGCCTTGCGCGACTCGAGGCGCACGACGTGGTCCTGGACGAGCTTGAGCTCGGCGGCGTCCTCGATCGTGACGATCCGCTCGTCCTCGGGGATGTACCCCGACAGGATGTTGAGGAGCGTCGTCTTTCCGGAGCCGGTCCCGCCCGAGATGAAGATGTTGAGACGAGCCTCGACGCACGCGCGGAGGAACTCCATGATCTCCACCGTCGCGGTGCCGAACTTGATGTAGTCCTCGGGCGTGATGCGGTACTTGGGGAACTTCCGGATGGTGACGACCGGTCCATTGAGTGCGAGCGGCGGGATGATGATGTTCACGCGCGAGCCGTCGGGAAGGCGAGCGTCCTCGTAGGGCTTGGACTCGTCGACGCGCCGCCCGATGGGCGCGATGATCCTCTCGATCACGCGCATGACGTGCTCGTCGTTCGTGAACGTCACGTCCGAGAGCTGCAGCTTGCCCTTGCGCTCGACGTACACGCGGAACGGTCCGTTGACCATGACCTCGGTGATCGTGTCGTCGTTGAGGAGCGGCTGGATCGGCCCGAACCCGAGGATCTCGTCGAGGATCTGCTCGAGCATCCGCTGACGCTCGACGCGGGTGATGACGAGGCCGTCCTCGTCGACGAACTTGTCGAACATCTGCTGGATCGTCGAGCGCACGGCCTTGTCGTCGGAGAGGTCGAGACGCGGATCGAGGTTGTTGATGATCTTCGTCTGCAGCTGCGTACGGACGTCGCGCATCCCGTCCCGCGCCGGCGCGACGGTCTGCGACAGCGGTCCGGCGGCGGGAGGCGGCGGGGGCGGCGTCCGACCGTCGCTCGGCACGACGGGAGCGGCAGGGGCGGTGGGCGTCGCCGTCGCCGTGCGGGACCCTTCGATCCGACGGAGTAGGGACATCTCCTGTCTAACCTCCCCAGGGCTCGCCTGTTACCGCGCCGTGCCGGCCGTCGGGCGGACATGCCGCCGAGGGGACGGCCTGCCGGGGGAGTGTACGACCGGCCCTGTCGCAGTCCGGGCTCAGGGCCGAGGGGCTAGCGGGCGAAGAGCCGCAGACCCCCGCGCGCCGGGGCGGCTTTCGCGGCCACCGGCGGGAGCGCTTCGGGCGCTGTCGACAGCTTCGACGCGAGCGCGAAGATGTCCTTCGCCACGGGGCTGTCCTTGTGGCTGATGACGAACGGGACGCCGCGGTTCACGGCGAGCACGAGCGTGCGTCCGTCGGACACGACGGTGTGCGGGATCTTGCGTCCGAGGCTCGCTTCGATGTCGCTGGCCTTGATCCCGCCGGAGCTGTCGTTGCGGTTGGCGATGATCTGCACCTTGTCCTCGGAGTAGCCGAGCTTCTCGGTGATCTCGAGGAAGACGCGCACGTTCTTGAGGCTGGTGATCTCGAGCGTCATCGGCGTGAGCACGACGTCGGCCGCGTCCATCATCGTCAGGACGACCTCCTGGAAGGATGGCCACGTGTCGACGACGACGTACGCGTATCGCTCGCGGAGCGTCTCGAGGACGTGCTTCATGTTCGGTCCCGTGATGAGCTCCGCGGACTCCGGCGTCGGCGGAGCGAGAAGGACCTTGATCCCCGACGAGTGGGGCACGAGCACGCTCTCGAGCACGTCGGCGTCGGTCGTCTCGAAGGAGCCGATGAGGTCGGCGAGCGTCTTCGCCTTCGGATTCATGTTGAGGATCACGCCGACGTCGCCGAACGGCAGGCTCCCATCGACGAGAGCGACGGGCGTGCCGGTCGACTGGTGCAGCGCGACCGCGAGGTTCGTGGCGATCGTCGTCCGGCCGACGCCGCCCTTGGGCGAGAAGAACGTGAACACCTTCCCGCGCTGCGGCTCCGCCGCGCCACCCATCGTGACGTGACCGCCGGCCGCGGGCGCGGTCGTGTAGCGCGCGCGCTTGACCTTCTCGAGCTCGTGCACGTGGCGGATCGCGTTCACGAGCTCGTCGGCCGAGAACGGCTTGACGAGGAACTCGCGCGCGCCGGCGAGCATCGATCGCCTCAGGTAATCCTGCTCGCCCTGGACGCTCATCATGATTATCGGCGAGTCCGGCACGGTGTTGGAGATGATCTCCGTCGCCGTGATCCCGTCCATCTCCGGCATGTTGATGTCCATGAGGATCGCGTTCGGGTGCTCCTTCTTGGCGAGCGCGATCGCCTGCTGACCGCTCTCGACGGCGCCGATGACCTCGAGGTCGGGCTCGAACCCGAGGAGCTTGGTCAGGTTCTCACGCGTGTCGGCGAAGTCGTCGACGATGAGGACGCGGATCTTCTCCGTGGGAGGCATCGGAGCGTCGAGCATAAGGCCGACGCCGCGCTCTGCGGCCCGCGCCGCGTCCGGGCTAGGGGGAACCGGCGAGCGCGATGAGGGCGCCGACGCCGAGAGCGACGCCGTAGGGGATGCGGCTCTTCATGAGCCGCCAGAACGGATCGGCGACCTCGGTCTCCGGCGGCGCGAGGCGGCGCGCGCCGATGAGGACGAGGGCGAGGACGCCGCCGGCGAGGGCGCCGTAGAGCGCGGCGCGTAGAAGAAAGATCCCGCCGCGGACGGCGCCCATGGCCATGAGCATCTTCGCGTCCCCGGCCTTCAGTCCGCGCGCCGCGTAGAAGGGGTACGAGACGAGGAACGCTACGACGAGGCCCGCGACGTGGTCGAGGAACCCGCCGTCGAAGGGCGCGCCGATGCCGTTCGACTCGCCGCTGAGCGCCTCGAGCAGACCGAGAGCGAGGCCGACGAGCATCGTCGGGTAGGTGATGACGTTCGGGATGCGTTGCCAGCGCCAATCGGTGGTCATGACGGTGACGACGAACGCGACGAGGACGACGTCCTCGGCGACGCGGACCATACGCACCTCCTTCCTCTTCTCCACGTAACGGCCGGACATTGCGGCGCCGGGGGAGTACGTGTTCGGCGCGAAAGTACCAGTGGCCGGACGCCTGCCAGCATGACGGCGTGGGCGAGCTTCGGATCGGGACGTCCGGATGGCAGTACGACCACTGGAAGGGCGCCTTCTACCCGGACGACCTCCCTCGGTCCCGCTGGCTCGCGTACTACGCCGAGCGCTTCGACACCGTCGAGCTGAACAGCCCCTTCTATCGCCAGCCGGAGCGAGCGACCTTCCAGCGCTGGCGCCGCGCGGTACCGACAGGGTTCCTCTACTCGGTGAAGCTCAACCGGTACCTCACGCACGTGAAGCGTCTGAAGGTGCCGCGCGAGAGCAGCGACCGCGCGTACACGACGATGGCCGGTCTCGGACCCGGTCTCGCCGTCGTCCTCGTGCAGCTCCCGCCGCGCTTCCGCTTCGACGCCGATCGCGTCCGCGCGTACTTCCGCTCCGTCGCGCGGCGCCGCCGACGGCACGCGATCGAGCCGCGCGACGCGACGTGGTTCACCGACGACGCGCTCGCCGTGCTGCGCGAGCTCGGCGTCGCCCTCTGCCTCGTCGACGCCGAGGGCCAGCCGACCGCGCAAGATCCGCTCCACGCGGTGACGAGCGACCTGGTGTAC
>JAJYLV010000101.1 GCA_021787445.1 Chloroflexota bacterium | reverse complement strand
TCCTGCTCGTCCCCGCCGGCATCCAGCGCTGCGTCGCGTTCAGCCCGACGGAGAACTTCACGACGTTCCTGCGCGTCGCTCTCTTCGCCGGCGTCGCCCTGGCGATGCCGGTCCTCCTCTACGAGGTCTACGCCTACATCGACCCGGCGCTCATGTCGAACGAGCGGAGATTCGTCCTCATCAGCGGCCCCTTCGTGCTGCTCCTCTTCCTCACGGGCATGGCCTTCTGCTACTACCTCCTCCTCCCGCACGCCCTCGACTTCCTCATCCACTTCGGGAGCGACGTCATCGAGAACCAGCTCCGGTGCAGCGAGTACCTGTCGTTCGTGACGACGTTCATCCTCGGGGTGGGTCTGATCTTCGAGCTCCCGGCGCTCATCGTCGCGCTGGTGAGGATCGGAGTGGTCCAGCGGAACTGGCTGGCGAAGCAGCGGCGCTACGTGTTCCTCGCCTCGTTCATCGCCGGGGCGATCATCACGCCGACGCCGGACCCCTTCAACCAGACGCTGGTGTCCCTCCCGATCTACCTGCTGTACGAGCTCGGGCTGCTTCTCTCACGCTTCGTCGGAGGTCCTCGACGCGCCGCTTGAGCTCCGCCTCGGCTCCGATCTCCGTCGGAACGTAGTAGCGGTGGCCCTCCACGGAGGGCGGCAGGAACACCTCCTCGGGGTCGAAGTGCTCGGGACGGTCATGCGCGTAGCGGTAGCCCTTCCCGTACCCGAGCTGCCGCATCAGCCCCGTGACGGCATTGCGCAGATGCAGAGGCACGGGGTCCGCGCGCGTCGTCTCGATGTCCTCTTCGAGGCGGCCGCGCGCCGTCTTCAGCGAGTCGGACTTGGCGGCGAGCGCGAGATAGACGGTCGCCTCCGCGAGCGGGTAGTAGCCCTCGGGCAGGCCGATGAGGTGGACGGCCTGCTGCGCCGCCGATGCGACGACGAGCGCCTGAGGGTCGGCGAGCCCGACGTCCTCGGCCGCGAGGATGACGAGCCGGCGCGCGATGAACATCGGATCCTCGCCGGCGTCGATCATCCGCACGAGCCAGTACAGCCCGGCGTCGGGATCGGACCCGCGGATGCTCTTGATGAACGCGCTGATCGTGTCGTAGTGCCCCTCGCCCGCGCGGTCGTACAGGAGCGTCCGCCGCTGCAGGGCGTCACGGACGGCGTCGGCCGTGACGACGCGCGCCCCATCGGCCGGCGACGTCGCGTCGTACGCGAGCTCGAGCCCATTGAGCGCGACGCGCGCGTCCCCGTTCGCGACGCTCACCAAGAGGTCGCGCGCTTGGGGCTCGAGCGACGCGGTCCCGCGAAGGCCGCGCTCGTCGCGGACCGCGCGGTCGACGATCGTCCGTACCTCGTCGTCCGTGAGCGGCTTCAGCGTGTAGACGCGCGTGCGCGAAAGGAGAGCGCTGATCACCTCGAAGGACGGGTTCTCCGTCGTCGCGCCGATGAGGACGATGTCGCCCTCCTCGACGTGCGGGAGCACCACGTCCTGCTGTGCCTTGTTGAAGCGGTGGATCTCGTCGATGAACAGGACCGTCCGCTCCCCCGTCGCGGCACGGACCGTCCGCGCCTCGTCGATCGTGCGCCGTAGGTCGGCGACGCCGGCGGAGACGGCGGACAGCGCGACGAACCGCGCGCCCGCACGTCGCGCCGCGATCGCCGCGAGCGTCGTCTTCCCCGTGCCCGGCGGTCCCCAGAGGATGAAGGACGGCAGCAGACCGGCTTCGATGGCGCGGCGGAGGACGCGTCCGCGCCCGACGATCTGCTCCTGCCCGACGAGCTCCTCGAGATCACGCGGGCGCATCCTGGCGGCCAGCGGGCGGTCGCGCCGCGCGTCGTCATCGCTCGTCTCGAACAGCGGGCGCGGGGCCGGGCCCTGGCGTCGCGCCGAGCGCGGCATGGAGCGGAGGATAGGCCCCATGGCCACGCTCGTTGACGCGTTCACCCCGCGCGGCCTAGGCTGGGCGATGCATCAACGAACGTTGAAGATCGGCGGTCGACGCCGGTCGCGGCAAGGGGGAGCACGGGAGCATGCTCAGCGAGTCGTCGCTCCGCGAGCTGCGCGCGTACCACCGCGCGCTCGGCGACGTCACGCGCCTGCGCATCGTGCAGCTCCTGGCGACGGAGGGCGAGCAGGCCGTGTCGCTGATCGCCCGGCGCCTGCACGTGAGCCAGCCGCTCCTCACGTGGCACCTCCACCGTCTCAAGCGGCCGGGCATCGTGCGGACGGTGCGCGTCGGCCGCGAGGTGCGCTGCTCGTTCGACCGAGAGCGCTACACGGAGCTGAGCGAGCGGAGCGCGCGCACCCTCATGAATCCGGCGTCGGTCGCGCCGCGGCCGCGCGGCGCGGGTCTGGCGACGAGCAAGTGATGGCGACGCACGGCATCGTCCCCGACCGCGCCGCCTCCGCGACGCGCGGCGGACTGAGGCCGATCGCGCAGCGCCTCCACGGGATGGGTGTCAGCGCGAACGCGATCACGGCCCTTGGCGTCCTCCTCACCCTCGCCGGAGCGGTCCTCGTCGCGCTCGACCGGCCGCTCGCGGCGCTCGCCGTCCTCCTGGCCGGCTCGGTCGCCGACACGCTCGACGGTGCCATCGCGCGCGTCTCGGGCGGCGGCACGCCCTTCGGGGCGTTCTTCGATTCGACGGCGGACCGCGTCGCCGACGCGGCGCTCCTCGGTGCCACCGTCTGGCTCGGTGCGTCCACCGGAGACGACGCGCTCCTCATCGCCGCCCTCGTCGCGATGCCGCTCGCGTTCCTCGTGCCCTACGTCCGCGCGAAGGCCGAATCGCTCGGCGTCGCGGCCACGGTCGGGCCGGCGCCGCGCGAGGCGCGTCTCCTCATCCTCCTCGTGGGCCTCGCGGCGTGGGGCCTCTCTGGACTCAGCGTCGCGTTCACCACGGCGATCGTCGCCGTCGCGATCCTCGCGGCCATCACGTTCGCGCAGCGGGTCGCCGCCGTCCGGCGGGCGCTCGCGCGCGGGTAAGGAAGGAACAGCCACATGCCACGGTCAGTGAATGGGAGCAAGAGGGCGGCCTCGAGCGGCAACGGCGCGACGCGCAGCGCGCCCGCGACGCGCGTCGACGCGCGCGCGAGGGCGCACGCGAACGGCGGCGGCCACGGGCGCGGCGGCCGGAAGGTGCGGGTCGCGATCATCGGCGTCGGCAACTGCGCGAGCTCGCTCGTGCAGGGGGTCCACTACTACCGCAACGCGAAGGCGGGCCATCGCATCCCCGGCCTCATGCACGTGGACCTCGGCGGATACCACATCCGGGACGTCGAGTTCGTCGCCGCGTTCGACGTCGACAAGAACAAGGTCGGCACGGATCTCGCCGACGCCATCTACACCACGCCGAACAACACCTACCGCTTCGCCGACGTCCCCAAGACCGGCGTGACGGTCGCGCGCGGCATGACCCACGACGGGCTGGGCAAGTACCTCTCGCAGATCATCGAGAAGGCGCCCGGCCCCACCGCGGACATCGTCGGGATCCTCAAGGACACGAAGACGGACGTCGTCGTCAGCTACCTCCCCGTCGGCAGCGAGGAGGCGACGAAGTGGTACGTCGAGCAGATCCTCGAGGCCGGCTGCGCGTTCGTGAACTGCATCCCGGTCTTCATCGCGCGCGGTGACCCGGAGCCGATCTACCAGAAGCGCTTCGCCGACCGTGGCCTCCCCATGATCGGCGACGACATCAAGTCGCAGGTCGGCGCGACGATCACCCACCGCGTCCTCACGAACCTCTTCGTCGACCGGGGCGTGCGGCTCGATCGCACCTATCAGCTGAACTTCGGCGGCAACACGGACTTCCTCAACATGCTCGAGCGCGAGCGCCTCGAATCGAAGAAGATCAGCAAGACGAACGCCGTGACGAGCATGCTGCCATACCCCGTCTCGCCCGACGACGTCCACGTCGGCCCGTCCGATCACGTTCCGTGGCTCCTCGACCGCAAGTGGTGCTACATCCGGATGGAGGGAACGACCTTCGGCGACGTCCCGCTGAACGCCGAGGTCAAGCTCGAGGTGTGGGACTCGCCGAACAGCGCCGGGGTCGTGATCGACGCGATCCGCTGCGCGAAGCTCGCGCTCGACCGTGGGCTGAGCGGAACGGTCGTCGCGCCCTCCGCCTACTTCATGAAGTCGCCGCCCAAGCAGATCCCCGACGACATCGCCCGTGAGCGCGTCGAGGCTTTCATCGCGGGGACCGACAACGAGACGCTCAAGGGCGAGGGGATCCGGGCCGCGGCCAAGCGGTAAGGCCGTTGCGGCAGCGCATCGCCCAAGGCACCGCGTACTGGCTCTGGCGTCTCACGGCGTTCCTCGCCCAGCGGCTCCCGCAGCGGGTGCTCTACCCGCTCGCGGTGACGCTGGGCGAGATCGCGTACCTCGCGTGGGGCACGAAGCGACGGATCGCCAAGCAGAACTTCGCGCACGTCCTCGATCGCCCCGCGGGGGACCGCGCCGTCGCGCGGGTCGCACGCCGCTCGTTCCGGAACTTCGCGAAGTACGTCGTCGAGATCATGCGCTTCCCGCGGCTTCGCGCCGAGGACCTCGAGCACCTCGTCGCGATCGAAGGCTGGGAGCACATCCGCGGCGCGATGGAGAAAGGACGCGGGATCATCTTCGTCTCGATCCACTTCGGCAACTTCGAGGTCGGCGGCGCACGCGTCGCGGGAGCGATCCCGCTCAACGTGATCGCCGACGACCTCTCGAACCAGCGGCTCATGGACCTCCTCGTGGGGAACCGCGCGCACAAGAACATCAACATCCACACCCCGAACGGCGCCGCCCGTAAGGTGCTCTCGGCCCTGAGGCGGAACGAGATGGTCGGAGTGATGATGGATCTTGGACCGCGCGCGTTCGCCTTCAACACCGTCAACGCGGACTTCTTCGGCGCACCCGCGGCCTTCCCGACGGTCGCCGCGGATCTCGCCCGCGTCTCCGGCGCGCCGATCGTCGTCGGCGCCGTCGTGCGCCAGCACGACAACACCTTCCGCGGCGTCGCGCTCCCGCCGATATGGGTCGACCGCGCACGTCAGGCGGCGGAGGAGACCGCGCGGGTGACGTCCGCGATCGCGGACGCGCTCGAAGGTCTGATCCGGCCCTGCCCCGACCAGTGGTACATCTTCCGCCCCATGTGGCCCGCCGAGCTGAGCTCGGTGCCGGCGTGATCGTGGCGGCGGTCTCATGGGCGGTCGAAACGACCCTGCCGGCGCTGCCCGACGCGCTCGATGCACCCGTCGGCGAGCTCGTCGGCACGCTCGCGTACCTCGCCGCGCCGCGCGCTCGAGCGGCGGTCCGGTCGAACCTCGGCGTCGTCTGCGGGCGGCCGGAGCTCGCGCGCCGCGTCTTCGTCGCGCAGGTGCGCCACTACCTCGAGACGCTCCGCCTCCTGCGCCTCGCGCCGGAGCGCGTGCGCGAGATGGTCGAGCTCCACGGCTGGCCGGACCTCGTGCGCGCGCGCGATCGCGGCCGCGGCGTGGTCGTCGCCAGCGCGCATCTGGGGCCGGTCGTGCTCACCGGACAGATCCTCGCCCTGCACGGGCTCGACGTGACGGTCGTCGTCGAGCGCAAGGCCGACGAGGTCGGCCGCGTCGTCGACCGCGCGCGCTCGGCGATGGGGATGAAGATGGTGGACACGCGCTCCCCGCTGGCCATCGCGCGCGTCCTGCGGCGCGGCGGGGTCGTCGGGATCCTCGCGGATCGAGCGGTCACCGGCGTCGGTGAGCGCGTTCCGTTCTTCGGCCGCGAGGCGCTCCTCCCCTCGGGTCACGTCGCCCTCGCCCTCCGCACCGGCGCCGCGCTGGTCCCCGCGTTCGCGATGCGCGATGGACGCCGGCTCCACGCGCACATCGGGCCCGAGCTCGCGCTGCCGCGCACGGGGGACCACGACGCCGACGTGCGCGAAGGCGTGCGCCGGTGGGCCGCGGTGCTCGAGCGCGCCGTCGCCGGCTCCCCCGAAGAGTGGTCCGTGTTCGAGCGGGTGTGGGCCTGATGGGGCGCGCCGACCTCCAGCTCCACTCCGACCTCGGCGACGGCCTCTCGCCGCCCGAGGCGCTCCTGGACGCCGCCGAACGCGCGCGGCTCGACGTCATCGCGGTCACCGACCACGACGACATCCGCGGGTCCTTCCAGACCCGCGACGCGGCGTCGCGCCGCGGCAGCCCGGTCGCCGTCGTGACGGGGATGGAGGTGACGACGAGAGCGGGGCACATCCTGGCGCTCTTCGTCGAGGACGAGGTACCGATGCTGCGCCCGCTCGCGGAGACCGTCGCCGCCATTCATCGGCTCGGCGGCGTCGCCGTCGTGCCCCACCCGCTCTCGTACCTCACGTTCTCCGTGGGCGAGCGCGCGCTGCGCGACCTCGCCGAGAAGGCCGACGAGGAGGCGTTCGTCGACGGCATCGAGGTCCGCAATCCGTCGTATGCCGGGCGCGTGCGGGCGTCGCGCGCGCTCTGGCTCAACGTGCACGTGCTACGCATCGCGCAGACGGGCTCGAGCGACGCCCACCACGCGGCCCTCGTCGCGACTGCCTGGACGGAGTTCTCCGGCGCCAGCGCGGAGGATCTGCGCGACGCCATCGCCCGCCGCGCCACCGTCCCGGGTGGTCGGTCGTGGACGCTCCGCGAGCACCTCGACGGCGTCGTCACGCAGCAATACCGGTCGATGCTGCGCGATCCCGCCAAGCGCGTCTGGCGGAGGTACGTTCGCTGATGAAGATCGGGGTCGTCTCTCCCTACGCTTATCCGCGTCCGGGTGGCGCCAACTCGTACATCCGGGAGCAGTACGAGCAGCTGCGCGAGCTCGGACACGACGTGCGGATCCTCACCGCGCCGTGGGGCGACGACCCGCCCGCGCAGGACGTCATCCAGATCGGGCGGGCCATCGCGGTGCCCTACAACGGGAGCATCGGGCGTGTCACGCTCTCGCTCCGCCTCGAGTGGCTGGTATCACGCATGCTCAAGCGCGAGCGATTCGACGTCATCCACCACCATGAGCCGCTCGTGCCCTTCCTCTCGATGCAGATCCTCGACCGCGCGACGTGTCCGAACGTCGCGACTTTCCACGCGT
>JAJYLV010000100.1 GCA_021787445.1 Chloroflexota bacterium | reverse complement strand
GCGTGGGTCGATCGTCATCTCTACTTCGAGGGCAGCGAGCGGACGCGCTGGGCGCGGAACCTCGCGCGCGACGCGCGCATCGGCTTCGGGACGCAGAGCGGAACGCGCGCGGTGATGGCCGAGGGGACGGCGGACGTCGTGCGCGCCGTCGAGCACGCGCTCGCCGAGCGGATCTCACGGCAGTACACGACGAAATACGGGCGCACCTTCCGCTATCGACCGAAGGCGGAGCAGTACGAGACGGGGTATGTCTTCCGCGTCCGGCCGACGAAGATCGTCGTCTTCGACCTGAAGGCGTTCAGCACCTCGGCGACACGCTTCGTGTTCCCCTAGGCAGGCGGGCGGCCGAGGGGCCCTTTTCGGACGCCGTCCATGCGCAGAGACTGAGGGTTGATGCGCATCGGCGTCCTCACCGGCGGCGGAGACGTCCCGGGGCTCAACTCGGTCATCAAGAGCGTCGTGTACCGCAGCACCGCCGCGGGTAACGAGGTCCTCGGGATCCGCAAGGGGTGGCAGGGCCTCACGCACGTGCGCCTGGGACCGACCCCCGACCCCGAGTACATCCTTCCGCTCGACCGCGAGAACACGCGGAACATCGACCGTGCCGGCGGCACGATGCTCCACACCTCGCGCACGAACCCGAAGCGCATGCGCGAGGAGCGGCTGCCGGAGCTCATCACGGCGCGCGACCGCGAGCGGCTGCGCCAGCCGGACGGCACGTACGACCTCACGCCCATCGTCATCGCGAACCTGCAGCGGCTCGGGATCGAGCGGCTCGTCGTCATCGGCGGCGACGACACCATCAGCTTCGCGCGCGTCCTCTCCGATCAGGGGTTCCCGCAGATCGCGATACCGAAGACGATGGACAACGACGTCCAGGGGACGGAGTACTGCGTCGGGTTCTCCACGGCGATCACGCGCGCGAAGGAGCTCGTCGACCGCCAGCGGACGACGCTCGGCTCGCACGAGCGCATCGGCATCTTCCGCATCTTCGGGCGCGACGCGGGCTTCAGCGCGCTCCACACGGCATACGTGACGTCGGGCCGCTGCCTGCTCCCTGAGGCGCCGTTCGACCTCGCACACCTCATCGACGTTCTCGTCGAGGACAAACGCTCGAACCCGAGCCACTACGCCTTCGTCATCGCGGCGGAGGGCGCGAAGTGGACGGGCCTGACCCTCGGCGAGGTGGGGGAGCCGGACGCGTACGGGCACCGCAAGAAGCAGGACGTCGCCGACGCGCTCGCGGACCAGATCCACCACCGGACGGGCGAGGACGTCATCGTCAGCCAGCTGACGTATGACCTGCGGAGCGGCAACCCCGACGCGTTCGACCAGATGGTCGCGACGACGTTCGCGAACATCGCCGTCGATCTGCTCGAGGCGGGGGTGAGCGGACGGATGGTCGCGGTGCAGCACGGGACGTACACGCACACCGACCTGCCCGATCCCGCGCTCGGTGCGCGCACGGTCGACGTCGAGCGCCAGTACGACCTCGATCGCTTCCGTCCGCGGTACACGGCGCGGCTCGGCTACTCGCTCTTCCTCGAGGGCACGCCGACCGACTGACGTCGGCCTCCCTTAGCATCGGGTCGTGGTCTCCTCCCGCATCCCCCAGCTGCGCGAGGAGCTGCGCGGGCGCGGCTCGTTCGGCGCCCGCGCGGCCGGCGACGCGATCCGGCTCGCGGCGAACGAGTGGCCGGAGCCGACGCCGATGGGCCGCTACGTCACGGCGGAGGACATGGAGCGCGTCCTCCTCAACCGCTATCCCGGCCCCGGACCCGCGACCGAGCTGCGCACGATCCTCGCGCAGCGCTACGGCGTCGCCCCCGACCAGCTCGTTTTCGGCAACGGCAGCGGCGACACTCTCCTCGGCCTCTTCCTCCTGTTCGGCGGGCACGGGCGGACGACGCTGGTCTTCACGCCGACCTTCCCGATCCACATGCGCCTCGCGACGATCGCGGGCGGCGCCGTCGCGCGCGAGAACGTCGGTCTGCCGTACGAGGTCACGACGGAGCGCGCGCTCGCGGCCGTCCAGCGGACCGGAGCGCACATCGTCCTCTTCTGCACGCCGAACAACCCCACGGGGACGGTCATCGATGACGACGTCATCCTCACCGTCGCCGAGCGCTACCCCGAGACGCTCGTCCTCGTCGACGAGGCGTACGGCGAGATCGCCGGCCGGACGCTCCTCCCCGCGCTCCCCGACCACCCCAACCTCGTCCTGAGCAAGACCTTCTCGAAGGTGTACGCGGCGGCGGGGCTGCGCATGGGCGTCCTCGTCTTCCACCCGGCCCTCGCGGAGCCGGTGCGCGCGGCCCAGTTGCCGACGAGCGTGTCCGTCGTCACCTACGCGGTGGCCACGCGCCTCGCCCGCGACGAGGAGAGCGTGCGCGCGCGCATCGCCGAGATCCGCTCGGAGCGCGAGCGCGTATTCGCGGGCCTGCGGGAGGTGGGGGGCGTCGCGCCGTTCCCGTCGGAGGCGAACTTCATCCTCTTCCGCATCTCCGGCGACCCCGTCGCGGCGTACGAGCGCTTCCTCGACGAGGGGATCCTGCTGCGAGAGATGTCGGCGTGGGGCTGCCCCGGGTGTCTGCGCGTGTCGATCGGGACGCCGGAGGAGAACGACCGCTTCCTCGCCGTCGCCGCTCGCATCCTCGCGCCGACGCCGGCGTAGTGGCGGACGCCCCCGCGACGGGGAGCGCCTGGCCGACCCTCCTCATCGACGGGTCGAGCCTCGCCTACCGCGCGTACCACGCGATCCCCGTCCTCACCGCGCCGGACGGCACGGCGACGAACGCCGTCCACGGCTTCCTCGGCTTCCTCTCGCGCCTCCTGCCCGACCGCCGTCCCGCGCGCCTGTTCGTCGCGCTCGACGCCGACTGGCGCCCGGCCTTTCGCGTCGAGGCGCTCCCGGAGTACAAGGCGCACCGCGTCGCGAAGGAGGGCGATGAGCCCGACCCCGTCGAGCCTCAGATCGCGCTCATCGTCGAGATCCTCGGCGCGTTCGGGATCTCGACCGCGCGCTGCGAGGGATACGAGGCGGAGGACGCGATCGCGGCGATCGCGACGCGCTCCACGGGTCCGGTCGAGGTCGTCACCGGGGATCGCGACCTGTTCGCGCTCGTGCGGCATCCGCACGTGCGCGTGCTGTACACGCTGCGCGGCGTGAGCGAGCTCGCGCCCGTCGACCAGGCCTGGATCGCCGCCAAGTACGGGATCCCCGGCGACCGCTACATGGACTACGCGATCATGCGCGGCGATCCGTCCGATGGGCTGCCCGGCGTCGCCGGGATCGGCGAGAAGACGGCGTCCGAGCTGCTGCGGAAGTACGGCTCGCTCGACGCGATCCTCGCGGCAGCCGACCTGTCGCCCACGATCCGCGCCCGGATACACAAGGGAGAGGGCTACATCGCGTCGGCGCGGCGCGTCGTCGCGCTCGCGGAGGACTGTGCCGTCGAGTGCGGCGACGGGTCGATCCGCGCGCAGCCGGCGGACGCGGCGCGCCTCGCCGCCCTCGCCGAGCGCCTCGCGATCGCCGGCCCCGTCGAGCGCCTCACCGCCGCTCTGCGGGTAGCATCGGTCACGCGGTGAAGAGCGAGCTCAACGTCCGGGCCGTCGTCGTCGGCGCGCTCGTCGACACGATCGGCACCCTCATCGCCGGGCTCCTCTTCGACGCGGCGATCGGCGCCGCGTACGCGAGCTCGTCGGCGCAGGCGCTCGACGCGATGGTCTACCACTCCATCCCGCTGCAGCTCGCGCAGCTCGTGCTCGGCCTGGCCCTGACCCTCGTCGGCGCGTACGTCGCCGCCCACATCGCGAAGAAGGAGCCGCTCCTCCACGCGTTCGCCGTCGGGGTCATCTCGACGGCCATCGGCTTCATCTTCGTGTTCTCCGCTCCGGAGGCCGCGCCCTTCTGGGCCGAGGCCGCGGGCCTCCTCCTCACGATCCCCGCGGCCTTCGTCGGCGGCGAGATCCGCCTCGTGCTCGCCGGCGACGGGAGGACGAGCGCGTGATCGTCTATCCGGCCATCGACATCCTCGACGGCCGCTGCGTCCGTATGACGCGCGGCGACTTCGCGACCGCGGAGGACGTCGCGCCCGATCCGCTCGCGGCGGCGAAGCGCCTCGTCGGCGAGGGCGCGGAGTGGATCCACGTCGTCGACCTCAACGGCGCGCGGACCGGGAAGCCCGACAACCTCGAGCACATCCGCGCCATCGCCAGCCGCTTCACGGTCAAGATCCAGGCAGGCGGAGGGATCCGCGACTTCGACACCGCGGAGCGCTTCGCGGAGGCCGGCGTGTCGCGGATCGTCGTCGGGACCGCGGCGATCAAGGAGCCCGAGCTCATCGGGCGCCTCGTCGACCGCCACGCCGACGGGATGGCGGTGGCGGTCGATTCGCGGAACGGGTTCGTCGCCGCGTCGGGGTGGACGGAGACGACCGAGGTACGCGCGTCCGCGCTCGTCCATCAGCTCGCGGTCGAAGGCGTGCCGACGATCGTCTTCACCAACGTCTCGGTCGACGGCACGCTGCAGGGCGTCGACCTCGCGTCGCTCGAGGAGGTCGCGCGCGCGTTCGGCGGCGACGTCATCTACTCGGGCGGGGTCGGCTCGCTCGACGACGTGCGCGCCATCGCGAAGCTGCGCCACCGCGGGATCCGCGGCGTGATCGTCGGCCGCGCGCTCTACCGTGGCCGCTTCACGCTCGCCGAGGCGATGGAGGCCGCGAGCGAGGCGCAGCCGGTCTAGCCGGCGAGGACCGTCTCCGCGCGCTCGAGGCGCGCGAGCGCGCGCTCGCGGCCGAGGAGCTCGATCGACTCGTAGAGCGGCGGCCCGACCTTCGTCCCCGTCACCGCGACCCGCACCGGCATGTTCAGGTCGCCCTGCTTCCAGCCGAGGTCCATTGCCACCGCCTTGAGCGCGTCCTCGACCTGTGCGTGGCCGAAGGCCGGCAACGCGCCGAGCGCGCTCGTCGCGCGTGCCAGGGCGGCGCGCGTCTCCTCCGCCGTTCGCTTCTTCGCGACGAGGAGGGGCGCCTCCGGCGCGACGTCGGTGAAGAGGAAGGCGATGAGGTCCCTCGCCTGCGTGAGCACCTCCATCCGCTCGCGGATGACGGGGATCGCGGCGCGCACGACGCTGCGGTCCCACTCCGGGGGAAGGACGCCGTCGAGCCGTCGCGCGAGCTCGTCCTCGGACAGCCGGCGCATCCACACCCCGCCGAACCAGCGCAGCCGCTCGACGTCCCACTTGCCGCCCGCCTTCTGCACCTGCTCGATCCGCCAGCGCGCGATGAGGTCGTCCAGCGAGAAGACCTCGTCCTCCGTCCCCGGCGCCCAGCCCACGAGCGCGAGGTAGTTGACGAGCGCCTCGGGCAGGTGGCCCTGCTCGCGGAACTCGGTGACGCGCGTCGCACCATGGCGCTTCGAGAGCTTCTTGCCGTCCGGCCCGAGGACGAGCGGCACGTGCGCCATCGGCGGGACGTCCCAGCCGAACGCGCGGTAGACGAGGATGTGCTTGGGGACCGACGCGAGCCACTCCTCGCCGCGGATGATGTGTGTCACCTCCATGAGGTGGTCGTCGACGACGACGGCGAGGTGGTAGGTGGGGAATCCGTCGGACTTCAGCAGGACCTGGTCCTCGATCGTCGCGAGCTGCCACTCGACCTTGCCGTGGACGAGGTCGTCGATCGCGACGACGCCCGCGTCCGGCACCTTGAGCCGGACGACGTGCGGATCGCGCGCCGCGCGCTCGGCCGCGAGGGCCGGCTCGATGCGGCGGCAGAAGCGGTCGTAGCGCGTCAGCTCCTTGCGCGCCTGCTGCTGAGCGCGGAGCTGGTCGAGACGCTCCTTGGAGCAGAAGCAGAAGTAGGCGTCGCCCTGATCGACGAGCCGCTGCGCGTGCTCCCGGTAGAGAGGGAGGCGCTCCGACTGCACGTACGGCCCGTAGGGTCCGCCTTCGCGCGGCCCCTCGTCCCAGCCGATGCCCAGCCAGTGGAGCCCGTCGTAGATGCTCGGCAGCGCGCGCGGGTCGAGACGCGCCTGATCGGTGTCCTCGATGCGCAGGACCAGAGCTCCGCCGTTCTGCTTGGCGAAGAGGTAGTTGTAGAGGATCGTCCGGACGCTGCCGATGTGCAGCTCTCCGGTGGGGGATGGCGCGAAGCGGACGCGAACGGTCACGGCGCCGAGCATATCCAGCCTCTACGCTTGACGAGGTGAGCACCGTGACGCGGCGGGAACGGCGCGAGCAGGAGCGCGCGCGGCGCGCCCGACGCCCGGCGCCGCAGCCGACGCGTCCGCGCCGGACGCTGTACGTCGCCGCGGGCGTCGTCATCGTCGTCGCGGCGCTCATCGCCGGCGGCCGCGCCCTCGGGATCTTCGGCCCTCCCCCCGCGCCGGCGGACCCGCTGCTCGCGGCGAAGTACGACGTCGCGGGCGCGACGATCGGGACGCACGAGGCCGACGAAGGCAACGCCCACGTCCCCGTCGGCCAGAAGGTCACGTACAAGACCGACCCGCCGACGTCGGGGAGCCACTGGGACCAGGCGGGGGTCGCGCCGGTGTCGTGGGGGGTCAAGGACACGACGCAGCCAAACGAGGCCATCGTCCACAACCTCGAGCACGGCGGGATCGTCGTCTTCTACAAGGACCTGAGCGCCGGCGACCTCTCGAGCCTGTCGGCGCTCGTGCGCGAGGTCGCGCAGAACGGCTACCCCAAGATGGTCCTCGAGCCCTACCCGCTCAAGGACCCGGGCATCCACATCGCGCTGTCGGCGTGGCGCTGGTCGCTGAAGCTGCCGGCGTACGACGACGTGCAGATCGTGAAGTTCGTGAAGGCCCACTACGAAGGGCCCGACGCGCCCGAGCCGCAAACGCCCTGACGCGCGCTCCTTCTATATAGAGGGGAGCACCAGGTCGAGCACGGCCGCCGTGCCGTCGCGCGTCGCGCGCAGCGCGCGGTCGATCGCGGCCGGCAGCTCCGCGGGGTCGTCGACGCGCTCGCCGTAGGCGTGGCAGCTCCGCGCGAGCGCCGCGTGGTCGGGCGCCGCCTCGAACCGCACCGCGGGGTAGGCGTTGGCGCGGACCGACGCG
>JAJYLV010000099.1 GCA_021787445.1 Chloroflexota bacterium | reverse complement strand
AGGCCGAGGTCGAGGACGACCGCGTCGAAGGGGCGCGAGAGCGCGAGATCGAGGCCACGCTGGCCGTCATTCGCGGAGTCCACCTCATGGCCCGCGGCCCGCAGTGCGCGCTCCACGGCGCCCCGCACCCCGGGATCGTCCTCGACGACGAGGAGGTGCATCAGCGTCGAGCGTAGCGCGGATGGCCTAAGAGGCCGGTAAGGATCGCCCCTTCAAGGTCTTACGCGGATCTCATCCCGCCGGCTCCGCCGGGTGGTGTTCTCATCCTCGAGCCCTCACTGAAAGGAAGAGCAAGACAATGAAGCTCCCCAAGAACGCGAGGATCGTCGCCGGAGGCGCCGCGCTCGCGGTGGCGTTCCTCGCCGGCATCGCCCTCGCCCCGAGCGTTGTCGCGCCCGCGGCGGCACACCTCCTCGGCGGGACCACGCGGGCCACGACCGACAACGCCGGCCCGGGTCCGCACGGGACCGGCCTCTTCACGGTCGCCGCGCAGTACATCGGCATCAGCGTCGACCAGCTCCGCACGGAGATGGGGACCACCCAGAGCATGGCCGACGTCGCCGTCGCGCACGGCAAGACGCGTGACGGGCTCGTCCAGGCGCTGACCACGGCCGCCCAGCAGGACCTGTCGCAGCGGATCACCAGCCTGGTCGACCACAAGGGCGCGCCGCAGCCCGGCAAGGGCCCCGGCGGCCGTCCGGGCATGGGCCGCTTCTTCGGCGGCAACGAGCTGAACGTCGCCTCCACCTACCTCGGGATCTCGACGACCGACCTCCGGACGAAGCTGCACTCCGGCCAGTCGCTCGCGCAGATCGCGACGGCGGCCGGCAAGAGCACCGACGGCCTCATCCAGGCGATCGTCCAGGACGAGACGACGAAGATCGACCAGGCCGTCTCGAGCGGCAAGCTGACGTCCGCTCAGGCCACGCAGATCAAGGCGGACCTCACGCAGCGCGTGACCGACATGGTCAACAACACTCGCCCTATGGGCCCCGGCTTCGGCCACCGTCCATGGGGGCCGCCCCCGGCCGCCTCCCCCGCGGCCAGCCAGTAACAGCCGACCTCTCCTCTCCTCATCGGGAGAACGGCGCCGGGAACCTCCTCCCGGCGCCGTTCCCTATTCCGGCTGCGTCGGCTGCACGAGGAAGATCCACACGTCCCACACGACGTGGCTGACGATGAGCGCGCTCATCGGCGTGCCGAGCGCGGCGAGCGCGCCCCAGTAGATCCCCGCCACGCCGGCCGCCCCGACGAGCGTCGCGTTGCGCGTCACGAGGTGCGCACCCGCGTAGGCACCCGACGCCGCGAGCCACCCGACGCGCCGCTGCAGCCAGCCGCGCCAGAAGAGCTCCTCGGCGGGCCCGATGACGCCGCCGAGGCGGAGGGCGATCTCGGGCGCCGTGCCCTGCGAGCGCAGCGCGTAGATGTCGCCGATCTCCTCGTCGCCGCGGGGCATGACGCGCCGCGCCGCGCGGTCGCCGAGCTGGAAGACCGCGACGAGGCCCGCGGCGATCGCGATGCCGAGCGCGACGTCGCGCTTGCGCGGTCGAAGCCGCTCGGCCTCCCCCGCGGCGAGCGCGAGCGCGCCGAGCGTGAGCCCCGTCGTCGTCATGCGCCGCCAGAACCGCTCGCGCGGGCCGAGGAACGTGCGCCCGAAGTGCGCGTACGCGAGCGCGAGCGCGGCAAGGGTGCCGAGGGCGGAGGGGGACGTCCGTGGAGAGCGCACGCCGGGCGGATGGTAGGCCGAGATCAGCGGAGGAACGCGGCCGCGACGATCCCGAGCGCGAGCAGCGCGCCGAACGCCGCGTGCAGCTGCGCGGTCTCGATGTCGATCATCGCGATCGCGCGCTGCTGCCCCTGGCTCCCGAGCTCGCTCGCGCGGATGACGCGCACGAGGAGCGGGAGCGAGAGGACCGCGAGGACCGCGTACGCGGGGAGCACGCCGCTCGCGACCGCGACCGCGAGCGCCATGTACGCGCCGACGACGAGCGCGATGTACGTCCAGTAGGACACACGCCGTCCGTAGCGCGCCGCGAAGGTCGCGTCGCCGAGCACGCGGGTGTCCTCCGAGATGTCGCGCCACTCGTTGCCGTGGAGGATGGCGACGACGAGCAGCCCGACGGGCACGCTCGCCCAGAACACGTTCGTCTCGAGCGATCCGGTGATGGCGTAGTACGTCCCCGCGACCGTGAGCGGCCCCATGAGGACGAACACGAGCGGCAGGCCGAGGGCGTGGAACTTGTACTCGAACGGCGGCGCGGTGTAGGTGTAGCCGCCGACGAGGCCGAGGAGGCCGAGCCCGACGATCGGCCAGCCGCGTACGGCGATGAGGCCGAGGCCGACGACGACGGCGACGAGGAAGGCCGCCGCGGCGAGGCCGAAGGCCTCGCGCTCCGAGAGCCGGCCCTTCACGAGAGCGTGGCTCGCGCGCGGCGACGTGATCGAGTCGACGCCGTGCCGCACGTCGTAGACCTCGTTGACGATGTTCGTCCCGATGTGGAGCGTGACCGAGCCGAGCGCGCACGCGAGGAAGATCGGCCACGAGAAGCCGCCGTTGAGCACGGCCATCGCGCCCCCGGCGAGGACGGGCGTGACCGACGCGGTGAACGAGAACGGACGCGCGATCTCGGTGTAGGCCGAGAAGCGGCGCCAGACGCGCGACGCGGCGCCGATCCGCTGCTCGTCGAGCGCCTGCCGCGCCACGCGCCGCGTCGCGCCCCGGCCGTAGGCGATCGCCGCGCGGATGGCGAGCTCCGTCTGCGTCTCGTCCTGCACCGCGGGCTGCAGCAGCGGCAGCTTCATCCCCGCGTCGTGGTACTCGCCGGCCCGCGCGGCCACCTCGTCGACGGTGCCGCACAGGACGAAGGCGTCGAGGAGCTCGTCGGGGATGAGCTGCCCCGCGCCGTGGTAGTCCTCGGCGCGCCACTTCACCATGACCGCGTCGCGCAGCGCGGGGTCGAACCCCGCGCGCGTGATCGTGACGTCGGAGAGGATGGCCATCATGTAGATGACGAAGGGCTCGCGCTTCGCGCGGTCGAGCGCGGCACGGCGTGTCTCGTCGATGTACGTCAGCAGGTAGCCGGTGACGTCGAGCGAGTCGGGGTCGCGTCCCGCGGCGGCCGCGGCGCGCTCCATCTTCCCCAGCAGGTAGCGGAGGCCGGGGATCGACTCGCACGGGCGCGCGATGTAGCCGTCCGCCTTCCGCCCCGCGAGCTCCATCATCGGCGTGCGGTAGCCCGCGATGTAGATGGGCACGCGGTGCACCGGCGGGAACATCGGCTGGAGCGGCGGCACACCCGGCCGCACCGGCGGGAGACGCTCCCCCGACCACAGCGTGCGGACGACGTCGATGCAGTCGCTGACGCGGCCCGGCGCCTCGTTCGGGTCGTACGCGATGCCCATCTGCGCGAGGCGCAGCGGGAGGGCGCTGCCGAGCGCGAGCGTGACGCGCTCCGGGGCGATCTCGTCGAGCGCGCTGACGGTCATCGCGATGAGGACGGGGTGGCGCGTGTACGGGTTGAGCGCGCCGAGACCGACGCGGATCCCGTCGACCTTCGTCGCGACGGCGGTCGCGTACGTCACCGCGTCGCGCTCGAAGTACGAGTCGTGGAACCAGACAGCCTCGAGCCCGGCGTCGCGCGCTCGCCGCGCCCAGGCGATCGTGTCGTCCACGTCGCCGCGTGCGGCCAGTCCGAGGCCGACGCGCCGTGCCAGCTCCGCTATCTCGTGCCTCCCTCGGTCGTGCCCTACACGGTACCGTCCGGCGACGTACGGCGCGCCGGGAGTAGCGTGCGCGCGTGGGGACCTCGCCCGTCCTCCGCCTCGCGCGGCTGCTCCTCGTCGGCGCGGGCGCGCTCACGCTCGGGACGGCGGCGTACATCGTCGCGCAGACGAGCAGCGTCGCCGGCGCCGCGCCGTGGCTGCTGCTCCTGGCCGCGGATGGCGCCGCGTTCGTCGCCGCCGCGGTCGTGCTCGGGCGCGACGCGACGCGCGGCGTCGAGCTCGCCGTCGGCGCCGCCCTGGCGATGGGCGCGCTGGGGACCGTGACCGGCATGGGCGCCGGGCTGCTCGGCTTCCCGGCGATGGCGCTCGGCGCGCTCGGCGCGTGGGCCGCGCTCGCGGCCCGTGCCGAGGACCGCCGTCCCGTCCTCTACGCCTTCCTCGTCTACGTCGCGATCGGCGTCGGCCTCACCGTGCGGACCACGGGGATCGCGCTCCTCTATCCGTGGACCCTCGCCCTCATCGCCGTATGGCCGATCCGCCTCCTCGTGCTCCCGACGAGCGCGAGCTTCCTCGGCATCTACGTCGTCCTCGCGCTGGGCATCGGCACGCTGCTTCTCGTGCTCGCGCGCCGGCGCGCCTTCACCGCCGAGCTCACGGTCGGCCTGTGGCTGACGCTCGGCGCGCTCTCGATCCTCATGGGCGTCGCGGCCCTTGCCTTCTTCAACGTCTACGCCATCGTTCGCTCGAACACGAGCGCCCGGTTCGAGCTCGACGGCCTCGTCCTCCTCGTCGTCTTCGCCGGAGGGCTCCTCACCGCCCTCGGCGTGCTCGTGCTCCGGCTGCGGCCGGGTGCGTTCGGCGCCTTCGCCGTCGGCTTCGGGGTCGTCGCGCTCTTCCTCACCTTCACCCACGCTCCGGCGGTGACCTGCCTCCCGAACGGCGGCAGCACCAGCGTGCCGCTCGCGTGGGAGCTGCGCGGCGTCGGCGCGCCCGCGACCTGGACGAGCGGCGGCGCGGGCGGGACGGTCGCGCCGGGATCGGGCGGCCAGACCGTGCAGACGGGCGAGCTGCGCCGCGGGGACCGCGTCGCGACGTATCGCTGCGAGGGCGATCTGCTCGTCGACTACCGCGAGGTCCGCTAAGGACCTAAGTCCCGCGCGCGCGGTCCGGTCGTCGTACTCGCGCTTTGCGGGATCGCCGGAGCGCACGGGTCGAATGTCGGCGATGCGGGGACCGCTCGTGACGTCCGTCCATCGCGACGGGACGTACGGGTACACGACGATGAGTCCGGGACCCACACGATCCGGATCCTTCGGTACTTATCCGCGAGAGCCACGGCATGCACCTTTAGGTACGCAGCTCGTACATCGAAAGATCCACACGGAGGGACCTTATGAGGCTTCGCACCGACCTCGTGCTACTCGCGATCGCCGTGGTGCTCGGCGGCATCGGCCTGTTCATGAACAGCCAGGCCACGTTCGCCAGCAACTACGTGCGCGATCAACTGACGGCCGAGAAGATCACGTTCAGCCCCGCCGACAAGCTCACCGCGGAAGAGAAGAGCTGGAAGGCCGGCTCGAGCTGCCTCGTGCAATACGGCGGGCAGCAGATGTCGACCGGCCCCCAGGCCGAGTGCTACGCGAACTACTTCATCGACCTCCACATGTCGGAGGCCACCGCCGCGATCGGCTACCCCGGCCAGACATACGGCTCGATCGGTAGCGTGCAGTCGCAGCTGAGGGCCGACATCGCGACCGCCCAGAAGAACAACGACACGGCGGCCGCCGCGGCCGCCCAGAAGAAGCTCGACGCCGTGAACGGCGTGCGCGACACGCTGTTCAAGGGAGACATGCTCCGCTCCGCGCTCCTCACCGTGTACGGCTTCAGCGTCCTCGGTTCCGTCGCCGGCACCGCCGCGACGCTGTGCTACGCGGGAGCCGCGTTCTTCGTCCTCTTCGCCGCGTTCGCCTTCATGCGCGGCCGCGCTCCGGTGGCCGTGCCCCAGCGAGAGCCCTCTGGTGGAGTCGTGTCGGCGCGGTAGTCGACCGCTCCGCACACGGTCTGGAAAGGCCCGAGCCGCTGTTCGGCCCGGGTCTTTCCTTTTCCGCCGACCGGTGGTGCTACATCCACGCGCCACCTGACCACCGCGCCTTCGGGTCCGCCTGCGCCGAAGATCCCTCGACGGGTGGATCCGATCCGGGAAGCCGCGCGGCTAGCTTCGCCGCATGGTCGGCGTCCACGCGTCACGCCTCGAGCGCGTCGGGTCTTCCGCCAGGAGAGATAGGTCAGGTGTCGTTCGGCCCGCGCCGTGGCTGCCGGACGCCTCTAGGCTATTCGTCATATGAGCGTGCGACGGACCTCCCTTCCTCTGGTCCAGGTAGCCCCCGGGAACGTCGAGGTCCTCGCGTTCCTCGGCCTCGCCTTCGCGATCGGCTGGCCGCTCATGCTCGCGCCGCGCTCCGCGGTGGCGAGCGACGTCGCCGCGTGGGTACCCGGCATCGTCGCGCTGCTCATCCTCGCGCACGGGAGCCTGCGGCACCTCCCGCGCCGGATCGCCCTCGACCGCCTCGGCTGGCCGGACGCCTACCTCTTCGCGATCTGGGTGCCCGTCCTCTTCGTCGTCGGGCGCGTCGCCATCGTCGTCGCGCTCCGCGCGGGGAGCCTCGACGCCAACGTCGGTGGGCTCCACCCCGCGTCGGGTGCGCCGCCGACGTTCGGCGCGATGGAACAGCTCGTCAGCGCCGTCCTCCTCGCGCCCTTCGCGCAGCTGGCCGTGACGCTCGGATCGGAGCTGGGCTGGCGCGCGTTCCTCCTGCCGCGCCTCCTGCCGTTCGGGACGTGGCCCGCGATCACCGGCACGAGCCTCCTGTGGTGGGCGTGGCAGCTGCCGCGCGTGATCGACCTCCGCAGCCCGCAGTGGCCGGTGGACGCGGTCGCGTTCCTCTTCTGGTCGCTGTTCGTCGGAGAGATCCTCGCCTGGCTCTACCTGCGGACGCGCAGCGTGTGGGCGCCGGCGCTCTTCAGCGCGGTGCTGGCGACGACGGCGTACCTGCCGTCGCTCGTCCTGCGCGATCTCTCGCCCGACGCGGCGAGCCCCTTCGGCCCCGCCGCGCTCATCATCCCGGCGCTCGTCGTCCTGCTCATTCGCCAGCGCTCGGAGGGCGAGGTCCGCGTCGGGGTCTAGCGCGCCTCCCGGTCATCGCCCGAGGTACGCGCGCGCCTGCTTGAGCGTCATCTGGTACACGACGTTGTCCCACACGAAGCGGAAGCCCATCTGCTCGTTGATCGCGAGCATCGGCGCGTTCGAGCCGGCGTTGTTCGTGCGGATGTAGCGGACCTCTGGCAGCTCCTCGAGGATCCACAGCATCATCCGGCCCTTCACCC
>JAJYLV010000014.1 GCA_021787445.1 Chloroflexota bacterium | reverse complement strand
GTGATCCGCCGCGGCCGCTGGCGCTCGCCTGGCGGCGCCTCGCCCGCGAGCTCGACCGCTTCGTCGATCTCGCCGCCGCCTGAAGTCGGCCCATCCGTCGTCATTGGATCCCAGTTATCGCGCTAGTCCGATACTGCGGTCCCGACCGGGGTCTGACCCGGAACGGTGAAGTCCGGATCCACGGCGTCATTGTCGAGCAGATCGAGGACCTGCTCGAGCTCGCGCGGGGTGTGGCGTGAGCGCTCGCGCTTGCCTGACTGCCCCAGGGCCACGTGTGTGGCTGCGTGTGGCGGCTGTTGGCCGGCCTGGCGCCGAACCGACCGACCCACGCGGCGACGCTTGTTGGCCGCCGTGTCGCCGCGTGGGCCACGACGGCGGTGCGGGCGGCGGGCGTGAGACGACCTCCAAGGTCCTACCCGCGGCCGCTCACCGCCCGCGAATGCGCGACCCTCGAGCGACTGGCGCGGGGCATAACGCAGAAGATGATCGCGTTCGAGTTCGGGATCTCCATAAATGCGGTGGGGAACATCGCGGCGAACGCGTACAGGAAGCTCGGCGTCCACAGCGCCGCGGCCGCGGTCCACGCGCACGGCGACGCCCATGCCTTCTGCGGATCCCGGATCGACTTCGGGCCGATCCGCGAGCGCCTCAATGCAGCCCGCACGGTCTGATGCCCACGGCGCGCGGTGATGGACCGAGGGAACGAGGAAGGCTTGCGGATCGCGATGACCTGAGCGTGACCTGGCAGGGCGACACGCTCCGAATCCGGATCCCCGGACGATCCCGATGAGAATGATCTCGTGGCCACAATTAGCAGTGACGCTGTTGCACCGGTCGCACGCATGCGTCTCGACCGCCACGAACTGTCCGGCGCGTTCGGCGACAGCGGGATCCTCTTCCCGCTCGCCGCCTCGCTCATCGCCGTCAACGGCCTCAGCCCGACGACCGTCTTCATCGGCGCCGGCATCTTCTACATCGCCGCGGCGCTGTACTTCCGTCTCCCGATGCCGGTCCAGCCGCTCAAGGCGTTCTCGGCGATCGCCATCGCCTACGCGCTCTCTCCCTCGGTCATCGCGGCCGGGACGCTCATCCTCGGCGCCGCCTACTTCCTGCTCGGCGCGACGGGCCTCATCCGGGTCGTCGGTCGCTACGTGCCCTTCGCGGTCGTGAAGGGCATCCAGCTCTCCCTCGGGATCACGCTGCTGCAGGGCGCCTGGGCTCTCGCCCGGCGGCCGCAAGGCCTTGCGAGCCTTCCCTCGGGCGTCACGGCCGGCGGCACGAGCGCGCCGATCGGCCTGTTCATTGCCGCTGGCGCGCTGGCCCTCGCCCTGATCCTCCTGCGCTGGCGGTTCGCGCCCGCATCCCTGGTGGTCCTCAGTCTGGGCGCGCTCCTCGGCGCGCTGGGCGGGAGCGACGTCGGACCGCTTCGACTGGGACCCGTGCCGATCGCCCCGACCATCCCGGCGGCAGGTGACTGGTGGCCCGCGCTCACGCTGCTCGCGATCCCGCAGCTGCCGCTGTCGATAGGGAACGCCATGATCTCGATGCAGGACGTGGCGCGCTCCTACTTCGGGGAGGGTGCGCGCCGCGCGACGCTCACCGGCATCGCGCGGTCTATGGGCCTCGCGAACCTCGCGGTCGGCGTATTCGCCGGGATGCCGATGTGTCACGGCGCGGGAGGGCTGACCGCACATCACCGCTTCGGTGCACGCACCGCCGCAGCGACCCTCGTCATTGGTGCGACCTGTATCGGCCTTGGGCTCGTATTCGGCCAGTCCGCGCTACAGATCGTGACGCGCGGGGTGCCGCCGGCGGTGCTGGGCGCGCTGCTCGCGTACGTCGGCTGGGAGCATGTCCAGCTCGTGCGGGCTCTCCGCGGGATGCTGGGCTGGGCGACGTGCGCTGTGGTCGCGGCGCTCGCAACGGCGAGCGGGAACCTCGGGGTCGGGGTCATCGCGGGGATCGCGTTCTGGTACGGTGCTCTCTCCGTCGTGCCGAGCCGAGCGGGCTCGAACGCGCGGTAGCGCGACGCGATCGTCAGGCTGCCGCGGGGGGTGATGATGGGCGAGCGACGAAGGGAGGCCGAAAATGGCTGACGACCTGACCGTGACGCGCGAGGGAGACACGCTCGTGATCCGCATCCCGATGACAACCCCGACACCCAGCTCGAGCGGGAAGACCCTCGTCGTGGCGTCGACCCGGGGCAACCAGAAGACCGGTGTTCAGATCGACGGCAAGGACCTCTACCTCGGCGTCAACGCCTACGTGTACGCGGAGCCGAAAGGTGGCCCCCTGATCGGCGAACCACGAAGACCGCAGGGAGCTAAGCCACGGGGGGCCGAAGTCGATCGCTAGCGGCGGCCCGGGACGAGCGTCAGAGCGACGCCCGTGGCGACCAGCGCGATGGCGACAGCACCCACCGTGACGAGGCGCCAGAACTGGAGCTGGTCGTTGAGCGCGCGGATCTCGCGAGCCAGCGCGCCCGCGCTGCCGACGCGGTCCGGGAACTGGAGCGCGTCGGGCGAACGCACCGGGTCGAAGCGACCAGGGCCGCTCTCGAAGCGCTCGTCGACCTTCAGCTCCTCGATCGTCCCCACGACGCGGAACGTGTAGTCGCCTGGCGCGGTCGGGATGAGGTCTCCGAGGTAGGAGCCCGGCTCACCGCCGACAGCGCGCAGCGTGGGCTCGAAGGTCTGCGCGAGCCCGCCGTAGGAGACCACCACCCGCAGAGTGCGGGTCAGCCCTTCCACTCCCTTGCCGCTGGCCGTCTCGTGGACCTCGACCTCGACTGCGTTCATGATCCCTTCGATCGCCGGCTCGTCGTGCCAGCCGACCTCGAGCGTGTACTTGCCGACCTGACGCTGCTCGTGCGCCAGGGCCACCGTCGACCCCGAGAGGGCCAGCATCACCGCGGCTACGAGCGCTAAGCCTTGCCGCACTCCTCGCCTTCCCAGGCTTCGCGCCCCTCGCGGATGAGGAAGTAGGTCATGCCGATGGCGGCGTTCGGGTCGGCCCACCACCAGCCGACGACGGCGTTGAGGCCGATGCCACCGAGGACGATGAGCGAGAGCCACCAGCAGGCTGTCGTCTGGAAGGCATCCGCCTCGAGCGAGCGGCCGCCGAGTTCGCGTGCGGTGCGGCGCTTCGCGCGCGCTAGCCACCACATCACGCCGATCGAGAGCGACGTCACCGCGATGCCGACGGGGCTGGGCTCGGGTCGCTCCTGGCCGACGAGGGCGAGGAGCGCTTTGACCGCAACGAACACAGCGAGCAGGAAGAACGAGAGCCCGACGAGCTCCAGGGCGCGCCGCTCCAGCCACTCGATCGCCTCGCGATCGCCCGCGCGGCGCTCGGCCCACAGACGCCAGACGAGCACCGAGCCCGACGCGCTCTCCACGAAGCCGTCGATGCCGAACCCGAGGAGCGCGACGCTCCTGCCGCGAGGGCCGCGACGATCGAGACGATGCCCTCAACGACGTTCCAGCCTACCGTCAGGTACTCGAGGCGCAGCGCGTGCCGAACGAGCCGAGGACGCGCGAGGGCGAGGTCGCTCACCCGTGCGTCGCGGTCTCGAGCGGCCGGCGATCGGGGGTCTCGAGCTGGAGCGTCGAGTGCTCGATGTCGAACTGCGAGCCAAGACAGCGGCAGAGGTGGTCGAGCACAGAGGAGGACTCCGCGCCGCGATCTATCACGACGTGCGCGGACACGACGTTCATGCCGCTGGTGATGGTCCAGACGTGCAGGTCGTGGACGTCGCGCACGCCAGGCGCCTCCAGGATATGGCGACGGACCTCGCTCATGTCCACGTCCTTGGGCGTGGCTTCGAGCAGCACGTCGACGGCGTCGCGTAGCAGGCGCCAGGTCCGCGGAATGATGAAGATGCCGATGAACGCCGACGCGATCGCATCGGCGCTGCGGAACCCGGTCGCCAAGATCAAGAGCGCGGCGAGGATCACCGCGCCCGAGCCGGCCGCGTCGGACAGGACCTCGAGGAACGCGCCGCGCATGTTCAGGCTCTCGCGCTGTGCGTCGCGGAGCACCCACGCAGACAGGAGGTTCGCGAACAGACCGACCAAGGCGAAGCCGAGCATCGCGCCGCTGGCGACCTCGGGTGGCGCTTCGAAGCGACGCGCTGCCTCGAGCAGCAAGTACCCGGCGATCCCGAAGAGGAGCAGGCCATTGAAGACCGCAGCGATGATCTCCAGGCGGTAGAAGCCGAACGTCCGCCGCTGCGTTGCGGGCCGTGCCGCGAGCCGGACGGCGAGCAACGCGGTCCCGATCCCGGCGGCGTCCGCGAGGATGTGACCGGCATCAGCCAGCAGCGCGAGGCTGTTGGTGAGGTACGCGCCGCTGACCTCGACGAGGAAGATCGCGGAACTGATCCCGAGCACGAGCGCGAGGCGCGAGCGGTTCGCTCCGGCCGGGCTTTGGGCGTGCGCAGTCACACGGCCTCCCGTGCGCGCGGTCGCGGCTCGCGGGCGTGGCGCAGCGCGTCGCGCACCAGGCGGCGGATGTGGCAGTCGCGTAGCCGGTAATACACGATCCGCCCGGCGCGACGGCGCTCGACCGCGCGGCGCTCGCGCAAGAGCCGCAGCTGATGGCTGAGTCCGGACTGGCTGAGGCCGAGGAGCCATGCCAAGTCGCACACGCAGAGCTCATCCGCGAGGCTGAGGGCGTGAAGGATGCGCGCGCGCGTCGGGTCGGCCAGGAGGTCGAAGGTCGTGACGACCTCCTCAGCGTCGCCGCTGCTGATGACGCGCCCAATGAGCGGGCCGACGTGTTGCGGGTGCAGGCATTCGACCTCGCAGCGCTCGAGCGTCAGTTCCATGTATGAACCATCGCTCATGTATCGTAGTGCGCACGGCGGGTCCCGCCGGTGGTATCGTCACATAAAGATATGACGATCGTAACCGAGACCGCGCACGCGCTACGAGCCAAGATCTTTCGCGGCCTCGGAGACCCAGCGCGCCTCTCGATCCTGGTCGCGCTCGCCCAGGGTCCGCGCACGGTCAGCGAGCTCGTCGAGGAGAGCGATCTTGGCCAGTCCAGTGTGTCCGCGCACCTGGCGTGTCTCTTCGAGTGCGGACTGGTCAGGCGTGAGCGCGAGGGACGCTTCGTCCGCTACGAGCTCGCCGGCGGCGAGGTGCGCGCCCTCCTGGCGGCGGCGGACCGGGTGCTAAAGCGGACCGCCGCGGAGATCGCCGCGTGCCTGAACTACGACGAGCGGGGTCGGCGGCCCGGGTGAGCGCGGACGATGCACCGACCGAGGAAGGTGAGGGCCGGTCGGCGCGACTCGGTCGCGCCGATGCGCTCCTTATCGCGCTGCTCGCGCTCACGCTCATTCCGTTCGTCATCGTCATCTTCGGTGGCGTCGGCCGGTCCAGTCCGCTGGTCGTGGCGGCGGTCACCGGACTTGCCATCGTCGCGGCCGCGCTATTCCTGTCGTGGGCGACGGAGACGTTGGAGATCACGGTCCCCGTCTCGGCTGCGCTCGCTTTGCTCGCGCTCATCGAGGTCCTTCCGGAGTACAGCTTCGAGGTCGTGCTGGCCTGGGAGCGCCGCATCGAGCTCGCCGCCTCCTCCATGACCGGGTCGAACCGGCTGCTCCTCGGCGTGGGGTGGCCGCTGATCTTCTTCGTCGCCTACTTCGCGGCGCGGGCGCGTCGCCGACCTTTCCGGGCCGTAGAGATCCCGCGGGCGCTCGCGGCGGATGTGCTCTTCCTGAGCGCCGCGACCGTCTACGCGGTGCTCATCGCCGCGAAAGCGACGCTCGGCCTGCTGGACGCCGTGGTCCTTATCGCCCTCTACGTCGCCTACATCGTCAATGCGCTGCGCTCCGGTCGGACCGAGTCCGAGGAGGAGGAGGAGGAGGAGGGCGAACCGGGCATCGTCGGCAAACTGCAGCGCTTGCCCGGGATCCGTCGTGCCCTCGTGGTCGTCGTCTTCCTGGCGTTCGGCGCCTTCGTGATCGGCTTCGGCGCCGAGCCATTCATCGCCGGGCTCATAGCGAGCGCCGATTCTCTGGGGGTGCCGCAGTTCTTCCTGATCCAGTGGGTGGCACCGTTCCTGGCGGAGTTCCCCGAATCGCTCACCGCATTTCTGTGGGCGGCGACGATAGTCAGCGTCGCCCGCGGCCTCGGCAACCTGGTCTCGGCCAAACTGAATCAGTGGACGTTGCTCATCGCGACGATCCCCATCGTGTACAGCCTCTCGCTCGGACATCCTGCCGAGATCGCGCTCGTTCAGCTCTCGCGCGACGAGATCCTGCTCACCGCGGCGCAGACCCTGCTTGGCGTCGCGATGCTGGCGCGCTTGCGCTTGACCCTCTTCGACGCCGTGCTGCTGCTCGCGCTCTTCCTCACCCAGTTCGCCGTGCCTGCGATCCGCCTGGAGGTGGCGGTCGCGTACGTGCTCAGCGCAGCGGCTTACTGTGCCATTGGCCGCTCGCCACTGCCCCTCGTGCGCGCCCTGCGATCCCACGGATCTGCCGAGAGCAGCGAGTGAGACGCGACTCACCAAAGAGCTGCCCGACGGTAGAGAAAGACACCATTCTGAGGGGCCCGGTTGATCAACATGGGGTAGTCCTGCTCAACCGGACGCGCAGCATGCGGCGCGTTGGCCTCACGGTGAGAGATAGAGAAACGCGCTAGTAGCGAGCATGGGATCCGCCCCGCGACGGACGCGTGGACGGCCATCCTCAGGACCCGATGGATGTGACGCCCGCGTCGCAGCTGGTCTCACCGCGGCTCGTGCCCGTCGGCGATCTCCATCCGTGAGATGAGAACCCGCGGACCATCAGCCCCGAGCGGTTCGAGAACCTCCGGCGCGCGATCGCCGCCAATCCCGAGTTCCTGCGCCTCCGGCCGGTCCTCGCGCGAACCGATGGCCTCATCTTCTGCGGCAACCAGCGCTCCCTCGCCGCGATGGGCCAACGGCGCGACCGCGGTCCTCGAGGACGTCGACGAGCGGACGATGCGCGAGCGCGCCATCCGCGACAACGAGCAGTGGGGCGATTGGTCCGACGGCCTCGTGCTCGTGCTCCGCTCGCTCGAGGGCGAGGGCGTCCTGCCGACTCGCCCGTCCTCACGCAAACATGCGCCTAGCGGTCGCCGAGCCCGGTGCGAAAGGAACACACGACGATCACGCACGGGTCCGCGCTGGAGTGAGCCGCCGCGACCTCCGTCTGCCTACGGTCCGGGTTGCCGCGACGCGGCGAGGCTCCTTCAATGTGCTGCCGTAACGGTGGGCGGTGGCTCTGAGCATGGCTCTGACCGTCGGCGAGCCCCAACCTCGCAGTTCCCATGCGCTGTAGGTGGTGCCGCTGTGATCGACGTACCACGTCACGGTCTTCGTCTCGTACTCGCGATCGTTTGGCGGCGCCGGCGCTCGCGGAGCGAACACCCCGGGGTATGGGCTCAGTTGCTCGAGCGGATCGATCGGCGGGGCCGGCGCGGGTCCCAAGAAGCGCTGGACCTCCTGTCCTACGCGGCGCACGCCGCGACGCACCATCGAACTCATCGTCTCCACCTGATATTCCTCCGTCCGCGGTGCGACGCAGCGCAAGCGGAGGAGCTTATCGAGGACGCCGGGGTCGTAGGTGACGCTGGTCCTGGAGTAGCAGGCTTGGAGCTCGGCAACGTACGCGTCGACCTGCTTCTTGCGCTCTCGCTGCGCGCGCTGCTGTTCAGCCGCGGCGCGCTTCGCCTCCGCGGCAGACCGTCGGGCGTCGGCAGCGGCATCGGCCGCCGCCGCGTGGATATCTCGGATTTCTCGCAGGGGCGTGAGCACCTCGCGCTCGACGATCCCGGCGAGGCGGCCGAGTTCCTCGAGGCTCCTGGCGGCAATGATCTGCTCGCGCCAGGCCGTGTGTCGTCCTCGGACTCCCCCGACGCGCACGACCTCGGCCTCGGTGAGCCCGCGCGGGACGCGCGCGAGCGCCTGCGACAGGCTTGCGAGAAGTTCTCCGCGCCGACCGGCTAGCGCCGCGCGCGCCTCGTGCGCGCGTTCCGCCTCGGCCTCGCGGAGTTCTCGCGCGCTTGGTCCCGGCCTCGGCAGCGCCGTCACGACCTCGTCGCCCGCACCCGCCGTGGCCGCGGCCTCGATTCGGCTCACCCAGTCCTCAGCGACTTCGTCCGCGCGTGTCGCGGTGCAGAGCAGGTAGTCGGCGGCCACCGCAAGGGCCGCGCGTTCGGGACCGGCGGCGGGGTCGGAGGCCCAGCGGCCGAGGGCGATGCGCGAGAGCGCTTCGATGTCCACGCGGCGCCAGCCGGACGCGGAGAGACAGTCCTGCAGCGCGGAGCGCAGCAGACGCCGCGCCGGTTCGGGGAGGGCGAGCGCAGGTGGCACAAGCGAGGCGGGGACCGTGGGCAGCCGCGCGGCGAGGGCGGCGCGCGCGACCTCGTCGATGTCCCTCGTCGCGCTGAGCAGCGGAGTGGTGTCGAGGACGACGCTCCGCCGCAGGTAGGGCTCGGGGACGAGTTCGATGCCGCGGTCCTGATTGAGGAGCACGAGCGGCGTAGCACGCACGTCGGCGCGGTCGTCCTCCACGGCGAAAACGCTGTCGCCCTGCAGGTACGCCTGCGCCGCGCGTCGGACGTCCAGCGTCGCCTTGTCGAACTCATCGAGCACGGCGAGGGGCGCCGACAGCAGCGCGGCCCGCTCGAACCGATAGCCCCCTCCCTCCTCGGGGACGCGGCGTCCCCAGATGCTCCCGGAGGTCTCGCGGGGAAGCACGTGGATGTGGCTCGGGGCGTCGAGGGCGAAGCGGCGGCAGACGAGCTGCGCGATGAGCGTCTTGCCGGTCTTCGACGGCCCCATCACGACGAAACCGGGCCAGTTCGTCGCGTGCACGGCGGCGAGCTCGCGTCGGGCCACGACGGCGTCGCAGATTAGCCGCAGCAGCGCCTGGTGCTCCTGGGGAAGGTGGCCCAGCGCGCTCGGGTCGGGCTCGGCGATGAGGGCCGGCCGGCGCGCCGCGAGGACTCTCGCCTGACCTGAGCCGGTGAGGCGGAACGTTCCGCGGGAAGGGTCGCTCGCCAGGCCCTCCTCGCGCAGCCGCAGCAGGCGGTGCTGGACCGTTCGGCGGCGGATCCCGGTGCGCGCCGCGATCACTGCGCTGCGTGCGCCGCCGTCGGCAAGCGCGCCGAGGATCTGCAGATCCCGCTGCTCGACCGCGGCCGGGCTCTTGTCGGTCGTCGCGGCCTTGCGCTTTGTAAATTTCTGCGTTTGCGCGGTCACCTTTACTAGTTTGCGCGAAGAGTCCAGTCGCGGGCGATAGGTTTGCGCGGGACCGGCCGGTCGCGTGAGAGACGCGACCGGCTCGCATCTGCTCCGATGCATTGACGCGTGGCTCGCGCGCACAGACGTTTAGGTGCATGACCGAAGCGAACAACGAGTGCGAGCGAGGGACGATCAGCGTGCTGGACGCGGCGCGGCAACGGATCGCCGCACGGCGCGGTAGGCCGGGCCAGCCATCTGATGCCGCCCGGTCGGCGTTCGGGTCGGACGTCCCTGTACCACGGGTTCAGAGCGCGCGCTGCGCCGCCTGTGAGGTCCCCATCACGCGGGTCCATCCCAGTGGCCCTCTCCCCCGCTACTGCCCGCGCTGCCGCGCATGGCTACGCGACCGCCAGCGTCTGCGCGGCTACCTGCGATCGGGCCTACGCCTCGCGGAAGCGCTCAAGCTCGAGACGGTCGCGGCGTGGGCCACCGATGCCATCGCCGCGCTCGACGGACTCGGATACGGCAGGCGGCCGTGAACGACCATCCGGACGCCGCGACGCTCTGCCGGACGCTCAACTGCGAGCGAACGGGATGCGCTTGCCAGGGCGCGGCGCGCCGCGGCGCGGGGCTCGTGCACTGTCCGGCGCACGCGGACGAGCGGCCATCGCTGAGCGTCAGAAGCGCGAACGGCCGGGTCCTCTTCCACTGCCAGGCCGGCTGCGATCAGGAGGCCGTCCTCGAGGCGCTGCGCGAGAAGGGCCTGTGGTCCGACGCGCCGACGCACGGAGTGGGTCTCACGCTCTCCGAGCTCGCTCGCGCGAAGCGGCTGCCCGAGGAGTTCCTGGGCGCGCTCGGCGTCCGCGAGGGCGTGCACGGCGTTCATCGCCGGCCGTGCGTCGACATCCATTACCTCGACGCAGCCGGGGAGGAGTGCGCCGTCCAGAAGCGCATCGCGCTCCAAGGAGAGCTGCGGTTTCTGTGGCGGCGCGGCGACAGGCCGATCCCCTACGGCCTCTGGCGCGTCAATAGCGCTCCGCCCGAGGCGCCGCTCATCCTCGTCGAGGGCGCGAGCGACGCCTGGACGCTCTGGTACGCGGGTCTCCACGCGCTCGGGCTCCCAGGCGCGGCGACCTGGCGCGGCGACTACGCGAAGCTCGTTGCCGGACGCGAGGTCTTCGTCTGGCGGGAGCCGGACGAAGGCGGCGCGGCCTTCGCCGAGTGTGTCGGCCGGAGCCTTCCGGAGGCCCGTGTCATCGAGGCGCCGCCGGACGCGAAGGACCCGAGCGCCCTGTACGTTAGCGGGCCCGCAGCCTTCGCCGAGCGGATGGGCGAGCTCATGTCGAGCGCGCGGCCGATCCGCGAGCGCATCGATGCCGCGTCGCGCGCCGAAGCGGAAGCCGCCTTCACGGAGGGGCGCGAGCTCCTCGAGGCTCCGGACCTCCTTGGGCGCATTGAGCGCGCGGTCGCGCTCTCCGGCTACGCCGGCGACGCCAGGCCCGCGCTCCTTGCGTACCTCGCGCTGACCAGCCGGCTCCTCGAGCGCCCGCTCAACCTGGCCTTCGTCGCGATCGCAGCGTCGGGCAAGAACCGTGCGGTCGACGCCGCGCTCGACCTCATGCCCGCTTCCGCCTACTACCTCGAGAAAGCCGGCAGCCCGCGCGCGCTCGTGTTCAACGATGAGGACTTCCAGCACCGCACGGTCGTTGTCGCCGAGGCCGACAGCATCCCCGAAGAAGGTCCGGCGGCATCGGCGATTCGCGCGCTCGCCGCGGACAACGCCATGGAATACGACGTCGTCGAGCGTGATGAGCGGACAGGCCACCAGGTCACGCGCAAGATCCGCAAACCCGGTCCGACCGGCCTCATTACCACCTCCACCAAAGCGCTCGGCGAGCAGATGGGCTCGCGCATGCTCACGGTGGGCATCCCGGACACGCCCGAGCAGACGCGCCTGGTGCTGCGGGCCCACGCGGCAGCAGCCACTGGCGCGCGGTCCGCGCTCGATCGGGCACCGTTCGTCGCGCTCCAGCGTTGGTTCGAGCTCGCGGCCTGTCGCGACATCGCGGTCCCCTTCGCGGACCTCCTCGCGGACCGCGTCCCCGACCGCGAGGTGCGCATGCGCCGCGACTTCGCCCAGCTCCTGACCCTCATCAAGGCGCTCGCGCTCCTGCGCCAGCGCCAACGCGAGCGCGACGAGCAGGGGCGCGTCGTCGCAACGCTCGACGACTACGCAAACGCGCGCGCGCTGCTCCTCGAGGTCTTCACCGCGGCAGCGACGGGCGGAGTCTCACGCACAGTCCGCGAGACCGTCGCGGCGCTCGTCGGCGCGTATGACGGCAACACCCCGCTGACCGTCGCGGAGCTCGCGAAGGCGCTTGGCCTCAGCCACAACGCCGCGCGAAGCCGCGTGCGCGAGGCCGTCCGCCTCGGCTACCTGCACAACCTCCGGACCCGCCCCAGGCAGGCGGCCCAGCTCGTTCCGGGCGACCCGCTCCCGGAGGATTAGGCCGTGCTCCCGACGCGCGAGGAGATTGAGGCGCTGATGTGCCAGCGCCTCGCCGCGCCCGATGGCGACGCGGCGACGGGCGACGAAGCGGACGCCGCTCGAGAGCAACCCGAGCCGCAAGCGCCGCCACATCGCCAGGCATCGCCGGGTGACACACACACGTCTCTGTCTGACGGCGAGGTCTCGCGGTGAGCGTCACGACGCTCGCGCCGACCTTCCAGAGCGGCGACGTCACGCTCTACCAGGGCGACGCGCTCGAGGTCCTCGCTCAACTCCCGAGCGCGAGCGTCGACTGCTGCGTCACCGACCCACCGTACGGCGAGGGCGCCGCGGACTGGGACGGGCCGCGCGACCGGGAGTGGTACGCCTCGTGGCTGCGCGAGGTCGACCGCGTCGTCATGCCGGGCGGCCCGATCGTCACCTTCGCGCCGCGTCGCCGCCTCGACCTCGTGATGTCGGCGCTGCGCGAGGTGCGCGGCGACTCGCCCGCACGCCCGATGCAACTCCTCGTGTGGGCCCACTACGCGGGCTTCCGCGTCGCGCCGGGGTACTTGCGGCCCGAGCACGAGCAGATCGTTATCAGCGGCCTGCTCCTGGCCGAGTCCGAGGACGTCCGCGGCCTGCGCCGCTACGGCTCCGCACTGCGGCCCAGCCGCCGTCTCGTGCGCTCGCACGGCTTGGGCCCCCACCGCTACGTCCCCCATCCCGCCGGGCCGATGGCCGGGACGGTCATCGAGGCGCCTCGCCGCAAGAGGGGGCGAGAGGCGACCGGCCATCCGACGCAGAAGCCCGAGGACGTCACGCGCTACCTCGTGGCCCTCGCCGCGCCGCTCGGGGCCACGGTGCTTGACCCCTTCGCCGGCAGCGGGACGACGCTCGTGGCCGCGCGCGCCATGGGGCGCCGCGCCATCGGCATCGAGCGCGCCGAGGAGTACTGCCCGCTCATCGTCGAGCGCTGTGCCCAGGAGCCGTTGCCGTGGGACCAGCGCCGATGAATGCGCGCGGGCTCTCCGTTCCTTCGGGTCGCGCGGGGTCGACGGGGAATCCGACGCTGGACGAGCTGCTCGATATCCTCGTCGATATCGCGCTCGAGGCAACAGAACCCTGCCGCATCACCCATGAGCCACTCCTCGGTATAATCCAATTAGGTGGACATCATTCCGCTCCAACAGGTCGCCCGGCGGCTACGTCGGCATCCGGAGCTCGTGCGCCAGTGGGTCGTGGCCGGACGACTGCGCGGACAGAAGCTCGCCGGCCGCTGGTTCGTGACCTCGGGCGAGCTCGCGCGGTTCGAGAAGCACCAGCCCGAGCGGCGGAAGCCGAGGCGGCGCCGTGAGAGCTGAGTTGCAGGAGATCTGGGTCGCCTATGCGAGCGCTGCGGGCGATCACACTGGCTGGCGTACCGGCGCGGTGTACCTGCGGGAGTCCAAGCGGGAGCAGGTCGAGGGCTTCTCGCCTGCCGCGCAGCTCAAAGGCACCCTCGACGAGGCGAGCCGTCGCCTCCTCTGGGTGCCCGTCGAACATGTCTTTCTCGATCTGATGAGCGGCCGACGCGAGGACCGTGTCGCCTTCCAGGACCTCTTGGCCCTCGCGCGAACGGGGACGATCGCCGCGGTCATCGTGCTCCATACGTCGCGGTGGGCGCGCAACGCGATGGTTTCCCGCAAGTACAAGGATGAACTCCGCCGCCGGGGCGTCGACGTCGTTGCCACGAACGCACCCTTCGACGTCGCGCGTCCCGAAGGCAAGTTCGCCGAGCGGATGATGGAAGCGGTCGACGAGTTCACCTCAGACACCATCGGCTGGTGGGTCGGCGTCGGGTTGCGGGAAAAGCACGAACGAGGCGAGCCCCTTGGGCGGCTGCCCGAGACGTTCTATCGCGACCCGGCGGGAGCGGTGTTGCCCCATCCCGAGCTGTCCACGATCGTCCTGGAAGGTGCGCACCGGTATGCGACCGGTCGTGTCGGCTTCGGCGAGCTCGCTCGTTGGAGCAGCCGCGAGGGCTTCCGCACGCCGGCCGGAAGATCACTGACCGACGAATGGTGGCGCAACGTCCTGGCGAACCCGCTGAACGCGGGCCTGGTCGGCTACAGGCGGAAGCGCGGCGGCAAGGAGCTTCGTCGGGCCGCGTTCGCGGGGTTCATGCCCCTCGACCTCTTCGAGCGGGTCCAGGCGACCCGGCGGGCACGCGTGCGGCTTCCGAAGCGCAGCGCGAACCGGAGCGTGTACCCGCTCACGGAGGTAACGCGCTGCGCCTGTGGTGGGCGGGTGACGGCGTCGTCCAAACGGCGCATGCGTTGCCGGCGGGCGTCGGAGCACGCCGGCTGCTCGGAGCCCTCCGTCGCGGCAGAGCGGATCGAAGCGCAACTCGGAGTTTGGCTGCGCCTAGCGATGGCGCTGCCGACGTCGTTGCGGCCGCGTGTCGCGGCTCTCGTGCGCGCTCGCGTTAGCCAACAGCGTGACGGCGCGACTGTCGAAACGCTACGAGTGGCGGTGAAGCGGCTGACCGACGCCTACATGTGGAAGGCGCTCGACGAGGCGGACTACCGCGAGCAGCTCGGCGTGTTGCAGGCGCAGTTGGAGCGTGCTGAGCAGGCGCCCGATGAGCGGCGGATCCTGCAGGCGATCAAGGTGGCCCAGGACTTGGGGACCGCGTGGGAGAGCGCATCGCCCGAGCGCCGATGCCAAGTTCTCCGCACGCTGTTCGATTCCGTCACCGTGAGCCGCCAGGCGATCGTTGCCGTCCGGCCGAAGCCCGACGTCGCTCCCCTGCTCGCGGCGAAAGTTCAGTCTGGCGGTCCCGACCGGGGTCTGACCCGGGGCATCGAACGCTCGTCCACGGCGTGCTCGTCGGAGGCCTCGAGGACCTGCTGGAGCTCCTCGCCGCAGGGGCGGCATGACCGACAGGCTAGCCGCTTGGCCGTGCACGTGGCCACGTGTGGCGATTCTTGGCCGATGTCGCCGCCCCGAACCCACCGGGCCACGCCTCAGCGCTCGTTGGCCGCCGTATCGGCGCGTGGGGCACGACGGCAATGGGCGAAGCGGGCGTGAGACGATCTCCGACGTCCTACCCGCGGCCCCTCACGGCCCGCGAATGCGCGACCCTCGAGCGACTGGCGCGGGGGATGACGCAGAAGATGATCGCATTCGAGTTCGGGATCTCCATCAACACGGTGGGGAACGTCGCGGCCAACGCTTACAGGAAGCTCGGCGTCCACGGCGCCGCGGCTGCGGTCAACGCACATCGAGACGCGCACTTCCTGTGCGGGTCCAGAGTCGACTTCGGGCCCATCCGTGAGCGCCTCAAGGCGAGGGGCTCGACCTAGAGTCACGATGAACGCGAAGAACGATCTCTGCCGACCCCCGCGCGCGCAGGGTTCGCGGGCGCTAGAAAGTCGGATGCTGATTCGCGGGTCGCAGGACGTCCCGGCTCGTCCGCCTCATCCCGGCTGGTTTCGACCCGTTGGCCGTACCCGTGGCTGTACAGCAGGTGCCACCGCGGGCTATCCGACGGTCCCGAACCTCACTCGCCCGAGCAGTGCGAGGCCAAGGACGCCGGCAAAGAACAGCAGCGTCCCGCCCATCCAATAGAGCGGCTCGACACCCAGCCGGTCGACCACGAGCGCACCTAGGCCAAGCGACAGCAGCCGCATCGTGCTCCAGCTCACATCGAGCATGGTGAAGACCCGGCCGCGCATCGCGTCGGGGATCGCGCCCTGGATGGTGCTGTTGAACACGACCATCCCCGTGCTCGTGTTCAAGCCGTAGATAAAGAGGATGACCAACGCGATCGGCAGGGGCGTGAACACGGCGATGAGCACGTCGCCCACGCCGCGGATCAGGTACGGGACGAACAGCCAGCGGGCGTTACGGTAGTCGCGGGCGAAAGTGTTCGGGATGAGCGGCCCCAACAGCGCACCGACGCCGATCGCGCCGATGAGCCAAGCGAATCCCTCGGGTGGCTGATGCAGGTGCCGCTCGGAGAGCACGACGAGCATCGCACCGGTCCCGCCGACCGCGAAGGAGGCGAGCGACTGGACGGCGAGCAGCCGCGACACGAAGAAGTCGCGGCGGGCGTAAGCGAGGCCGGCACTGGCGTCGGCAAGGAGTGAGCCGAGGCCGCGCTTGGCACCGCCCTCGATCTGCCCCGCGTGGGCGGGGATCGCGAGCGTGGCGATGAGCAGCGCCGAGACCGCGAAGCTCGCCGCGTTCAGCCCGAAGGCCGGTCCGGTGCCGACGAGGCTGATCACGCCGCCAGCGATAGAGGCCGCGACGATCTGCACGAGCCGACCGGTGGACCACGACACCGAGTTCGCCGCGAGGCGCTGCTCCGGTGTGGTGAGCACCGGGATCACCGCGTTGACCGTGGGGTTGAAGAACACACTCCCCGCCGAGAGCCCAGCGGCCACGAGGTACGCGTGCCAGACCCCCTGCGGCCAGAGCAGGGTGAGCGCCAGCGCAGCGCGGAACAGATCCGCGCCGATAAGGATGCCCTTGCGGCTGAAGCGGTCGACGACCACGCCCGCCACCGGACCGAGGAGAAGGACGGGCACGATCTCGGTCGCGACGAGGCCTGCGACGGCGAGTCCCTGGCCCGAGAGCTGGAACACCAACACGACGAGGGCGATGTAGTGGAGCGTGTCGCCGAAGCTCGAGACGAGCTGCCCGAGCCAGAGTGGGAAGTAGCGAGGGCTGCGGATGACGGCGCCATATGCAGCGCCGACCGTGGCTACTCGCGCGACCACCTGACCTCCGAGGTCATCCATCGCACGAGACCCGCGACGGTCACCGCATCGCCGCGGTGCGACACCGCCGCGAGGCTCATGAGATCGACCAGGCTTGTGCAGCTTCCTGTATCGCGTCCCACGGCGCGCCGAGCGGTGGCGTGTAGCTGAGGTCCAGATCGTTCAGGTCGTCCATGTTCAAGCCGTTGTGAATGGCCGTGGCGAAGATGTCGATGCGCTTGGCGGCTTCGGCTCGCCAGTCGCCCACGATCTGCGCGCCGAGCAGCCGTCCACTGCGGCGGTCGCCGGTGATCCGAATGTGCAGGCGTCGTGCGCCTGGGTAGTACACCTTGTGGTCCCACGGCTCGGTCTCGACCGTGACCAGGTAGAGGCCCGCCGCGCGTGCCTCGGCCTCGCGCAGACCGGTCCGCGCGGCGGCGAGCTCGAACACCTTCACGACCTGCGTGCCCAGGGACCCCTGGAACTCGCGCGTGCCGCCAGCGGCGGTCTCGCCGGCGATGCGACCCTGCTTGTGCGCGGTCGTTCCCAGCGGCAGGTATGCGGGCCGCGCGAGAAGCCGGTGCCAGGTCTCGACGCAGTCCCCGGCGGCCAGCACGCCCGGGACGTTCGTGCGCATCCGTCGATCCACTCGGATCGCGCCATGGAGTCCGAGCGCGACGCCGGCGCTGCGGGCGAGATCGCTGTTGGGCTCGACGCCTGCGGCAAGGAGCACGAGGTCGGCCCCATAGCTCGATCCGGCGTCGGCCTGCACGCGCAGCCGCTCCTGCGCGCTGCTGACCTGCCTCACCGCGACGCCGGTCTCGACCGCGACCCCGTGCCGCTCGAGTTCGACGCGTAGCAGCTCCCCGAGGCTCGGGTCGAGCGTCGGAAGTACTGTCGCGGACCGGCTGAGCAGCGTGACGTGTAGTCCGCGTCGCACGAACGCATCCGCCATCTCGAGCCCGATGTAACCCGCGCCGACGATCGCGACGCGGTCGAGCCTGCCGCCGTCCACCCGTGCTCGGAGCTGGATGCCGTCGGCCACGGTGTGCAGGTGGTGGACACCGGCGAGGTCCTCGCCCTCGATCCGCGCGCGACGGGGCCGGGCGCCGGTCGCGATGACGACGGTGTCGTAACGCATCGACTGCTCGTGCCCGTCGCTCCCTCGCACGAGCACGGTCCTCTCCGCCGGGCGAAGCTCGGTGGCCGAGTGGTGGAGAAGCACTTCGATTCCGTGCTCGGCCAGCGGCGCCCCGGTGCGGTGCGCCAGCGCGCTCGGCTGGTGCACTTCGTCGCTCACGTAGAAGGGCAGGCCGCAGATGCTGAAATCGGGGAAGCCGTCGGCCACGAGCATCGTGACCTCGATCGTCGGATCCAGCTCGCGCGCGCAGCGCCGCCATCGTCCCGCCGTCACTGCCACCGACGACGAGGATCCGCATCAGCGGGCCCAGCTCAGGTCAGCAAGGCCGGGCACCCATCTCCCGTCTCCCGCGAAGCGAAAGGTCCTCCGGCTCATCGGTCAGGGCCGATCTTCTCTGGACCTCATCGTCCATCGACGATATACGATTGGCAGACGAGGCCGCCACCACCCAAGCCAAATCGCCCCGCCAGGAGTCGGTCATGGACTGCTACGAGTGCGCGATCAAGGGTAACGCCGTCGCCTCTACCGGCGTGTGCCTGAAGTGCGGCGCGGCGCTCTGCCTCGAGCATCTCGGCGAGGCGGCGCGGTACACGGTCGGCGGACTCCGATACGGGTGTCACCATCACCTCGACCGTGCCGTCGTCACGAGGCATCTCGCGAACGGGCATGTCGTGGTTGGGCCGCGGCCCGAGCCGGTGAGGGCCGCACGATGACGGCGGTGGCCGCCACGCCAGCGCGTATCGACGCGACGGACGACGAGCTTGCCGCGATCGCCAAGGCACTGGGCCATCCCGTTCGCGTGCGCATCTTGCGTTTGCTGATGGACCGCACCAGCTGCTACTGCGGCGAGATCGTCGAAGAGCTTCCGCTCGCCCAGGCGACGGTCTCGCAGCACCTCAAGGTGCTGAAGGACGCGGGCCTCATCGTCGGCACCATCGATGGTCCGCGTGTGTGCTACTGCGCGCATCGCGAGCGCCTCGCACGGCTCGGCGAGCTCGTGAACAACCTCGTCGCAGTCGCGAAGTCACCGGATGCGGCCTGCTGCGATGAGGAGTAGCGCCGCTTCACGCACCGTCGCACCTCAGCCCGGTCACATCGCCGTCGCCGCGCAGCTCTCCACGCTCGATCGCTTCCTGCCGCTATGGATCGCGCTCGCGATGGCCGCGGGGCTCGCGCTCGGCTCACTGGTCCCGGGCCTGAACGACGCGCTTGACCGGCTGCGCGTGGGCACGGTCTCGCTGCCCATCGCGGCCGGGCTGCTGCTCATGATGTACCCGGTGCTCGCCAAGGTCCGCTACGAGGACCTCGGACGGATGCGCGCCGACGGGATCAGCGACCGCGCGTTCTTCGGCGTGTCGCTCTTGCTCTCCTGGGTCGTCGGTCCGGCGCTGATGTTCGCGCTCGCATGGCTGTTTCTGGCGGACCAGCCGATGTACCGCACCGGCGTGATCATCGTCGGCCTGGCGCGCTGCATCGCGATGGTGCTCGTGTGGAACGACATCGCGCGCGGCGACCGCGAGCGCGCCGCGGTGCTGGTGGTGTTCAATGCGGTCTTCCAGGTCGCTGCCTACGCGCTGCTCGGCTACTTCTACCTGACGCTCCTGCCCGGTTGGCTCGGCTTTGACACCCAAGGCTTCCAGCCGGGGATCTGGGAGATCGCGCGCACCGTGCTGATCTTCCTCGGTATCCCGCTCGTGGCCGGCTACCTGACGCGACGCGTCGGTCTCGGGCGGCGCGGTCGCGAGTGGTACGAGGGCCAGTTCCTGCCGCGGATCGGCCCGCTCACGCTGTACGGCCTGCTCTTCACCATCGTGCTGCTCTTCGCGATCCAGGGGAAGCGCATCACCGCCGAGCCGCTCGACGTAGCGCGGATCGCGCTTCCGCTTCTTGCGTACTTCGTACTGATGTGGGTCGCCGGGTTCGCCGCTGGTAAGGCGCTGCGGCTGCCGTACGCACAGACGGCAAGCCTCGCGTTCACCGTCGCGAGCAACGACTTCGAGCTCGCGATCGCCGTCGCGGTCGGTGTCTTCGGGGCCGAGTCAGGACAGGCGCTCGCCGGCGTCGTGGGTCCCCTGGTCGAGGTGCCGGTGCTCGTCGGCCTCGTGTACGTCGCCCTGTGGCTCTCGACGCGCGTCCGCTGGCCCGAGCCGCTCGTCGTGCCGTCCGATGCGACCTGAAACGCCCGGATCGGCGCTGCGGGGAGCCCCGATCTCGATAGGGCGAGTGCTGTTCCTCTGCACGCACAACTCAGCGCGCAGCCAGATGGCGGAGGGTCTCCTACGCGCACTCGGTGGAGGGCGCTTCGAGGCGCACAGCGCCGGCACCGAGGCGACCCACGTCCGTCCCTTGGCGATCAGGGCGATGGCAGAGCTCGGGATCGACATCGCCGGGCAGGATTCCAAGACGCTCGATCGGTACCTCGACCAGCCGTTTGACTACGTGATAACTGTGTGCGACGACGCGAACGAAAGCTGCCCGATCTTCCCGAACGCGCGTATGCGGATGCACTGGTCGCTGCCGGATCCCTCAAGGGCCACGGGTACCGACGCGGAGCAGCTGGCGGTCTTTCGCAAAGTCCGGGACGAGCTGCGGCATCATATAGAGCGAGAGTTGCTTCAGACCACGCGCTGAGTGTGGCGGCGCGCGACAGCGACAATTGCCCGCGTCGTCGGGCACATCCGCGAGCGCCTCAAAGGCGACTGCTCGACGTCGGTCCGGCGCAACGACCGCCATGCGGCGCGCAATGTGGAGCGAGCCCGAGGAGGCAGATGTATGGCCGACGCCCTGACCGTGAACCGAGAGGGTGACACGCTCGTGATCCGCATCCCGATCACTGCGCCGACGCCGAGCTCGAGCGGTAAGACGCTCCTGGTCGCGTCGACGCGCGGCAACCAGAAGACCGCCCTCCAGATCGACGGCAAGGACCTCTACCTCGGCCTCAACGCCTATGTGTACGCCGAGCCGAAGGGCGACCGCTGATGTGCCGGCGTTGCTGGAACGCCTACCCTGGCTCCGCGCCAGAAGGCTGCGACTCGTCAAGGTCCAGCCACAGCGTGGCGACGAGCCGGTCCGCCGCATGCGGCCCGACCAGGTCTCTGACCGCCTCCCGCACGGCGTTGGAGCAGGCCCCGTGCAGCTCGCCCGGCGGCGCCCCGGCACCAAGGGTGTGCGCGGTGAAGCAGGCATACAGTGCGTTCGCTACCGCCTCGCGCACTCGGTCCTGCACCGCAGTCGATAGTGCCTGCGAGCGAGCGAAGGGCGGCACGACGCGCCGCGCGATCACGTCCACCTCCTCGCGCGACAGCTCGTTGACCCGCGCTGGACCGTACCAGCGGCTGTCAGGTGAGGGCGCTTCGCCGACCTCGTCCGCGCGGTAGCCGAGCTCGCGCAGCGCCGCGTGGATGCGAGCGAGCGCAGACGGGCCAGAGACCAGGAGTCGCAGCAGCTCGCCGCGGTGGTCCACCTCCGCCGCGATGACCCCATCGAGGGACGTCAGACGCGCCAGCACGGGCGCGATGCGTGAGCCTCAGCCGAGGCCCGTGGCTGCGCTTCAGGTGAGGCCGCGGAGCCGGAGCGTGACCTCGGCACTCATTCGGCGCAGCAGCTCAGCTTCGAGACGTCCTTGAAGAACGAGAGCGCGGCGATCTTCAGCGCCTCGGCCATCGTCGGGTAGACGTGGACCATGTCGATGAAGTCGTGGACGGTCCCCTTGAAGCGCATAGCCATCGCGGCCTCGTGGATGACCTCGCCGGCGTCCCGCCCGACCATCGAGACGCCGAGCACCTTCCCGGTACCGGCCTCGGCGACCATCTTGATGATGCCGCGCTCGTCGCGGACCGCGCCGGCGCGCGGGACGAGGTGGATGGGCACGGTATTGCAACTGCAGCGATAGCCGGCGCCGTTTGCCTCTTCGTCAGTGAGCCCGACGGTCGCCACCTGCGGATCGGTGAAGATCGTGCGCGGCAGGACCGTGTGGTCGACCGTGCGCCGCTCGCCGCCGAGCGCGTTGCCGGCTGCGATGTTGCCGTCGTGCGCGCCGACCGGGGTGGCCATCTGCGCGCCGGTGTGCCGTCCGATGACGTCTCCCGCCGCCCAGATGTGCGGGATGTTGGTGCGCAGGTGTTCGTCGACCCCGACGAAGCCGCGCCCGTCGCGTGTGACGCCGGCCTCCTCCAGGCCGATGTCGTCCGTGTTCGGGGTCCGCCCGGTCGCGAGGAGCAGCCCCTCGGCGCGGACCTCGCCGTCCTCGAGCGCGACGACAACGCCGTCGCCCTCGCGGCGTACACCGCGCACGCGCGCGCCCAGGCGCAGGTCGACGCCTTCGCCCGAGAGGACGTTCTCGATCTCGGCCTGGACCTCGGGCTCATAGCCGCTGAGGAGCTGCGGGGAGCGCTGGATGAGCGTCACCGGCGTGCCCAGGCGCTGGAAGAGCTGCGCGAGCTCGACCGCGATGTACCCGCCGCCGACGATGGCGAGCGAGCGCGGCTGCTCCGTGAGCTCCATCGGCTCGTCGCTGGTGAGGAGGTCGCTGGTCAGGTAGGGGACGTGCCGCAGACCGGGGATCTCCGGCACCGCGGGCCGGCTGCCGGTGGCGATGAGGACCTGGTCGCCGACCAGACGCTGGCCGTCCAGGGCGGCGGTGTGCGGATCGACGAGACGGGCGTGGCCCTGCACGATGGTGATGCGCTCGCTCTCGTCGACGATGGAGTCGTACTTCTTCCTGCGGTACTCGCGGATGACCTCGTCCTTGCCCTGGATGAGCCGGCGGAAGTCGAGGTCGAGCGTCTTGGCGCCCAGGCCGGGGAAGCGCGGGTGCTGCGCTTCCCAGTAGATGCGGGCGGCCTCGAGGAGATCCTTCGAGGGCAGGCAGCCGCGGTTCACGCAGGTCCCGCCGATGGTGCGGCTCTCGGTCATGACCGCGCTCTTGCCGAGCTCGGCCGCCCTGATCGCCGCGGCGAAGGCGGTCGACCCGGACCCGAGGATCACGAGGTCGTAGCTGTCCTTCATTTCCTAACCTCCGAGCGCGCCGGCTTGACCGGGGCGAAGCAGTCTGCGTCCGCGACGCGAGATAGGAGCCAGCCGCGCCGCCGCAGCCACAGCGTCCCGAGGATGGCGGCCACGAGGAGCGCGCCTCCCGCGAGCACCGGCCCGCCCAAGGCCAGCAGCCATGCGCCGACACCGCTCGCCAGGAGGGCGCCGAGGAGGAGCGGCCCGCCGCAGCAGAGAGCGACCAGGCCCACGAGGAGCGCGCCGCCGCCGATGCCATCGGTGCCCTGTCGCATGTCTGCACCTCCCGAAGCGCGACTGGATATGTCAAGCGAAACGATAGCATCCAGATTTCTGGATGGGAGTGCTACGCTCATGCGAGTGAACATCGTCGGTCGGGGGCTGCTCGTGGCCAGCCTGGTCCTTGTCTCCTGTGGGACCGCGGTCGGCAGCGCACCGGTCCAGAACGAAGCGCCCGATCGCCACGAGCCCGTGGCGATCGCCGCCGCGCCGTCGCGCGTGTCGGCGCTCACGATGCGCACGACCGACGGCAAGGACGTCGCCATCCCGACCGCCGGGCGCCCGACGATCGTGTATTTCATGGCCGCGTGGTGCGTGTCATGCGTCCAGGGCGCGGTGAACCTGGCGCGGATCCACGAGGATTACAGCGCCCGCGGCCTGCAGGTGATCGCGATCGACGTCGATCCCGGCGAGACCCCTGCCGACCTCGATCGCTTCCGCTCGCTCGCCGGCGACCCTCGATACTTTTGGGCGATGGACGTCGGCGGGCGCGCGACCAGCGCGTACCGGGTCGTGTACCTCGACACGACGATCCTCGTCAGTGGGTCAGGCGAGGTCCTGTTCCGTTCGAACTCGCTGCCGGACCCGAACACCCTGCGCCGCGCCGTGCAGCAGGCGCTGGAGCTGTAGCGATGGCCGCGCGAAGCGCGAAGGCCAAGCGCGCGCCGGAGCTCGACCCCGAGGATCCTGAGGTCATCGCGCGCTTCTTCCACGGCCTGGCCGATCCGACGCGCGTGGACATCCTGCTGTTCCTGCTCGACGGACCCAAGACCGCCGGCGAGATCGTGCGCCACGTCGGACGCTACCAGCCGAGCGTGTCCGCGCACCTCACCTGCCTGCGGTTCTGCGGCTACGTCGAGGCTCGCCGCGAGGGGCGCACCGTCGTGTACGAGCTGCTCGACCGCCGCGTGCACACGCTCCTCGCGATCGGCGAGCGGATGCTCCGCGAGAACGCCGAGCGGATCATGGCCTGCCGGGTCATCGCCCCCGCGGAGCCAGGCTAGAGCGTCGACGTGGATCCGACCCTCGGCCTCGCGTTCGGCGCCGGGGCGCTGGCGATCATGAACCCCTGCGCCCTCGGGATGATCCCGGCCTATCTGGCGCTGCACGCCGATCACCGCCGGCTGGCCGCGGCGAGCGCAGGGCTGGCCGCGCTCGTGCTCGGGTTCGTCGGCGTCTTCAGCGCCGTCGCGCTGGCACTCGCCGTCTTCGGCCACGCGCTGCTGCGCGCTGCGCCCTTCGTCGCGGGCGCGATCGGCCTGGTCCTGCTCGCCCTGGGGATCGTCACGCTCCTCGGACGGACTGTGCACCTCGCGCTGCCCGGCGCGCGCGTGGCGGGTGGAGGTCCGAGCTTCGGTGCGCACGTCCTCTTCGGCGCGACCTATGCCCTGGCCTCGCTTGGGTGCGCACTGCCGATCTTCCTCGCCTTCACCGGCATCGCGCTCAGTGATCGTGACGCCGCGGGCCTTCTCGGCACACTCGTCGCCTTCGCGCTCGGGACCGCGGCATCGCTCGTCGTCCTGGTCGCACTTGGCGCCGCGACCGGGTTTGCGGCCCGCTTCCTGCGCAGTCCCGCGCTCGCACGCTACGGCGGGGGCGCGCTGCTCTCCACGGCGGGGCTGTACCTGCTCTACCTCCAGCTCGGCTTCCTCATCGGCTACCCGTTCGGCATCCCGGCGATCACGCTGCCGCTGTAGGTCCAACCGAGTGCAGAGACATCACCGAGAAGATTCGCGCCGGATCCCGAGCGGGCCCCAGCTCCGCGTTGGAACTCGCCCGAGGCAAACGCTTTTCAGCGAAGTGGCCGGAATATATCGTCATATAATCGCTCAACGATGAATGTGAGAGCGCCTGCCCGCAGCAGCGTCGGTGCGGAGGAGGCGCTTGAGCTCAAGGCCAAGCTCTTCCGCGGATTGGCGGAGCCGTCACGGCTCGCGCTGCTCGAGGCGCTTCGGGATGGCGAGCGGTCCGTGGGCGACCTCGTCGAGGCAACGGGCCTGTCGCAGGCGAACGCGAGCGCGCACCTCGCCTGCCTTCGCGATTGCGGACTCGTCACCAGCCGCTCCGAGGGCCGCTTCGTGTACTACCGCGTCGCCGGTCGCGAAGTCGAGCGGATGCTCGCGCACGCCGACGGGACCGTCGCCGCGCTCGCCGAGCGGATTGCGGCGTGCGCCAACTACCGCAGGTGAGCGCACATCTCGAAGAGCTGAGCCTTCCGGTCGTGGGGATGTGCTGTGCCGAAGAGGCCGAGCAGGTCGAGACGGCCTTGCGCGCCGTTCCCGGGGTGAGCGAGGTAAAGACGCTGCTCGCCGCGGAGCGCGTGAGCGTCCGCTTCGACCGCGATCAGGCCACAGCGGAAGCGCTCGCGCACGCGATCGAGGCGGCGGGGTTCCACACCGCCCGCGCACACGGCGAGGTCGAGGCGGTTGGTCGGGACGTGGCTCAGCTCATCGGCTGGGCCTCGCTCGCGATGATCGCAGTCGTGGTCGGCCTGGCCGCGCTCGGCGAGCGGCTCGGCCTGGTCGAGGATCTCGTCGCGCGGCTGCCGTGGTGGGTGCCGGCGCTCGCGATCGTCCTCGGCGGGTTCCCCGTCTTCCGCGGCGTGGCCCGCGCGGCGCTGCGCCGCCAGGTCACCAGTCACACGCTCATGACCATCGGGGTCATCGCCTCGGCCGCGATCGGCGAGTGGACCACCGCGGCGCTCATCGTGTTCTTCATGCGCTTCGCCGACTGGGTGGAGGAGCGCACGACCGAACGTGCCCGCGACGCGATTCGCCTGCTCACTCGGCTCGCTCCGCAGACCGCGCGCGTCATCCGCGGCGGTGTCGAGCACGAGGTGCCCGCAGCCGAGGTCGCCACGGGCGAGGTCGTCGCGGTGCGCCCCGGCGAGCGCATCCCTGCCGACGGCGAGGTCCTCACCGGAAGCGCGGCCGTCGACCAATCCTCGCTCACGGGCGAGAGCGTGCCCGTCGATGTCGCGCCGGGCTCGCGCGTGCTCGCCTCGACCCTCGTCCAGGGCGGTTACGTCGAGGTGCGTGCGCTGCGCACCGGCGCCGACACGACCTTCGCCAAAGTCGTGCGCCTGGTCGAGGAAGCCGAGAGCCAGAAGGCTCCTGTGCAGCGCTTCGCCGATCGCTTCACCGCCTTTTATCTGCCGCTCGTGCTGGGCATCGCTTTTGTCACGTATCTGATCAGCGGGCGCGTCCTGAACGCGGTCGCCGTGCTCGTCGTTGCCTGCTCGTGCGCCATCGTTATCGCCACCCCGCTGGTCGTGCTCGCGAGCGTCGGCACCGCGGCGCGGCGCGGTCTGCTCGTCAAGGGCGGCATCGTCCTCGAGCAGCTCGCGCGCGTCGATGCCGTCTGCCTGGACAAGACCGGCACGCTCACCTTCGGTCACCCCGAGGTCACCAGCATCATCCCCCTCGACGGTCAGCTCGAGTCCGCGCTCCTGTCCTCGCTCGCGACGGCCGAGGTCCGCAGCGAGCATCCGCTCGGCCGCGCCGTCGCCGACGCGGCGCGCCGGCGCGGGCTGCCGGTCGGCGCGCCCGACGACTTCCGAGCCCTCCCCGGGCGGGGCGTGGTCGCGCGTCTCGACGGCGCAGAGTGGGCCGTCGGCACCCGCGCGCTCCTCGGAGAGCGCGGGGTCGTCGTCTCCGGTTCCGCGGAAGAGCGCGCGCACGCGCTCGAGGGGCGGGGCGAGACGGTCTTCTTCGCTGCCCGTGACGCTGCGCTCGTCGGACTCGTGGCGCTGGCCGACCGGGTGCGTCCCGATGTGGCTGGCGCGCTGGGACGGTTGCGCCACCTCGGGGTGCGTGAGGTCTTGCTCCTCACCGGGGACAACGAACGGGTGGCCGCCGCAGCGGCGGCACCACTCGGGATCGCGTACCGCGCAGGGCTGCTGCCCGACGCGAAGATCGCGGCGGTCCGTGAAGTCCAGGCGCGGGGTCGCGTGGTGCTGATGGTCGGGGACGGAGTGAACGACGCGCCGGCGCTCGCCCAGGCGGATGTCGGCGTGGCGATGGGCGCGGCCGGCAGCCAGGTCGCGATCGAGGCCGCCGACGTGGCGCTGCTGCGCGATGACTGGTCGCTCGTGCCGGACACGATCCGCGTCGGCCGCGGCGCCGCTGCGAAGATCCGACAGAACCTGGCGTTCGCCGCGATCTACAACGTCGTCGGTATCGCCCTCGCGGCCACGGGGACCCTGCCGCCCATCTGGGCCGCAGCCGCGCAGAGTCTTCCCGATGTCGCCATCTTGCTGAACTCGGCCCGCCTGCTTCGATCGAAGTAGGCGGTCTTCACCGGCCGGGTATGACTGGTCGAGGCGACGGTCACCGCTGCCGCGGCGTCGTTCACGCCTCCGTAGCAAGCACGGAGGATTTCCCGCGAACGAGCGCTACGGAGAGGAGGCCGATGGCCCCGCAGACGACGAAGCCGGTCGGAAGGCCGAATGCTTGCGAGAGGAGGCCGATGAGGATCGGCCCGATCGTGTCGCCGAACTCCTTGAACGATCCGGCCGCGCCCATCGTCGCGCCGAGCCGGCCCCTGCGTGCGAGCCGGCTCACCAGGGTGTCGGTGTTGGTCCACACCGTGCCTACTCCGATCCCCGCCATGATCGAAGTAATGGCAAGCGCCGGTCCGTCGACGAACGGCGCGACGACGATGCTGGCTGCGCCAAGGACGAGGCCGGCCCGGATGGTGATCGCGGCGGGCACGTGGTTGGCCAGCGCACCCGCGACCGGCTGGATCGTGAGATAGCTCGCGGCGACCAGCGAGAGGAAGAAGCCGCTCGTGACCGCGTCGAGGCGCAGCTCATGGATCCTCACCGGAAGGAAGCCGAACAGGATCCCGACCAGGAACATGTTCGCGACGATCACCAGGTACCAGGGCAATAGGACCGGCTCGCGGAAGACGGCCACGAAGCTCGACCACGAGAGATCCTCATCGTCATCGAACACTCCCTCGGGTTCCTTCGCCGGCTGCGGCAGCGCCGCCGAGAGCACGAAAGCGAGGCCGCCGACCGCGGCGGTCGCGGGGAAGATCGCGGCGAAGTCCGCCTGAAGCACGATCGCCCCGCCGACGATCGGGCTCACGACGTAGCCCGCGCCTTTGATGGCGTTGTAGATGCCGTAGGCTCGTCCACGGTCGCGGGTGAAGTACGTGCCCACGAGCGCGAGCGAGACCGCCGAGAGCGCCGCCGCGCCGAGGCCCTGCAAGAAGCGGATGGCGATGAGCAGCTGCGGCGGCACAACGAGGTAGAGGAGCGACGCCAGCGTGAAGAGCGCGATGCCGGCGAGCATCGTTCGCTTCATCCCCTGCCGGTCCGCGACCGCGCACGAACACCGGCTTGGCGATGATTTCGGCCAGGTCGTACGCCGCAATGAGCACGCCGATGACGGCGACCCCGACGCCGACGCTCTCCGCGTAGAAGGGCAGGTTGACGGCGACGATGTGCGCGCCGAAAGGAGGTCACGAAGCCGACGAACCCGAGGACGAACGCGACGCGCAGGCTCGGACGCGCTCGCATGCGAGGATCGTAGGTCGCCGATACTTCCCTGGTGGCGGCGTCGGTGGCGAAGGAGCGCGTGCTCTTCCTCTGCGTCCACAACTCCGCACGCTCGCAGATGGCCGAAGGCCTCCTCCGCCACGCGGCCGGCGAACGCTTCGACGTCTTCAGCGCGGGCTTCGAGGCAGGCTCGGTCCGACCGGAGGCGATCGAGGTGATGCGCGAGGTCGGCATCGACATCGCGGACCAGAAGAACAAGACGGTCGAGGCCTTCGCCGGTCAGCCCTTCGACCTCGTCGTGACCACCTGTGACGAGGCGAAGGAAGCGTGCCCGCTGTTCCCGGGGGCGAAGTGGATGCTCCACTGGTCCTTCCCCGATCCCGCCGCCATCGGCGCGCCGGACGAGCGCCTCAAGGCGTTCCGCGCGGTCCGCGATGGACTACGCGAGAAGGTGTGGGAGCTTGCCGCGACCTGAGCCCGAACTGCAGTGGAGGCGCTGCAATGGCTGATGATCTGAGCGTCACCCGCGACGGCGACGTGCTGGTTATCCGCATCCCGATCACCGCTCCGACCCCGAGCTCGAGCGGGAAGACGCTCGTGGTGGCGTCGACGCGCGGCAACCAGAAGACCGCGGTCCAGATCGATGGCAAGGACCTGTACCTCGGCGTGAACGCTTACGTGTACGCAGGGTCAAAGCAGTCCTCATGAGGAGGCAACCGAGCGGGGCCGTGGCGTAGCTCTCTCTGCAAAGCTCGGATCGGTTGTACCTGGCCGCATCACGCTGACATAGAGAAACGCACTACCAGCGAGCGACGAATCCGTGCCGCAGCGGACGGTTGGCTCCCCATCCTCAGAACCTGTGGATGTGGCGCCCGCGTCGCGGCTCGCATCGCCACGGCTCGTGCCGGTGGGCGATCTCCATCCGTGGGATGAGAACCCGCGCACAATCAGCCCCGAGCGATTCGAGAACCTGCGGCGCGCGATCGCCGCCGACCCCGACCGACGCTTCGTCCGCCAGGACCACGACATCGCGACGACCGCGTACACGCGCGCCGCGAACCGCGCGATCAGCGACATGATCGGCGCGGGCGAGATCTCGGCCGAGGAGGTCCGTGCCACCGGCGAGTTCACGGGCATCTCGCTCGAGGAGCGCGCCGCGATCAAGCAGGCATGGGCGCGCGTTTCCGACGAGCGGCGGACGGCTGCGACGAGCTGGCTGCGCTCCGCGGGCTTCGTCGGCGAGACGGTCGCCGCGCTCTTCAAGGACTTCGCGCTGCGCGCGAGCGACGTCCAGGTCGCGGACCTCATCGGTGAGCTCGCGGATCGCCTCCCTGCAGGCGACCCAGACGCGATCCTCGAGGAGATCGAGGCGTCGTGATGGCGGTCCGTGGCCTCGGCGGGATCGGGGGCGCGAGCGCGGACCTGATGCTCGACGCCTGCACCCGATGCAGCCGTGGGACTGCTCCGACGGTGATCGCGCGCGACCTCGAACGCGATGCGACGGTCGGCGGCTACGTCTGTGCGCACTGCGGCGCCAGCTGGTTCACGTCGTACATGCTCAGCAGCGACGAGCTCGCGCAGGTCCTCGCTGCCCGCCGCGCGACTGGCCGGGCGTGAGCGCCGACCGCTCCGACGTCCAGGGCGCCAGCGAGGCGTCGCTGTCGAGGTGGTCGCTCGCCGCAAGCATCCGCGCCTCCGGGACCCTGGGGACGCTCGACCTTCTCACCGAGCCGTCCACCGACGACGTCCTCTTGCAGATCCACGAGCGCGACGACCAGGGTGCGCATCTCGTCGAGGCGGCAATCCGGCTGGACAGAAAGGCGGTCTGTGCCCTGTGCCTCCTGCTCGAGCGGGAGGCGCGGCGATAGCCGCACGCGACATCCTCGCCGCGCTCACGTGCTCGTCGGGCGCCTGCTCGTGCTCCGCGGCCGCCAGGCGCGGCTCGGGGCTCACGCACTGTCCGACCCATGCCGACGACAAGCCGTCGCTGAACGTCAGCGAGAAGGACGGCAGGATCCTCGTCCACTGCCACGGGCAGTGCGACCAGGAGACGGTCATCGCCGCGCTGCGCGAGCGCCGCCTGTGGCCGAGCGGCAACGGTCGCCCGGCGCCGGCGCCGCCGCGGGCGCGCGAGCTGCGGTCGGTCGAGGCGATCTACGTGTACGCCACGGCTGACGGCGCGCCGCGCTACCGCGTCGTGCGCTACCGGCCGAAGGCCTTCGAGGTCTGGCATCCGAACGGATCGGGCTGGCTGCGGGGGCTCGGCGGCGCGGAGCCAGTCCCGTATCGGCTGCCGTCTCGCCGTTCGGCGCGGGCAAGTGGCCCGCCGCGTGGGGCGAGCGTTACCTGCGCGACCGTCACATCGTCGTGCTCCCGGACGCAGACGAGGTCGGCGCGAAGCACGCGCAGCTGGTCGCAGACTCATGCAGCGGTCACGCGGCGAGCGTGCGGATCGTCGATCTGCCGGACCTGCCCGAGCACGGCGACGTTGTCGACTGGCTCGACGCCGGTCACGAGGTCGCGGAGCTGGTCGCGCTCGCGGCTCAGGCGCCCGAATACCGCCGACCCGTGGTGACGCGGACCGAGCACGGCTGCACCGACCTCGCGAACAGCGAGCGGCTCGTCCAGCGACACGCCTCCGACCTGCGCTACGTCGCCGCGACGCGCCAGTGGCACATCTGGGACGGCCGTCGCTGGCGGACCGATGACACGGGCGAGGTCGAGCGGCGCGCGAAGGACACCGCGCGCGCCATCTACCGCGAGGCCGAGGCCGCGACGAGCGCGGCACGGCGCAAGGAGCTCGCCGCGCACGCCGTGCGGAGCGAAGCCGCCTCGAAGATCGCGGCGATGATCGCGCTCGCGCAGTCCGACGCGCGGGTCGCGCTGCGCGCGGACGACCTCGACGCCGAGCCCTGGCTGCTCAATGTCGCCAACGGGACGATCGATCTCCGCACCGGCGCGCTGCGACCGCACCGTCGCGAGGACCTCGTGACCAAGCTCGCGCCGGTCGCCTACGACGCGGAGGCGCGGCTCGACCTCTTCGACGCCTTCCTCTTCCAGACCTTCGGCGGCGACGCCGAGCTCATCCGCTACGTGCAGAAGGCCGCGGGCTACGGCCTCTGCGGCGACACGCGCGAGGAGGTCATCTTCATCGCACACGGCCCGACAGGCGGCGGGAAGACGACGCTCGCCGAGGCGCTCCGCGCCGCGCTCGGCGACTACGCGGCGACCGCCGACCCCGAGACGTTCCTCCTCTCGCACCGCGACGGGGGCGCGCCGCGCGCGGACATCGCGCGCCTCCACGGACGGCGGCTCGTCGTCGGCGTCGAGGTCGACCAGGGCCGCCACATGGCCGAGGGCCTGGTGAAGCAGCTCACCGGCGGCGACACGGTCGTCGCGCGGCACCTCTACCGCGACCACTTCGAGTTCCGCCCGCAGTTCAAGCTGTGGATCTTCGCCAACGACGCGCCGCGCGTGCGCGACGACGACGACGCGGTGTGGCGAAGGCTGCGGCTCGTCCCTTTCGTCCATCCCGTCCCGCGCGAGCAGCGCGACCCACAGATCAAGCTCACGCTGCGCGACCCGAAGGTCGGCGGACCCGCAGTGCTCGCGTGGGCCGTCGCCGGGTGTCTCCTCTGGCAGCGCGAGGGGCTCGGCATGCCGCCGGTCATCGACGCCGCGACCCGCGGCTACCGCGAGGCGCAGGATCCGGTCGCCGACTTCGTCGCCGAGTGCTGCGTCGTCGAGGCCGACGCGTGGGCGACGATGGAGGAGCTGTACGCGGGCTACTCGGTGTGGGCGAAGGCCGCGGGCGAGCGCCGTCCTCTCGCGAAGCGCGGCTTCGCGAACCGGCTCGACCGGCACGGCTTCCCGGCGGCGAAGGGCGCGAAGGGCGTGCGAATCCGTCAGGGCATCGGCCTGCGCGAGCAGCAGCGGCTCGTGGCCACCGGCGAGCATCGCGACGACGCGATCCTCGAGGACGAGCCCGACTCGGAGCTGCCGCTGTGACGTGCGGGTGGCGCAGCGACCTTCAGGTGGCGCAGCAGAGGGTGTTTCCGGAACTTCCCCATAGCAGCGCTATAGGGGGAGTTTCGGAAAGTGGTCCTGCTGCGCCACCCAGGACCTCCCTGCGCCACCCAACGACCTCAAGACCCCACCCCGGCCTCGAAAGCTGGCGCGCCGGTCCCGGCCCGTCGGAGTCCCACGCGCCTACATCGCGCTCGGTTTCGCGGGATACCCACCCAGGAACGCCCCGCCGAACGCTCCTCTTTGGCCCGGGATACCCACCGGGCCGCTCGGCGACGCGCCGGCGCGCAGAGACGCCCGGATGATGGAGTTCCCGCGCCCGATAGTGTCGGCGGCGACCCGCTCGAGGAGCTGCTGGCGATCCTCGCCGAGGAGGGCGTGAGGCGCCAGGCGGAGCGCGAGCGACGCCGGGAGGAGCTACATGACGTTGCGTCCTGAGCTCGCGCAGGTCTGGGAGGCGTACGCCGCCGCAGCCGCCGACAACGAAGGCTGGGCCGTCGGCGCGGTGTACATGCGCGAGTCCAAGCGCGAGCAGGTCGAGGGCTTCTCGCCCACGGCGCAGCTCAAGGGCACGCTCGAGGCAGCAGCCGCGCGGCATCTCTGGATCCCCGCCGAGCACGTCTTCCTCGACCTCATGAGCGGGCGCCGCGAGGACCGCGTCGCGTTCCAGGATCTGCTCGCGCTCGCCCGCGGCGGGAAGATCGCCACCGTCCTCGTGCTCCACACCTCGCGCTGGGCCCGCAACGCGCTGATCTCGCGCCGCTACAAGGACGAGCTCCGCGCGCGCGGCGTCACGGTCCTTGCGCTGAACGCGCCGTTCGACGTCGAGCGGCCCGAGGGGAAGTTTGCCGAGCGCCTCATGGAAGCGGCGGATGAGTTCGCCTCGGACACGATCGGCTTTTGGGTCGGGGTCGGGCTGCGCGAGAAGCACGAGCGCGGGCTGCCGCTCGGGCGCGTGCCGGAGACCTTCATCGCGGTGCAGACGAGTACGAACACGAAGGGCTCACCGATCTACAGCTACAAGCCGCACCTGGAGCTCAGCGCGATCGTCCTCGAGGGCGCGCGCCGCTACCTCACCGGCGAGGTTGGCTTCGGCGAACTCGCGCGGTGGGCGGGCCGCGAGGGCTATCGCACACCGCGCGGCCGCGCCCTCACCGATGAGTGGTGGCGCAACGTGCTCGCGAACCCGATGAACGCCGGCTACCTTGGCTACCGGCGCAAGCGCGGTGGCACGGAACTGCGACGCGCGGCCTTCGACGGCTTCATGCCGCTCGAGACGTACCAGGAGCTCCAGGCGATGCGGCGCCGGCGCACGCGCACGAACGGCCATGACGTGGCCGCGCGCGCCTACCCGCTCTCCGGGGCGCGCTGCCGCTGCGGTGGGAAGGTGACCTCGATGTCGAAGCAGCGGATGCGCTGTCGCAACGCGCAGCAGCACGCTGGATGCGAGCAGCCCTCGGTCTCGGCGGTGGACCTCGAGCGCGAGTTCGGGACCTGGCTCACGAAGGCGACGACGCTGCGCGACAAGGACCGCGCGCGGATCGCGAAGCTCGTCCGCGCGTACATGCTTCGCGGAGCTGATGCTGGGAAAGCCGCGCGGCTCCGCGTCGCGATTAAGCGGATCACTGACGCGTTCACCTGGGGTGCGCTCGAGGAGGACGACTACCGCGCGCAGCTCGCGGATCTCCGCGCGCAACTCGGGCGCGTCGAACAGCTGCCCGAGGAGCGCAGGATCCTCGAGGCGACTCAGATGGCGATGGACTTCGCCTCGACCTGGTCGGAGGCGTCACCTGAGGTCCAGCGTCGCATCACGTGGACTATCTCCTCGCGGGTCCTGATCGATGGGGGGGCCTTCACCGAGGTCGACGTCCGGAAGGAGGTCGCCCCACTCTTCGCATTGGCGGCATCGAGTTCGATGCCGCGGTCCCGACCGG
>JAJYLV010000098.1 GCA_021787445.1 Chloroflexota bacterium | reverse complement strand
CTCCATGTTGCAGCAGTGCCCGGCGCCTTCGAGGACGACGAGCTCGACCTCGCGGATGTGTCGGGTGAGCGCCTCCTGCGCGGCGCGTGAGCGATCGAGGCCGCCGACGACGACGAGCGTCGGCGCGGCGATGGCGGGGTGCAGCCAGTCGGGGTCCGCGGGGTCGTGCGCGCGCAGCAGGGCGAGGATGCTCGCCGGGTCGGCGGTGTCGTTGCGCTCGGCGAAGAGGTCGACGAAGTAGCGGCCGAGCGGCGAGGACCGGAAGGCCTCGCTGTAGTTGCCCTCGAGCTGCGTCCGGCGGTAGGCGATCCCTTTCTCCGTGTACCCCGGCTCGTGGCGGAGGATCCCCTTCGACGCGAGCGCGCCGTTCCGCTCGGCGTAGCCCGCACCGGTGAGCACGAGCGCGCGCGTCCGCTCCGGCCGGCCGGCGGCCATGTACTTCGCGATCCCGGCGCCGATCGAGAGCCCGACGACGACCGAGGGCTCGTTCGAGATCTCGTCGAGCGCGTCCCAGCAGGCGTCGGCGAGGTCGCGCATGGAGAGACCATCGCGCGCCCGCGGCGAGCGTCCGAGGCCGGGAAGGTCGACGGCAACGACCCGGAAGGACGTCGCGAAGTGGGCGATCTGGTAGAGCCACACGCTGTGGTCGTTCGGGAGCGAGTGGATGAGGATGAGCGGCGGACCGTGGCGGCCGGCGCGCTCCGCGTGGAGGGGCCCATCGATGTGCACCGGCACCGCGCCGCAGTTTAGGGCCGGACGGATACTCGTTCGCTCATGGAAGAGCGCGACCCCCAGCTCGACGCGGCGTGGCTGGGACAGGTCCTCGACGCGCTACCGGTCGCCGTCGTCGTCTACGACGTCAAGGGGAGGGTCCAGCTCTCCAACCGGCAGCGGATCGAGCTCGCGGGACCCGACGTGAGGACGCTCGAGGAGGCGGTCACGCGCTTCGCGCCCGAGCTCGAGGACGGCGCTCCCCTGGCCCTCGAGGACGTCCCCGCGCGGAGGGCGCTGCGCGGCGAGACCGTGACGGGGGTGCGCATCCGGCTGCGCCGGCCGGACGGGCGCGTCAGCGTCATGCTCACGAACGCCTCGCCGCTATTCGGTCCCGCCGGCGAGATACGCGGCGCGGTGCTCGTCTTCAACGACATCACGCAGATCACCGAGCTGGAGCGCGGCCGTCGCGAGCTCTTCACGATGGCGAACCACGACCTGCGCACGCCGCTCACGGCGATCCTCGGCTTCGTCCAGATGGCGCGACGGCAGGTGCACGACACCGAGCGCGTCGCGTCGTCGCTCGAGGCGATCGAGCGCCAGTGCACGCGCATGGTGCGGCTCATCCGCGACCTCCTCGACGTCGCGCGCTTCGAGAGCGGCACCATCCCGCTCGAGCCGATGCCGACGGACGTCGCGGCGATGGTGCACATCGCGGCGGAGCGCCACGCCGAGAGCGAGCGCATCGTGCTCGACGTACCGGACACACCGGTGCGCGCCGTCGTCGATCCCGACCGCATCGACCAGATCCTCGACAACCTCCTCTCGAACGCCCTCCGCCACACACGCCCGGGCACGCGCGTGGAGGTCTCGCTGCGCGTGGAGGGCGCCGAGGCGGTCCTGCGGGTGAAGGATCAGGGCGCCGGGATCGCTCCCGATGAGCAGGAGAGGCTCTTCAAGCCCTTCTCTCAGCTGCCGCGCGGGCGGAGCTTCGGAGGGACGGGGCTCGGGCTCCACATCAGCCGGCGGATCGCGGAGGCGCACGGCGGCACGCTGGTCCTCGAGGAGACCTCAGAGCGCGGGAGCACGTTCGCGCTCGCGCTCCCCCGCGGGAGCGACTACAGCTAGTACCGCTGCGCCCCGAGGTCGTAGAGCGTGCCGCTCACACCCGGCAGGTCGACCGGTGTGCCGTTCTGCTGCACCCACGCGTCGACGGCGGATGCGTCGCCCCGTCCGCCGTCGAAGCCGCCGAAGCCGCCGCGCCCTCCGATGAGGACGTAGCGCAGCCGTCCGCTCGCGACGTACGCCTTCAGCTGGTCGAGCGTCGGCGCGGGGTCGGATCCGGAGAACCCGCCCATCGCCATGACCGGCTCGCGCGTCGCCAGCTCGAGCGATGCCGCCTGCTGCGCGCCGCGCACGGCGACGACCCACGTCGCGCCGCCTCTGTTCCGTACGAGGAAGTCCGTGAGCGCGCTCGGCTCGGACGAGGCCTCGCCGGGGCCGCCGCCGCGAGGACCGCGCGGCGCGAACCCCGACGGGGGCGTGAGCGCCTGCGGGACGCCGTTGGCGCGGCGGACGAACACCCCGCCGCCGCCTCTGCGGAAGCCCTGGATCGAGGGGCCGGCGCTCGGCATCGCCCCGCCCGTCGGCGTCGTGACCGTCTCCGCCGCGTACGCTGCCGGGCCGGCGAGCATCGCCGCCATCCCCACCGCCACTCCCGCGACCGCGAGCCTCCGCGACCGCGCCGCGGGAAGGAGCATCGCCGCCGACGCGGCGACCGCCGCGAGGAGCGCCGCCGTCGCGAGCCCCGGCGCGAAGCCGGGCGTGAGCGCGAGGATGCGCGAGCCGATCCACGCGCTGCCGAAGAACATCGCCGCGAGGCCGGCCGATCCGAGGATCGAGCGCGAGCGCAGCCGCCACAGGTCGACGACCGCCGCGCCGATGAGCGCCGCGATCGCCGGCGCGAGCATGACGGTGTAGTAGGAGTGGATGATCCCCGACATGAAGCTGAGGACGGCGGCCGCGCCGAGGAGCCACGTTCCCCAGAAGAGATAGGCGGCGCGGACGCCTCCGCGCGGTGCGCGCGCGTGGAGGACGAGGCCGACGACGAGCGCGAAGAGCGCGACCGGGATGAGCCAGCCGACCTGGCCGATGAACTCCGGGGTGAACAGCCGGAAGACGCCGGGCGCACCGCCGAAACCGAAGCCGCCGGGAGCCGTGCCGAACGGCAGCCCGCCGCCGAAGCCACCAGGGCCGCCAAAGAAGCCACCGTCGGCCCCGGCGGGCCGGCCGAAGCGCCCGCCGCGCAGGAAGCCGAAGATCCGCTGGAAGCCGTCGTACCCGAGGAGGAGCTCGAGCGCCGAGTTCGTCGTGCTGCCGCCGACGTAGGGACGGGCCGAAGCCGGGATGAGATCCACGAGGACGACCCACCAGCCGCTGGCGACGAGGAGCGCGAGCCCGGCCGCGAAGAGGCCGGCGATGCGCCGCCGCAGCGACGCGCGCGCCTCGACGATCCACACGAGGGCGAACGCGGGGACGACGAGGTACGCCTGGAGGTACTTGGTAAGGAAGGCGAAGCCGAGCAGGACGCTCGCGGCGATCGCCCAGCGCATGCGCCCCGTCTCGACGCCGCGCCAGAAGACCGCGGCGGCGGCCACCAGGAGGAGCGTGAGGAGCGCGTCCGGCTGGTTCTGGCGGAAGATCAGCACGGCGACGGGCGTGAGCGCCATGACGACGCCGGCGATGACGGCCGCGACGGGGCCGAACGAGCGCCGGACGGTCTGGAACAGGATGACGACGGCCGCGACGCCCGCGATCGCCTGCGGCAGGAGCACGCTCCAGGGGCTCAGTCCGAAGAGCCGCACCGAGAGCCCGCTGACGAACGTCGCGAGCGGCGGCTTGTCGACGGTGATGAAGTTCCCGGCGTCGAGGGAGCCGAAGAACGCCGCGGACCAGCTCTTCGACGCCGCGAGCGACGCGGCCGCGTAGTAGCTGTTGCCATAGCCGTTGGCGCTGAGGCTCCACGTGTTGAGGACCGTCGCGAGCGCCGCGATCGCGACGAGCGCGACGGTCACCCACGATCCGCTCGCCTCGCGGGCGACCGTGCGCGCGGCACCGCAGCTTCGGACGCCCGGGAGCGTGATGGCTCTCATCGGGGTCGAGCGTCGCGGATCGCGTGCCGCGCGTGATGAGATGGATCTAAGAGATACCGATCACCACGCGACCGTGTCGATCGGCTAGCGGATCGATCGCATCATCCGTGACGCGCCGCTCGTCAATGGTCACGACGATCTCCTGTGGGAGGTGCACGAGGCTCGCGCGACGGGCGTGCACGAGAGCGACGGCGCGGTCGCAAGGCTCATCGGCGTCGAAGGCGGCCACGATGCGACAGGCGATCGCGGCGAGCCGGGCGCCCGTGACCTTCCGTGGCCGCCCCCGGCGGTGCCGGGCTCATGACGCGGCGGGAAGGTATTCGCGACACCGAGCCTCGCCCACCGCCCGAGCCGGGGTGCGCGGAGCCGATGAAGAGGAGCGCATCGATCGTCCCCGTCAGCGTCCATAGCGGGTGGATGATGTACGTGAGCACGGCGGACGCGCTCGATCCGTCCTCCTGCGTCCAGCTCGTCACCTCGTGGTCGATCCCTTTGAGCACCCCTTCACGTGCCGCCCGGTCGCGCGCGGCCACGCGTTCGGGTGACGCGTCGGGGAAGATGTCCGCGTAGCTCTTGCCCATGACGCGCTCGGCGCGCCAGCCGAGGGTTTGCGCGAACCGTCTGTTCGCGTATGTGATCCTGAGGTCATCAGGCGACATGATCGCGACCATAAAGGGCGCGGCGTCGTAGAGACGCGCCTCCTGGGCGGGTGGGATCGCGACCTGCGGCTGGACGCCGAGGCGCGCGGCGCGCGACAGCTCGGCGACATCGAACCCGAACCCGGACTCGAGGGCGGCGCGCGTGAGGCCCGTCCGGTTGGGGACACCGAATCGCTTGAGGAGACGCGAGATCTGCGCCCGGACGCCGCGTTCGCTGATCCCCAGGAGTCCGCCGATCTGCTCGTTGGTGAAGCCACGCGCGACGAGGCCCACCACCTCGGCTTGACGGGCGGTGAGGCGAGGCGCATGTCGGCCAGCAGGCACGGTCATATACGGAGATGCACTTCGCAGAGCGTATGCCGCCGCTTCATCGCGGAGCCGCGATAGTGGCCGTTTCGACACTGCTGGACGGGCAAGCGGCGGCATGGTCGTATCTATCCGATCCACGATGGATCAGGAGCTGGGGAAGGGCACATGGCGCGCCTCACACTCATCCACCATTTCTGTCGGAACCCCGATCACCAGAAGCCCGCGCGCGATCCGATGGACGATCCCTCCGCGAACCCGGTGACGCTGAACGGCAAGGAGTGGGCCTTCTGCCCGGCGGGCGCGAAGCGCGACCACCAATGGGACAGGATCGACGGCCTCACGCTCGACGAGCTGAGGGAGCGACTTCGTACCGCGCACCGCATCTAGGATCGGCATCCTCCACGCCGCGGAATAACTCCTCGCGATAACGAGTTCCCAAGGCGTGGAGCAGAGGGACGAGGGTCCGAGCGACCGCACCTCGAGGATGCCGGTGCTGTATCTCGGACACGGGGCGCCACCGCTCGTGGACGAGAAGGACTGGCCGCGCGAGCTCGCCCAGTGGGCGGAGCGGCTGCCGCGGCCGAGAGCGATCCTCGTCGTGTCCGCCCACTGGGAGTCCGCTCCCCTCACGATCGGGGCGACGACGACCGTCCCGCTCGTGTACGACTTCTACGGCTTCCCCGAGCGCTACTACCGCATCCAGTACCCCGCCCCGGGCGCACCCGACGTCGCCGAGCGCGTCCGCGCGCTCCTCGGCGACATGACGCCGGTCCGCGACGACCCCGCGCGGGGCCTCGACCACGGGGCCTACACGCCGCTCCTTTTCATGTACCCGAAGGCCGACGTTCCGGTGGTGCAGATCTCGCTGCCGACCGAGGATCCGCGGATGCTCATGGAGATCGGCAGGCGCCTCTCACCGCTACGCGACGAAGGCGTCCTCATCATGGGCAGCGGCTTCATGACGCACAGCTTCGACGCGATCCGACGGATCACGAGCGGCGAAAGCCTGCCGCCGGCCCTCGTGGAGTTCGACCAGTGGGCCGCCGAGGCGCTCGCGCGGCGCGACCTCGACGCCCTCGTCGACTACAAGGCCAAGGGTCCGGCGGCGCGCTACGCCCACCCGACGGTCGACCACTTCGTCCCGCTGTTCATCGCGGCGGGAGCGAGCCTGGACACCGGCGCGGCATCGCGCTGCGCGATCGAAGGCTTCTGGTACGGCAACTCCAAGCGGTCGGTGGAGTTCCGGTAGCCGTCCGCCGCCGACGCCGTCCTCAGCCGACCGCCTTCGTCACGAGCGCGGCGATCCGCGCCTCTTCGGCGTCCGTCAGCTTCGTCAGCGCGTAGCTCGTCGGCCACATCGCGCCGTCGTCGACGTGCGCCTTGTCGCTGAAGCCGAGCGTCGCGTAGCGCGCCTTGAACTTGTCGGCGCTCTGGAAGAAGCAGACGACGTTGCCATCCTTGGCGTAGGCCGGCATCCCGTACCACGTCTTCGGCGATAGGCCGGGCGCGGTGGACGTGATGATCGCGTGCACGCGCTTCGCGAGGGCCCGGTCCGGCGCCGGCATCGCGGCGATCGCCGCGAGCACCGCCTCTTCCCCCTCCGCCTTGCCCTTCAGCTCGCGGGCCCGGGCCCTCATCGCCGCCCGCTCCTCGGGCGTGAATCCCTCGGACCCCTTCGTGGTCGCGCTCTTCGCGGACTTGCCGGCGGCCTTCGACCTCGAAGCCATGTTCAGGCCATCGCCTTCTGCGCGACGTTCCCCTGCTGGAGGATCCGGATGGCGTTCCCGAAGGGGTCACGGAGCCCCAGGTCGGTGCCGTAGAAGTGCTCCGTCGGCTCCTGCGTGAAGTCGGCAACGCCGCGCTCCTGAAGCTTCGCGTAGAGGCCGCGCACGTCGCTCGACAGGAACACGATCTGGCCCATCGCGCCCTTCGTGATGAGCTCGCGGAGCTGCGCGGCGGTGGCGTCGTCGTGCAGCGGGGCACCCGGCTCCTCGAGCGAGATCTCGATGCCAGAGCCCGGGACGCGCACGGTCACCCAGCGGTAGGAGCCCTGGGCGAAGTCCTGGCCCTTCTCCAGCCCGAGCTTGTTCACGTAGAAGTCGAGCGCCTCGTCCTTGTCGAGCACGTAGAGCGTGAAGACGTTCAGCCGGTCGATCATCGTTCCATCCTCCTGTCCTGTTCCCATACGGGACGCTCTCGCAGGCTAGGGACGCGCCGCCGACGGCGCTTCTCCGAAACTGCTCGATCGCATCGCGGCGACGCGTGGCCGAGTGACGGCCATCTGGACGCAGTTCGGCGCCGCCATCGGCCCGTTCTCCCCGCGGTAG
>JAJYLV010000013.1 GCA_021787445.1 Chloroflexota bacterium | reverse complement strand
ACCGGGCTCTCGGGCGGAGCGATCCCCGTCTTCGGCGGCGTCATCATCTCGTTCGCGCGCATGGCGCGGATCCTCGAGATCGACGTCCCCGGTCTGCGCGCCGTCGTCCAGCCGGGACTCGTCAACCTGCACCTCTCGACGGCCGTCGCGCCGTACGGGCTCGCGTTCGTGCCGGATCCGTCGAGCCAGAAGGCCTGCACGCTCGGAGGCAACGTCGCGGAGAACTCCGGCGGCCCCCACACGCTCGCCTACGGAGTGACGACGAACCACGTCACCGGCCTCGAGGTCGTCCTCTCGGACGGGACCGTCGTCCGCCTCGGCGGCAAGGCGCTCGAGGGCGAGGGCTACGACCTCGTCGGCGCTTTCGTCGGCAGCGAAGGAACGCTCGGGGTCGTGACGGAGATCACGGTCAAGCTGACGCCGCTCCCGGAGGACCGGCGCACGATCATGGCGGCGTTCCCCGACCTGGACCAGGCGTCGGAGACCGTGTCCGCGATCATCGGCGCGGGGATCGTCCCCGCGGCGATCGAGATGATGGACGCGCTCGCCGTCGAGGCGGTCGAGGCCGCGGTGCACGCCGGCTACCCTCTCGACGCGGGAGGGATCCTCCTCGTCGAGGTGGACGGGGTGCGCGACGGTCTCGACGATCAGCGCGATCGGATCCTGGAGATCGTGCGGACCCACGGCGCGAGCACGGTCCGTGTCGCGCGCACCGCGCTCGAACGCGAGCGGCTGTGGGCGGGACGCAAGGGCGCGTTCGCCGCGATGGGCAGGCTCGCGCCCGACTACTACGTGCAGGACGGCGTCATCCCGCGGACGCGCCTGCCGGCGATCCTGCGGCACGTGAAGGACGTCGGGCAGCGGTACGGCCTGCGCGTGGCGAACGTGTTCCACGCCGGCGACGGCAACCTCCACCCCCTCGTACTGTTCGACGGATCGCACGGCGCCGCGGAGCTCGAGCGAGTGAAGGAGGCCGGCCGCGAGATCCTCGAAGCGTGCATCGACGCGGGAGGGTCGCTCACCGGAGAGCACGGCGTCGGTATGGAGAAGAACTGCTACATGACGATGCAGTTCGCGCCGAGCGACCTGGCGGCGATGCGCCGGATCAAGGAGGCGTGGGACCCGCTCGGCCTCGCCAACCCGGGGAAGGTCTTCCCCACACCCGGACGGTGCAAGGAGTACGACCTGCGCCGCGCGGGCGGATGACCGCGGTCGCGACGGCGCTGCGACCCGCCAGCGCCGCCGAATGCGCCGTCGCCCTCGCCGCGGCGTCGCGCGAGCGGCACACCGTGCGTATCCGCGGCGCGGGCACGAAGTCCTACCTCGGCGAGCTCCTCCCGACGGACCTCGTCCTCGAGACCGGCGCGATGAGCGGGATCGTCGACCACGTCCCCGCGGACCTCACGGTCACGGCCGCCGCGGGAACGCCGCTCGCGGATCTCCAGCGTGCCCTCGCCGCGTACGGGCAGGTCCTCCCGCTCGATCCGCCCCACGCCGCCGCCGCGACCGTCGGGGGGATCGTCGCGTCCAACAGCAGCGGGTTCGCGCGCCTCCGCTACGGCGGCGTGCGCGACCTGCTCATCGGCACGGTCGCGGCGCTCGCGGACGGCACCGTCGCGCGCGGCGGCGGCCGCGTCGTCAAGAACGTCGCCGGCTACGACCTCAACAAGCTCTTCGTCGGATCGCTCGGGACCCTCGGCGTCATCGCGGAAGCGACGTTCAAGGTGCTGCCGCGTCCCGAGGCGCGCGCTCTCGCCGTCGCGCGCTGCTCCGGCGCGGCCGCGGCGTTCGCCATCGCCGACCACCTGCTGCACACGGCGGTCCGACCCACCGCGCTCGTCGTCGAGGCGGCGCATGGACGCTGGAGCCTGCTCATCGCCGCCGAGGGCCCGCGGCCGCACGTCGAGCGCGCGATCGACGAGACGGCGCGCGCGGCCAAGGACGCGCGCGCGGTGTGCGAGCGGACGGAGGACGACGCTCGCGTCGCCGCGGCCCGCGAGCTCCCCGCGACCGCCGTCGACGGCGTCCTCGTGCGCGCGGCGCTGCCGCTCGCCGCGCAGCGCTTTTTCACCGAGAGCGCCGCCACGCTCGACGCCTTCGCGCGCTGTGTCGTCGACGCGGGGAGCGCGATCGTCCGTGTGCACCTCCGCGGCGACGAGGCCGCCGTCCTCCGCTCGGCCGACACGCTCCTCGCCGCCGCGGCCGTCGTCGGCGGGAGCGCGCGCGTCGAGAGGCGCGACGCGTCGCTGCGCCCGCGGCTGGCCGCGTGGAGCGGCGCGCGGCCCGGAGGTGACTTCCTCATGCGCCGGCTCAAGGAGGCGTTCGACGCGGCGGGCGTCCTCGAGCCGGGGAGGTCCGCCGTTGGCTGACACGGTCATCCGTCCGGCGGCGCTCTACCTCGATGGCGACGCTCCGGCGCAGGAGCTCATCCAGCGCTGCGTCCACTGCGGCTTCTGCCTCCCTACGTGCCCGACGTACGCGGTGCTCGGCATCGAGGCCGACTCGCCGCGCGGCCGCATCCGCCTCATGAAGGACGCCTGGGAAGGACGGATCGCGCCGCAGAACGCGGCGTTCGAGCGCCACGTCTACCAGTGCCTCGACTGCCGAGCCTGCGAGACGGCGTGCCCGTCGGGCGTCGAGTACGGGAAGCTCGTCGAAGCGGCGCGCTCGCAGGTCGAGAGGACACGCCGGCGCGGAGCGATGGCGCACTTCGTCCGCTGGCTCGCGCTCGACCAGCTCCTGCCCCACCCGCGGCGGCTCGCCTTCGTCACACGCCTGACCTACGCGGCGCGCGATCTCGGTGCGGGCGCGCTCCTGCGGCTCGTCGGCCGCCGCGTGCCCCTCGCCGCCCGTCTCGCCGGGTCGCTCGACCTCGTCCCCGCGGGGCGCCCCTCGGCCCCCGCTCTCCCGCTCCTGTTCCCCGCCGCGGGGACGCGCCGCGCGCGCGTCGCGCTCTTCGAGGGCTGCATCCAGCGCGCGGCCTTCGGCGCGACGAACGCCGCGACGGCGCGCGTGCTCGCGCGGAACGGCATCGAGGTCGTCGTCGCGGAGGGGCAGACGTGCTGCGGCGCGCTCCACGTGCACGCCGGCGAGCGCGCCGCGGGGCGCGAGCTCGCGAGGCGCAACATCGCGGCGCTCGAGCCGCTCGACGTCGACGCGTTCGTCGTGAACGCCGCGGGCTGCGGCGCGAACCTCAAGGAGTACGGCTGGCTCCTCAAGGACGACGCGCGGTGGGCCGAGCGCGCGGAGCGCTTCGCGGCGAAGGTGAAGGACGCGAGCGAGATCCTCGCCGACCTGGGCCTGACGGCCGCGCCCGGGCCGCTCGACGCCAACGTCGCGTACGACGAGCCCTGCCACCTCCTTCACGGACAGAAGGTGTCGGCGCAGCCGAAGGCGCTCCTCGCCCAGATCCCCGGCCTGCGCATCGTTCCCCTCGCGGAGGCCGACTGGTGCTGCGGAAGCGCCGGCATCTACAACGTGAGCCAGCCCGACCTCTCGCGGAAGCTCCTCCACCGCAAGATGGAGCACCTGCGCGCGGCCGCTCCGGACATCCTCGTGACCGCGAACCCCGGCTGCCTCATGCAGCTCGAGGCCGGCATACGCGAGAGCGGGATGCGGACGGAGGTCCTGCACCTCATGGACCTGCTCGACAGGTCATACGCTTCCGCTCCGTGAGCGCGATCCTCACGCGGCACGACGTCCTCAACATCGCCGACCTGCGGCGCCGCGCGAAAGCCCGCGTGCCGCGGATCGTCTTCGACTACATCGACGGCGGCGCCGAGGATGAGGCCACCTTGCGCGCGAATCTGCGCGCCTACCAGGAGATCACCTTCCGCCCGCGGGGCGCTGTCGCCTTCGACGAGTGCGACCTCACGACGACCGTCCTCGGCACGCGGCTCGCGCTCCCGTTCATCCTCGCGCCCCTCGGCAGCACGCGACTCTTCTACCCCCGCGGCGAGGTCGTCGCGGCGCGCGCGGCGGGCGAGGCGGGCACGATCTACTCCCTGTCCACGCTCTCCGGCTCGACGATCGAGGAAGTGCGCGCCGGGTCGAGCGGACCGCTGTGGTACCAGCTCTACCTCGTCGGCGGCCGCGACGTCGCGCGCAAGGCGATCGCCCGCGCGCGCGCCGCGGGCTACTCGGCTCTCCTCGTGACGATCGACACCGGGATGTCGGGGATGCGCGAGCGCGACCTGCGCAACGGCATCAAGGAGCTCCTCGGCGGCGCGCCGCTCGAGCGGCTGCGATTCGCGCCGCAGTTCCTCGTGCGTCCGCGGTGGCTCTACGGAGTCCTCCGTGACGGCGGCCTCATGCGGTTCCCCAACGTCGTGCTGCCGGACGGGCCGATGAAGTACGTCGACGTCGGGCCGGCCCTCGAGGAGTCCGTCGTGACGTGGGACGACCTCGACTGGATCCGCGAGGTCTGGGGCGGATCGATCGTCGTCAAGGGCGTCCTCACCGCCGAGGACGCGCGGGCTGCGGTCGCCGCCGGGGTCGAGGCGATCGTCGTCTCGAACCATGGCGGGCGGCAGCTCGACGACGCGCCTCCGACGATCCGCGTCCTCGGCGAGGTCCTGGCCGCGGTGGACGGCCGGGTCCCGGTCCTTGTCGACGGCGGCATCCGGCGCGGAAGCGACGTCGTGAAGGCGCTCTGCCTCGGCGCCCGCGCCGTCCTCGTGGGCCGCGCCTACGCGTACGGCCTCGCGGCGGACGGCGGCCCCGGCGTCGCCCGCGCGATCGACATCCTGCGCGCCGACGTCGTCCGCACGCTCCGCCTTCTCGGGTGCGCCTCCGTGCGCGGCCTCGACGCGCGCTTCGTCAGCGTCCCGCCCGAGTGGGGGTCCGGCCGTGCGGTGGGATAGGCTGCCGCCAGAGGGAGGCGAGCCCGCATGAGCCCGACCTCGCGCAAGACGACGAAGAGCGCGCCGGCGAAAGCGACGAAAGCGCGCGCGAAGGACACGCCCGCGCGGAAGCCGGCGAGCGCCAAGACGGTCGTGAAGACGACGCCGCAGGCGAAGCCGCTCCGCGGCACGCGCGCCGGCGCGCGGACGACCGCGGCGAAGGCGCCCTCCCTCGACACCGCCGCATTGGCGAAGGAAGCGGCGAAGACGCCGACGTCGCTGCCGCCGACACGCGCGCGCGAGGCTCCGCCCGCCGGGCTCGTGCAGCCGAGCACCGGGGCCGTCGAGGCCTGCCCGCGCTGCGGCACGACGAAGTTCGGCCCCGAGCAGCGCACGCGCTGGGAGGGCCGCCGGACGGTCCGCTACAGCGTCCTCATGTGCGAGCGCGGGCACACGTTCGCGCGCCCGGTCCTGCGCCCCGCGTAGCCTCTCGATCTAGGCGGGGCGTCCCGCCGTGAAGCTCTGCGCGATCCACTCCGCGACCGTCGCGGTCATCCGCTCGCGCGCCGTCTCGGGCTCGAAGTCGTGGTCCCCGCCGGCGATGCGTACGACGCGGTGCGTCACGCGCGCCTGCGACAGGACGGAGTCGTAGCTCTCGGCATCGGCGAAGGGGACCTGCGTGTCCTCCGTCCCCCAGACGAGAAGGACCCGCGCCCGCGTGTGCGACAGCTCCGCGACGGGACGCCACTTCCCGCCGCCGGTCCAGCCGGCCGCGCCGCCCCGCGTCATCGACGGCGCCGCCGCGAGCACCGCGGCGGCGATGCGGTGGTCACGTCCCGCGGCGAGCGCCGCGACCGCGCCGCCGAACGAGAATCCGACGACGGCGTAGCGCTGCGCGACCTGCGGATGCACGCGCAGGAGGCGCAGGGCGCCCACCGCATCCTCGAGGGCGGAGTCGATCGTCATCCGCGGCGGCTCGTGGTCGCGGAAGGCGAAGCGGAGCGCCGCGACGCCGCTCGCCGCGAGCGCGTCGCACGTCGCGACGACGTGCGGTTGATCGGGATCGCCGCCGAAGCCGTGCAGCACGGCGCATCCACCGATCGCCTCCCGCTCCGGCAGGTGGAGAGCACCGTCGAGCTGGCCGGTCGGGACGGGGAACGAGACGCGCTGGAGCGGCATAGGGCTCAAGTATCCCGTTCGGCTTCCACCCTCACCGGGCCGGCCGCTAGACGTTCCGCACCTTGTCTTTGCGGTAGCGGCGGGCGCGCGCTAGGGTCCGCGGCGGTCTCGCGAAGTCACGCGCAGCGGGAGGGAACGATGGCCGGCATTGACGAAGCGCGAGCGATCATCGAGCGCGCACGAGCGAAAGCGAAGGAGATCGGCGTGCCCATGGCGATCGCCGTCGTCGACGCCGGCGGACACCTCGTCGCGCTCGAGCGTATGGACGGCGCGCCGTTCACGGCGCCCGAGATCGCGTGGGGCAAGGCCTACACCGCGGCCGCGTGGAAGGCGCCCAGCGCGGCGCTCGCCGAGCGCATCGGCAAGGACCCCGCCTTCTCGGCCGCCGTTTCGGCGGTGACCGGCGGACGCTTCACGCCGCGCCAGGGCGCGCTCCCGCTCCCCGGCGGCGGCGCCGTCGGCGCGAGCGGTGGCTCCTCGCAGCAGGACGAGGACGTCTCGCGAGCGGGGATCGGAGGCTAGTGACGGCGTAGCGCCGTCAGCGCGGATCCAGCCTCAGCGTCGTCGGCAGGGTGTTCGACCGGAGCATCGACGCGAGCGAGTCCGGATCGCGGTACTTCTGCTCCAACGCGAGGCTCACCGCGTGGATCGTCGTCACGTCCTCGATCCGCGTGGCCTTGATCGGGAGGCGCGCGCGGTCGACGCGAAGCTCACCCACGCCGTCGCGGACGAGGTGGCGGTACCAGTTCCCCTTCGCGCCGCGCACCGAGCGGACGTAGACGCCGGTCCCGACGAGGACGACCCAGATGACGACGGGCTGCGCCCCCGCTGTGACGATCTCGACCTCCTCGGCCCGCGCGAGGCGCGAGAGCGTCTTCTCGTCGAACGGCATCGCTGGCAAGGGTACGAGCGCCAACGCGACCGCGCGACGACGACGGACGCTCACCGCACGCGCAGCTACCTGTCCCACCAGATCGTCACGACGTCGCGCCCGGGGCCGAACCACGTCGTCGGATCGGTCGGGACGGCGCCCGTCAGCTCGATGAGCGCGCTCGCCACCTCGCCGCTGCGCTCCGGCGGAAGGCACAGGCGGCGCGTCGTCGATGCCGCGACCTCCTCCCACTGCTGAAAGACCGGCTGCGGCGGCAGTTGCTCGCGCTCGACGCGCACGGGCGAGCCGTGGGCGGCCTCGACCGCGGGCACCGCGTCCTCCCAGGTCGGCCGGGTCGGACGCTCGATCCCGTGGAAGCGCTTCCACAGCGGGTTGAGGCGGGCGACGGGATGGCGTGCGGTGATCTCGATGACCACGCGCCGCCGCGTGTGGGCGTCGAGCGCTCCGATGAACGGGGCCAGGTCGGGCACGTTGTATAGGACGTGGTTGCAGACCGCGATGTCGACCGATGGGATCTGCGGCGCGACGGCGGGCCACCCGCCGACGACGGTGGTCACCTTCGCCGCGTCGGCGCCGGCCTGCGCGACGAGGTCGCGCAGCATCTCCTCGTCCTGGTCGACGGCGACGAGACTTCCCGCGCGCTCGAGGAGCGGAAGCGACGCCGCGCCGGCACCCGCACCGACGTCGAGGACCGCGCCTCCCGCGGGCAGCGCCTCGCTCGCGCGACGGTGCGAGCTCCCGCGTGGCTTCGCCTTCATCGCCGCGGCGCGGCGGACGAAGACGGACCGCTCGGCGAGCCACGGCGGGGCGGGCGCGCGCTCGAGGATCTCGCGCGGGATCCCCCACCCGCTCAGGTCGCTGCGCCAGCGGTCGAGGAGCTGCGCACGCGTCCCGTCCGTCACGTCGTCATCTCCGTCACGGTGACCGTACCTCCCTCCTCGGTCCTCTGCCGGCGACGATCCGCGACGTAGATGGAGAGCGACGAGCCGCAGAGGAGCGCGACGAGGACCCAGAGGCCGGGCACGTAGGTCCGCGCCGCGTCGTACGCCACGCCGAGCGCCACCGGCGCCAGGGCCTGCGTCCCGGTCATGAACAGCGTGAGGACGCCGTAGATGCTCGCGAAGCGCCGCGCGCCGTAGTAGCGCGCGACGAGCGTCGACCGGAGGAGCGTCTCCGAGCCACGCCCGGCGCCGAAGAGAGCGACGAAGACGACGACCCCCGCGGGGTTCGGCACGAGCAGCAGGACCGCGAGCGCGACCGGGCACGCGGCGTAGATGAGGAGCGCCAGCGTCCGCTGCGGGAGCCGCTCCTCGAGGGGGGCGAACGCGAGCCGTCCGAGGACCTGCGCGATGCCGAGGCCACCGGTCGCCGCGGCGGCGAACGCGAGCGGGTAGCCCTCGTCATGGAGGAAGGCGACGAGGTGTATGCCCACGCCGACGCCGAGCGCGTAGATCGCGAAGGCTCCGGCGATCCACGGGAAGCTCGGGTGTCTCAGGGCCTCACGGAGGGAGGAGCTCACCTCGGGCGCCGGCGGCGGCGCGCCCGCGGGAGGTGCGAAGGCGTCGCCATCGATACCGAGGCCTAGGTCCGAGGGCCGCCGCCGCAGGACGAGCGCGTGGATCGGGATGGTCGTGACCGCGAGGAGCGCCGCGAGGTACAGGAGCGCGTCGCGCCAGCCGTGCGTCGCGACGAGCCAGGCCGCCAGCGGCACGAAGAGCGTGCTCGAGAACCCCGCGATGAGCGTCATGACCGTCAGCGCCCGCGCGCGGAAGCGGCGGAACCACACGGTGATCGTCGCGAAGGCCGGCGAGTAGTTCGTCGCCGCGAAGGCGAGGCCGATGAGGATCCACACCGCGTAGTAGCTCGGGAGGCCGCCGACCCGCGACCACGCGACGGTCAACAGGGCCGCCGCGACGGATCCCGCGGTCATGAGGAGCCGCGGGCCGTGGTCGTCGAGCCAGCGTCCGACCGCGACGCCGGCGATCCCGGACACGACGAGCATGACGGAGAGCGCGCCCGCGATCGCCGCGCGCGATCCGCCGAGCTCGGCGGACATGGGGGCGACGAAGACGCTGAACGAGTAGTAGAGGACGCCCCACGACACGATCTCGGTGAACCCGAGCACGACGACGAGGACCCAGCCGTAGTAGAGGCGCGGGCGTCGGTCGATCAGGGAGCGAAGGCTACCGATCCGGACCGCTAGCCGAGTGGATCGTGCCAGTCCACGCCAGGAAGGCGCGCGAAGTCGCGGTCCGTCGACCACAGCTCCGCGCCGTGTTCTCTCGCGAGAGCGGCGACATGTGCGTCAGTGGTCAGATCGCCGGCGGTGCCGAACGGCATGACCATCTCGCGCACGAGGGCAAGGTGCCGACCGGTCGGATCCGTCACGGCGACGTTGGGCCGAGCGAGCCAGCCCTCGACCATCGTGAGCGCGTCCGCGGGGTCGAGGGGTGAGGCGAATACGCGTGGGGCAAAGAGGGCGCACGCGCGCTTTCCAGTCTGGTGTTGACGTGATCCGTGTGATCGGATAGCTACGCCAGAAATGCTCACTCAGCTCGAGCTGTCAGGACCGCAACGGCGGAGTCGACGACATATTCGCCGAAGCCACAACGGCCACTGCGATGGACCACAGGACTGCTGCGTCCAGCAGGTACCACAGGGCCTCCTGGCCCGGATCCACCGCCGTGGCGCCCAGTACCACGAGGAAGCCCGTGGAGCTCGCATGCATCATCTGGGCGAGCAACACGCTGTTCGTGTGGTCGTAGACCCAGCAGATGAGCACCCTAAGCCCGGCGACAAGCGCGACGAATGCGCCAAAGAACGCCGGCCAGTCGGGGCCGTGGGGGCTGGCAGCACCCAGCGAATCGACCACCGGGAAGTGCCACAGACCCCAGAGCAAACCCAAGGCAAGAGCAGCCGGGAGCGGACCAAAGCGCGAACGCAAGCGCGGGTACGCGTAGCCACTCCAGCCGATCTCTTCGAAGAAGGCGGCAACGACGCCGTAGGCGATGCCGACGGGATAGAGACCGGGCGTGAAGGCAGGCGAAACCAGTCGGCTGAGCAGTGTGAGCACGAGGAGGATCGCCCCGGGCGGGATCAGGATGGCAGCTGCGTACCACTGGACACCGACCCGGGCTCGGCGCATCCGTTGCCATAAGTCGCGGAGGCCCTGCCGTCCGCGCTCCAGCGCAGTGAGGCTTAGCCCGCATGCGCCCACCCAGATGACCATGAGCGGAAATGCCGCCAGCGAACGGAAGTCGCGGCTGCCACCTGCGGCGAGAGATGGTGGGCCCAACACGATGAGGGTGGCGACGGAAATGACATACGCCAGCACGAAGTAGCTCAGAAGCGGAAAGCGGCGGACCATGGATCGCGCGGTCATTCAGCTTCGAGGCCGATTATGCCGAACCGCCCTGGGTCCGATGGAGGCTCCAGCGATCGGAGATGCTGAAGCCATGCCCAGATCACGACCCTCAGCACCGCTACTCGACGGAGCGTCGTGAGCGAGCGGTCCGCATGGTCCAGGAGACCATCGCGCAGAGGCAGGAGCGTCACGGCGTCGTCACCCACGTCGACCATCAGCTCGGCATCGGCCCCCAGTCGCTACGCACCTCGGTCGACCAGGCGGAGGTCGACCGTGGCCGCCGCCCGGGCGTGAGCAGCGCGGACGAGCAGCGCATCGCCGAGCTCGAGCGCGAGAGCAAGGAGCTACGCCGGGCCGACGATGACGGTCGGATCCCGTCATCGGCGGCCCGGACTGACGATGGCGCGTTCGTTCCGGGCCGTTCCGCGACCGGTCCGGCGCCAAAGTATCCCGCCGACTACCCTCACCAGCGATGCGGGTCGCCGAGCTCGTCGTCCGCTGCCTCGAGAACGAGGGCGTGCGGCACGTCTTCGCGCTCCCCGGCGAGGAGACGCTCGCGCTCGGCCTTGCGCTCGAGGACAGCGAGACGATCGAGCAGGTCGTGGTGCGCCACGAGCAGGGCGCGGCGTTCATGGCGGACGTCGCGGGGCGGCTGACCTCGTACCCCGGCGTGTGTCTGTCGACGCTCGGCCCCGGCGCGACGAACCTCCTGACCGGCGTCGCCGACGCGACGCTCGACGGCGCGCCGCTCGTCGCGATCACGGGGCAGGCGGGGCGCGAGCGGATCCACAAGCGCTCGCACCAGTACGTCGACGTCCTCGCGATGTTCAAGCCGGTCGTGAAGTGGAACGCGCGCATCGGCCTCCCCGGCGGCGCCCCCGAGGTCGTGCGCACTGCGTTCCGTCTCGCGCGGCTCGAGCGGCCGGGCGCGACCCACATCGAGCTGCCCGAGGACGTCGCGGACCACGAGGCCTCCGGGACGGCCATTCCCGTCCGGCGTACGCGCTACGCCGCGGCGCGCGAGGACACGATCCGCGCCGCCGCCGACGTCATCAACGCCGCCTCGCACCCGCTCCTCCTCGTCGGGAACGGCGTGATCCGCCGCGACGCCGCCGGGCACGGCGCCGTCTCGGCCCTTCGCGCGTTCGTCGCGCGCACGCACATCCCGGCGACACATACATTCATGGCCAAGGGCGCGCTCGACGACCGCGACCCGGCCACGCTCCCGGCGGTCGGCCTCCAGCGCCCGGGCGCCGACCTCGCAATGGTGGACGAGCTCGCCGCCGCCGACGTCGTGATATCCGTCGGGTACGACCTCATCGAGTGGGCGCCGGCGCTGTGGGACCCGAACGGCGATAAGCGCGTCGTGCACGTCGACACGCGCCCGGCCGAGATCGACGCGAGCTACGTCGTGGCGACGGAGGTCGTCGGCGAGCTCGCCGACTCGCTCGAGGCGCTCGCGCCCCTGACCACGCCGCGGGCGGCACCCTCCTACGGGCGTCCGGAGCTGCGCGTCCGGGGCGACGACGCGTTCCCGATGTGGCCCCGCCGGGTCATCGCCGACCTCCGCACGGCGCTGGGCGACGAGGACATCGTCATCAGCGACGTCGGCGCGCACAAGGTGTGGCTCTCGCGCCTCTATCCGGCGTACGCCCCGAACACGGTCATCGTCGCGAACGGCTACGCCCCGATGGGCATCGCGCTCCCCGGCGCGATCGCCGCGAAGCTCGTCCGGCCCGAGCGCAACGTCGTCGCCTTCTGCGGCGACGGCGGCTTCCTCATGAACGTTCAGGAGCTCGAGACGGCGAAGCGCCTCGGCACGCCGTTCGTCTGCGTCGTGCTCGTCGACGGCCGCTACGGCGTCATCGAGGCGAACCAGCTGCGGCGGTTCGGGCGGACGGGAGGCGTCTCGTTCACCAACCCCGACCTCGTCGCCCTCGCGCGCTCGTTCGGGATCGAGGGCGTCGCGATCGGCGCCTCGGATGAGCTGCTCCCCGCGCTGCACCGCGCGCTCGACGCGGACCGCCCGACGCTCGTGGCGGTGCCGGTCGACCCGCGCGAGAACGCGAAGCTCGGCGACGCCCTCGACGCGTCCTAGGAGGCCGCCTCCGGGGCGGGCGCGAGGTACCGCTCGGCATGCCCGAGCGGGCTCGCGACGTAGAAGAAGAAGGCGATCGTGAACGTCAGAACGCCGATGACGGCGTACACGAGCGACACGTTCCCGGTGGTCTGGATCGCATAGCCGCCGAGGAGCGCGCCGAGAGGGTTCGCCGACCAGGCGAGGACCGATGCGATGCTGAGCACGCGCCCGAGCAAGCGCTCGGGGACGATCGCCTGCCGCAAGCTCGCGGTGTTGATGTTGAACAGCGTCCCGAGGCCGGCCATCCCCGCGACGAGCACCACGGCGCCCGCGTACGAGGGGACGACGGCGAGGGCCGCTGTGAGAATGCCGCTCGTCATGAGCGCGCCGAGCGCGACGACGCCGAACGAGAGGCGACGGCGCAGGTATCCGGCAGCGAGCGAGAGGACGACGACGCCGACGCCGGCGGCGGAGAAGAAGAAGCTGACCTGCGGGTCGGTCGCGTCGAACCGCGTCTTCGCGAAGTACACGCCCTGCGCGAACGTCGTGACCGACACGAAGTTGACGAGCGCCATCATCGCCGAGATGTTGCGCAGGATGGGGTGACGCAGGACGTAGCGGAGCCCCTCGACGACGTCGGCGCGGATGCTCGTCACATGCTCGCGCGGTGCGTGCAGCTCGCGACGTATCAGCCAGACGGAGAGGGCCGAGACGAGGAACGACGCCGCGTCGAGAAGGATGAGGAGCGGCAACGCGACGACAGCGAGGAGCGCTCCCGCGACGAGCGGACCGATCACGGCGGCAGCAGAGAAGCTCGCCTGCACACGTCCGTTCGCGGTCACGAGGTCGTCCTTCCCGACGAGAGCCGGGATCACCGCGAATTCCGCCGAATTGAAGGCGATGGTGAGGGTCGTGCTGACGAACAGCACCGCGTAGACCCAGGTCACGGTGAGGAGACCGGTCAGCGCCGCGACCGGGATCGATCCGACGACCGCGGCGCGCGCGACGTCGGTGAGGATCATGAGCCGCTTCCGATCGACGCGGTCCGTCCAGGCCCCGATGGGGAGGCCGAACAGCGGATACGGCAGGACGCCGAGCGCGAACGAGACGCCGAGGTCGAGCGCGGAGCCGGTCAGGTCGAAGACGAGGAGCGGCAGCGCGAACTGGGTGATCGACGATCCGAACTGCGAGATCGTCTGTCCCGTCCAGAAGGTCCAGAAGTCGCGCGGCAGGCCCGCCCGCGCAGCGTCGCGCACCGGGGGAGTATCGGCGCGGGGAGGCGCGCCGTCCGTATCGCGCGTCGCAGACGGCGCGCCGCGATCACCTCGCGTTCGCGCCGCCTTCACGTCCGCTGCGCACGGATGGGTCATCGTCACGAGACATGAGGCGCGGAGACCAGCGCACGACTTCTTCGGGGTCGTCGGGCCCCACCATGAGCGCCGTGGCGCGATAGAGGAGCGGCCAGGCACGCTCATAGAGATCCGGTCCAGCGTTCGTCCAGAGCAACCTCCTTCACGGCGCCCTGCGCACCGATCACTCAAATGCGACGAGCAGGCGAGACGGTCGATCGCGACCGCGAAGAACATCCGCAGCAGCGACCTTGCGCTTGCGCGGTAGGCTGCGTCGATCGACACCGTGCACCTCGCCGTCTACGAGCGCTGCCAGACCCGGCTTCGACAGCAGTGGAGCACCTTCCTGCAGCGCCGCGATCGCCTCCAACAGCAGGAGCGTCACGGGGTCGCTGCGGAGCGTGTGACAGAGAACATCCAGGAAGACCTCTTCACCGTCGCCCTCGACTGGCAGCTCTACGCCTCCTGTCGCCTGGCCGGCCGCATGCGCTCAGGCACGCGTGAGCGGTAGCGTGAGGCGCCGTTAAAGAAGTCGGTCCCGAGACGCCTCTTTAGGGGTGAACGTGGCGATCGACCCGTCCGAAGCGCTCCGGCAGCTGTACGAGCGGGAGTATCCCCGGCTGCTCCGCGCGCTGACCGCGATGGGCGGCGACGGAGATGCCGCCGAGGACGCCGCGCAGGAGGCGTTCGTGAAGGCGTATCAGCACGGCGTCGAGCGCATCGGCCGGCCGGCGGCGTGGCTCCTCGTCGTCGGCAGCCGGGAGCTCTTCCGCCACCACCGGCGGGCACGGCGCGAGCGCGACCGCTGGGAGGCCGCGGCACAGGCATCGGGCGGGGCATCGGCGCCCTTCGACGCCGCCGCCGACCGCGCCGACCTCCTCGCGGCGCTGCGCGAGCTGCCCGAGCGCCAGCGCGCGATGGTCGTCGCGCGCTTCTACTACGGGCTGTCGTACGACGAGCTCGCCGGCGCGTTCGGCGTCGCCGGCGGCACCGTCGGCGCGACGCTCCACCAGGCGACGGCGAAGCTGCGGCAGCTGCACCTCGCCGGGAAGCTCGCGCGCGGAGCGATGCGATGAAGAGCGACACGGAGAAGGATGAGACCGAGCTCGAGGACACGATCCTCGGGACGGCGCTCGCGCGCGCGATCGAGACGCAGCCCCTCCGCGAGACGGCGTTCGCGTCGTCGCGCGTCGCGACGCGGCCGGCGGATCGGACGCGCCCCTTCGTGTGGCAGGCGCTCGGCGTCGCCGCGGTGATCGTGGTCGGCTTGGCGATCGGCGCGACCGTGCTCGGCCAGCGCCGGACGCCGGAGGCGGCGGTCGCGACCCAGCCGGTCGCGACCCTCCCGCCTGCCCAGACCGCTCCCGCGAGCACGACGCCCGTCGCGGTGCCGCCGATCCCGGTGACGGTCTTCTTCGCGCGCACCGGGCTGCCACCCGTCGCGGCCCAGGTCCTCGGGCATGCGGCGACGGGCTCGACGAACACGCCGTCCGACCAGATCGCGAACAGGATCGGCGCGCTCTGGGACGCATCGGGGAGCGACGTCCCGAGCGGCGCTCAGAACCTCTTCGCTCATGGCGCGCCGAACGGCTCGCTGGACCAAGCGATCAAGATCGACGGCACGACGGCGACGGTCGACATCCAGACCGATCCGCCGCTCGCACCGCGCACGACGGCCGAGGCGCAGGAGATCGTGCAGCAGCTCGTGTACACGGTCACCGAAGAGCCAGGGATCGATCACGTCGTTCTGTTGAGCGGCGGCAAGCCGATGGCCCTCGGCGCGTATGCCGCGCCGACGGGACCGCTCGCGCGCTGGGACGTCGCAGGGTACGCGGTGAAGGCGTTCACGGGCGCGTTCCAGCTCGACGGCACGTCGGCACCGACGCAGCTGACGACGTCGTACGCGCGGGAGGCCGCGCCCGGCCTCGCGCGATTCACGATCGCCGTCTCCGGCCTGCCCGCGCACACGGCGCCGGCGTTCAGCGTGAGCGCGTACGACCACTCGAACATGCCCGGCGCGAGCGCCGAGCTCGAGATCACGGTCCCACAGGGCGAGGACACGACGACCGTCGCCGCCCAGGTCGACCAGCCGCCACTGCGATCGATCGCCGTCGGCAAGTCGAACGCGGTGCCGGCACAGACGTACCGCCTCGGCCTCGACCACCTGTGGCCCTGGCGGGCGGTGGTCCTCTACGACCCGACCCGCATCGCCATCGACATCGGCGGCGCACCGTCGGCGATCTCGAGCGACCAGAACGTCGTCCTCTACGCACCGGCGCCGAACGGCGAGGTCGGGCACACCTTCACGCTCTCGGGCGCGGCGAGGACGTTCGAGGGGACCGTGAACTACCGCGTGCTCGACGATCGCGAGAACGCCGTGCTGTACGGCTACGCGACCGCGACCGTCGGCACGAGCGGCGTGTGGGGCGGCTACGACGCGACGATCGCGCTCCCCGCGTCCCTCACGGGCAACGTGACCGTGGAGGTCTTCGAGGTGAGCCCGAAGGACGGCACGGAGACGTCGAAGGTCGCGATACGCGTGAAGGTGCGGTCAGGCTAGAGGAGGGGGACCCGGGCGGCAGGATCGCGGGTACGAGGAGCGCGGCCCGCTCACCGGGCGGTAAGGCTAGTCCCTCGGCCACCAGCTCCACGGCTCGTCCATCGTGGCCGCCGGCTTAGCCGGCGGCTCGGTCGCGGCGGCCGGGATCTGCTCCGGGATCGGGACCGTCTCGGTCTTGCGCCAGTCGCGGTCCTCGAACGGCTTCGGCAGATCGAGCGGCTTGCGCTGGAACGGCGTCGTGATCTCGGGATGCGCCTCCTCGACCATCGCGTAGATCTCGTCGAGCTCCTCGCCGATGAGCTCCTGCTTCTCGAGGAGCCCGTTGGCGACGGCGTGCACGGCTGGCGCCTTCTCGCGCACGAGCCGGCGCGTCTCCGCGTACAGCTCGTCCAGCATCTTGTCGGCGACGCGCATGAGCGGCTCGGGGATGCCTCCGAGCGCGTTCTGCGACGGCACGGAAAGGAGGCTCGGCCCCATGCCGTGCTGGCCGCAGTACGACATCGCGAGCCACGTCGCGGTCTGCATGTCGGAGTCGGCGCCGGTCATCTTGATGCCGAGGATCTCCTCCTCGACGGCGCGCGATCCGAGCGAGATCATGATGTCCGCTTCGATCTCCGTCGCACGGCGCGTGTAGCGCTCCTCGCGATCGGATCGCTGCACGACGCCGAGCGCATCGCCCATCCGGATGATCGACGCCTTCAGGATGCGGTGCTCGGCGCGCATGTAGTGCGCGACCACGGCGTGGCCGGCCTCGTGGTACGCGATCGCTCGCTTGTCGTCGGCCGTCATCGACGTGATCGGCTGCTTGAGGCCGAGCTCGCGCATGTCGCGCGCGGCCAGCCAGTCCCTGTACGTCAGCCGATCGCGCCCCTGGTCGTGAGCCACGATGAGGGCCTCATTGATGAACGTCTTGATCTCGACAGGCGTCGCACCGACGGAGTCCTGGACCATCAGGTCGATCGGGATGTTCGGATCGTGGGCCTTCTGCCCCAGATACAGCTCGATGATGTCCCCGCGACCGGGGCCGTCCGGAACGTAAACGTTGAGCTTGCGGTCGAGGCGGCCGGGACGCGTGAGCGCGACGTCGAGGACATCGGGGCGGTTCGTCGCGCCGATGACGAATACGACCGGCTTCGGCGGCACGGGGCCGCGGACCAGACCGAGCCAGCGGCCGAACTTGTACTTCCAGCGGTCCTCCGTGAACTGTCCGAGGGAGTCCATCTGGTTGAGCAGCGTGTTCAGAGCGAAGCCGCCCATGCCCATCATGCCCATCGGGCCCATGCCTCCCTGCTGCTGCCCGCCCATGACCCCGCCGCGCGAGCGCCCGATCGAATCGATCTCGTCGATGAACAGGATGCACGCGCCGGGATGGCCCGGAGGCGCGTACTTCCGCGCGAGGCCGCGGGCCTTGCTGAACAGCGAGACGACGATGAGCGCGTCCATGCCGAACCACATGCTCGTCATGGAGCTCGCGTCCACGTAGATGAACGGCAGGTTCGCCTCGGCGGCGATGATGCCGGCGAGGAAGCTCTTGCCGGTCCCCGGGGCGCCCGCGAGGAGCATGCCCTTCGGCGGCTCGCCGCCCATGTTCCGGAACTTCGCGATGCCCTGAAGGATCCGTACTGTGCTCTTCGCGTGCTCGAGCAGGTCGGGCTGGCCGCGGTACTTGTCGAAGGACAGGTCGATCTGCGGGCTGTCCGGCGTCACCGTGTAGGTGCGCGGGCGCGACAGGAACCACATGAGGACGCCGAACTGCGCGATCATCGCGAACGCGTAGAAGAAGAGGAGCACGATCATCGACGGCGCCTGGCCGATGAGGCCGACGAGCCCCTCGATGATCCCGCGGACGCCGAAGGCGACCACCAGCACCGTGAGGACGACGAACAGGATCAGGAGGCGCCGACGGTTGCGCTCCCAGATGTACGCACCGTGGTCGAGCGCCCGGTCCATGGGCGTGCCGGTGGGCGCCGGGCGGGCCGTCGCGTCGGTGGCGACGAAGTCCTGCTTCAATTCACACCTATAACTTTCCCGTCGCGTACACGGAGCACGACGCCGACGATGACGTTGTTGCCGGACTGATCCGTGCCTCCGGCAACGTATCCAGCAAGGATATCGCCCTGTTTTTCCGTGGCCCCCGTGAATTCGACGCTGTCGATGCTCACCAAGGGCTGTATCGCCTGCGCGAGCTTCTGAAGGAGCTGCGAGTCGAGCGCCTTCGCGAGGCCCTGCGCGTCGTCGTGGGCGATCAGCGAAGCGACCTCTGCGCTGGCCGCGGGCTCCTCGACGGGAGGCAGGGACGCCCAAGGGCTTGGCGGTGGAGATGGGTTGGCGAGCTGCGAGGCGAACACCCCGGCGATGACCCCCGCGGCGAACACGACGATCCCCGCGAGCGCGCGGATCCTATTCACGCCGGATCACGCGTCCACCGGTGAGCGTGAGCGCGAGCGGGAAGAACTGGTCCTGGCCATCCCCCGCACGGACCTCGATCGCGTACAGGTAGACGGATAGCGATCCCGAGGTACGCCCGCCGATGTACGTGAGCGAGATCGGCTGGATCTGACCCGTCGCCGACTCGGACTGCGCGAACTGCAGCGCGCGGCTCACCACGTCGGTCTGCGGGAGGAGCGAGATGAGCGAGGCGGGCTCGTTCTCGAGAAGACCGATCATGTACGTCCGCGCCGTCGCGCTCTCGCGCACGCCGAAGATCCCCTTCTCCTCGACGAGCCCGCCTCCGATGGCGGTCGCGACGAAGCTCAGCATGCCGCCGACGAGGAAGATGATCGCCCAGGGGCGGATCGCGCGGAGGAACGCCACGGAACGAGTCTAGGGTGCGGTTCGGGCCGTGGCGGGCGCCTCCGAAGAGCGCAACTGCGGGATCGCGAGCGCGAACGCGCCGAGGAGCAGCAGCACGAAGGCCGCGCTCCCGCCGACCGCGAGCGGCACGCCGAGCATGGTCGCCAGGCCGCCGAGCAACGGGCCATTGACGACGCGCATCCCCTGGCTGCCAAAGCTGTACGCGCCCATGACGCGACCCCGGATGCGGTCGGGCGCCGAGAGCTGGAGCGTCGTGTTCGTGACCGACTGCATGAGCACCGCGGCAAGACCGGCGACGACCATGACCGCGAACGCGATCGCGTACTGGCCGGCGAACATGAGCACGAGGATCGCGGCCATGTTGAGCACCGCGGCGGCCGTCACGAAGAGCCCCTTCCGCCGCGCCTCGGGGGCGTACGCCAGGTAGACCGCGCCGAGGATGGCCCCGATCCCCGTCGCGACGAGGAGGAACGGGTAGGCGAGCGGGAGCGACGGGAACCGCTCCGTGGCGAACACGACGAGGAGAGCGCTGAAGGTGTGCCCGATGAAGATGACGGTCGTCGTCTCGATGGCGATGAGCGATCCGAGGAGCGGGCGCGCCCGGACGAAGTCGAGGCCCTCGCGCACCGCGGCGATCACCGGCTGCCGCTCGCGGCGCTCCATCGGGGCCAGGCGGATGACGGCGAGGAAGCCGAGGAGAGGGATGAACGTGAGGGAGTTCACGAGGAAGCCCACGCCCGCGCCGAAGGCGAGGTAGATGAACCCGGCGATCGCCGGGCCGATGACCTGCGAGAACTGCTGCGTCGTCGAGCTGAGGCTGACGGCCGAGAGCAGCTTCTCCTTGCCGACGATGCGGTGGATGAGCGTCTGCCGTGCGGGGTTTCCGATCGCGCCCCCGAGGCCATGCACGAGGAGGAGGCCGAATATCCACCACACGGTGACGACGCCCGTGAGCGTCGTCGTCGCCACTCCGACGGCCGCAGCGAAGAGGAGCACCTGCGAGACGATCTGCACCTTGCGCGTGTCGTAGCGGTCCGCGAGCGTCCCGCCGTACAGCGAGAAGAGGGTGAACGGGACCCAGTGGGCGAACACCATCATCCCGAGCCAGAAGGGCGCCGCCGCGAGGCCCACGAGCTTCACCACGAGGTAGCCGCGAAGGACGTTCTCCATTCCGTCGCCCGTCTGGGAGATCCAGCCGAGGATCCAGTACCAGCGGAAGGTCGGAACGTCGAGCGCGGCGAAGCGCCGCTTGGGGGGTGCGGCGGCGATCCCGCCGATCCCGGCGGGTGTCGCGCCCACGCGCTCGCGTTCGGTGAGCTCGGCCATCCCCAGCGCAGACTAACCGAGCATCGCGTTCGGCTGTGCGGATCGCTCGGTCACGGCGTCAAGAACATCTGGGTGAACATCTCGCCGTACGGTCCCGCGCTCACGACGCCGATCCCGATGCGCGTGAACTCCGGCCGGAGGATGTTCTCGCGGTGCCCTTGGCTCGCCATCAGCCCCGCGTCCGCGACCGCGAGGGACTGCGCGTATGCGAGGTTCTCGCCGGCGCGCGAGTAGTGGATACCGGCGGCGTCGAGCCGATCGAACGGAGAGCCCGTCACCGGCGACTGATGCCCGAAGTACTTCAGCCGGAACATCTCCTCGGAGTGCTGCCGCGCGATCGGGACGAGGCGCGGATCGAGCGTCAGCGGCGCGAGGCCGACGTCCTGCCGCTGCTGGTCGACGAACGCGAGCATCTGCGCCTCCGCCTGCGGATCGGGCTCCAGCTGCAGGTCGGACGGGAGGTCGAGGTGCTGCTGCTGCCCCTCGTCGACCTTCGTGACGAACAGCGAGCCGCTCTCTGTGCCGAGAAGCTGGCCGAGGTACGGCTGGGCCGACGCGACGCCGGAGACGAGCGCGCTCCCGAGGCGCGACCCGTCGATCGCGCCGCGGATGTCGTTGCCGACGGGCAGGACGACGAGCGCGGCGAGGCCGATCGCGGTGATGACGAGCGCACGGAGGACCGAGGGAAAGATCCCCAGGGCGCGGTCGACGACGCGACCGACGGCCGTCGCGTGAACGACCCGGACCAGAGGCCACACGACGACGCGGCCGACGAGCGAGAACGCGGCCTCGACGACGAGGAGCACGACGACGAACGCCACGGCGCGAGCGGCCGGCGCGGCCATGTGCGTGAGCGCGATGGTCCACGTCGCGACGGGAGCGATGAGCGCGAAGGCGAGAACGAGCGAGAGCAGCCAGCTCACGAGCCCGTACAGCGTCGCGATGAACCCGGCGCGGATGCCTCCCACGATCGCGAGCGCGAGCACCGCGACGACGAGCAGGTCGACGGGATTCAGCTCGCCACCCCCGCGAGGTCGCGCCGCACGCCGCTGAGGCGGCCGGCGCTGAGGAGCTCGCGCAGGAACCGACCCGTGAAGGACCTGGCGTTCTTTGCGACCTCCTCGGGCGTTCCCTCGGCGATGACCTCGCCGCCGGCCTTGCCGCCTTCCGGCCCGAGGTCGATGACGTGGTCCGCCGTCTTCACGACGTCGAGGTTGTGCTCGATCACGACCACCGAGTTGCCGGAGTCGACGAGGCGGTGGAGCACTTCGAGGAGCTTCTCGACGTCCGCGAAGTGGAGGCCGGTCGTGGGCTCGTCGAGGATGTACAGCGTGCGGCCCGTGGCGCGGCGCGAGAGCTCCGTCGCGAGCTTGACCCGCTGCGCCTCGCCGCCCGACAGCGTCGTCGCCGACTGTCCGAGGTGGATGTAGCCGAGGCCCACGTCGTTGAGCGTGCTCAGCTTCGTCGCGACCGCCGGCACGTTCGAGAAGAACGCGAGCGCGTCCTCCACCGTCATGTCGAGGGCGTCCGCGATGGTCTTCCCCTTGTAGTGGATCTCCAGTGTCTCGCGGTTGTAGCGCTTTCCCTTGCACACCTCGCAGTGGACGTACACGTCCGGAAGGAACTGCATCTCGATCTTGATGACGCCGTCGCCCTGGCAGGCCTCGCAGCGGCCGCCCTTCACGTTGAACGAGAACCGCCCGGCGGTGTACCCGCGCAGCCGGGCCTCCGGCACCTGCGCGAAAAGGTCGCGGATCGGTGTGAAGAGTCCCGTGTACGTCGCCGGGTTCGAGCGAGGCGTGCGCCCGATGGGCGACTGGTCGATGTCGATGATCTTGTCGATGTGCTGCACGCCCTCGATGCGCGTGTGCTCACCCGGGCGGTCCTTCGCCCGGTACAGGATCTGCGCGAGCCTCCGATAGAGGATCTCGTTGACGAGCGTGCTCTTCCCGGAGCCCGACACTCCCGTGATCGCGACGAAGACGCCGAGAGGGATCCGTACGTCGATGTTCTTGAGGTTGTGCTCGCGCGCGCCCTTCACGACGATCGCCTCGCGCCGTGGCGTCCGCCGCACGCTCGGCACGGGGATCGTCCGCTTCCCCGAGAGGTACTGGCCGGTGACGGACCGCGGCTCGGCAAGGATCGCCGGGAGCGGACCTTCCGCGACGACGAGCCCGCCGTGCTCCCCCGCCCCCGGCCCGATGTCGACTATCCAGTCCGCGGTGCGGATCGTCTCCTCGTCGTGCTCCACGACGATGACCGTGTTGCCGATGTCGCGCATGCCGAGGAGCGTGCGGATGAGTCGCGCGTTGTCGCGCTGGTGGAGGCCGACCGACGGCTCGTCGAGGATGTAGAGGACGCCCATGAGACCGGAGCCGATCTGCGTCGCCAGGCGGATCCGCTGCGCCTCGCCCCCCGAGAGCGTCGTCGCGGAGCGGTCGAGCGTGAGGTAGTCGAGGCCGACGTCGACGAGGAACCCCAGCCGCTGCCGGATCTCCTTGAGGACCTGCCGCGCGATCGCGCGCTCGCGCGTGCCGAGCGGGCCGCGGTCGCGCTCGAGCGAGCGCGCCCACTCCATCGCTTCGAGCACCGTCATCGTCGTGACGTCGACGATGTTCCGCTCTCCGATGAGGACCGCGAGGGTCTCCGGCCGCAGCCTCCTGCCTTTGCAGACCGGGCACGGCCGCTCGCTCAAGTACCGCTCGATGTCCTCCTTGATGTGGTCGGAGGTCGTCTCGCGGTACTCGCGCTCGAGGCGCGGGATGACACCCTCCCACTCGATCTCGTAGCGGCGGTGCTGTCCGCGGCGATCCTCGTACGTGAGGCGCAGGGGCTCCGGGATGCCGTGGAGGATCGCGTCGATCGCCTTCTTCGGAAGGTCGCGGATCGGCGTATCGAGGGAGAACTCCATCTTCCGCGCGAGCCCCGTCAGCGCGGCGAGACGGTACTGGGCCATCCCGCTCGTCCTCGCCCACGGGAGGATCGCGCCCTGGCGGATCGAGAGGTCGGGGTTCGCGAGGATGAGGTCGGGGTCCGGCTCGAGCCGCGTGCCGAGGCCGGTGCACGCCGGACACGCGCCGTGCGGCGAGTTGAACGAGAACGTACGGGGCTCGACGTCGCCGATCGAGAAGTCGCCCTCCGGGCACGCGAGGCGCTGCGAGAAGAGCCTCTCGGGGCCGGCCGCGCTCTTCTCGCCCGGCGCGGGCACGGGCGCGACGACGACAAGACCTTCACCGAGGCGAAGCGCCGTCTCTACGGAATCGGTGAGGCGCGGACGCTCGGCCTCGGCGTCCGCCGCGGACGGCACGACGAAGCGGTCGACGACGACCTCGAGGGTGTGCTTCTTCATCTTGTCGAGCACGATCTCGTCGGTCAGCTCGCGGACGACGCCGTCGACGCGCACGCGCGCGAACCCCGCGCGCCGCGCGGTCGCGAAGAGCTGCTGGTGCTCGCCCTTGCGGTCGCGGACGAGCGGGGCGAGGACGAGGAGGCGCGTCCCCTCCGGATACGTCGAGATCCGGTCGACGATCTCCTGCGGCGTCTGCGCCACGATCGGGATGCCGTGCGTCGGGCAGTGCGGGATGCCCGTGCGGGCGAACAGCAAACGGAGGTGGTCGTAGATCTCGGTGACCGTGCCGACGGTCGAGCGCGGGTTCCGCGTCGCGCCCTTCTGGTCGATCGACACCGCCGGCGACAGACCCTCGATGAGGTCGACGTCCGGCTTCTCCATCTGCCCCAGGAACTGCCGCGCGTAGGCCGAGAGGGACTCGACGTAGCGCCGCTGGCCCTCGGCGTAGATCGTGTCGAACGCGAGAGACGACTTGCCCGATCCCGACAGGCCGGTGATGACGACGAGGCGGTCGCGCGGGATGCGGACGTCGATGTTCTTGAGGTTGTGCTCGCGCGCGCCCTTCACGTAGATGTGCGTCGGCGCCGTCAGCGGCGTCGCTTTCGCCACGCTCACGCTCCGCTTCTGAGGTCGCCGACGGCCAGGCGCAAATAGATCAGCCAGATGACGAGGGCGGTGATGCCGCCGCCGAGGGCGTCGGCACCCGGACGGAACGTATCGGGCGGGGCCTCGAGGACGGCGTTCGACAGCGCCTGGTACACGCCGGTCGGCACCAGGATGACGGTCGCGAGGCCGAAGACGGCCGTGCCGAGCATGAGGTAGCCGCGCCGGAGCGGGCCGCCCGCCGCCTCCTCCTCGTGGAGCGCGCGGCGCGCGACCACGTGGGCGCCCCAGAAGACCGCGCCGAACACCGCGAACGTCAGCCCGCGGATGAGATCCTCGTTGCGCCGCTGCTCGTTCTGCCGCTCCTGCTGGCGGAGGATGACGTCGGCCGGCCCCGGCTCGCAGTTCTGGGCGCCGGGCGGGCACGAGACGGCGACGGGCACCGGCGGCGTGCCGTACACGAAGTCGTCGCCGGCGACACGCGCGATGCCGTAGTCGAGGAGGGAGCCGAGGCCGACCGCGAGCGCGAGGATCCCCGCGAGGCTGCCGACGTAGAGGTAGACGCGCAGGATCCCGCGGGCGGAGAACGCGCCGCTCGCGCGCTGGAAGAAGAGCGCGGCCACGAGGACGATGACCCCGAGGACGCCCGCGGAGACGAGCACTCCGGCGGTCATCGGCGACCCCGGCCGTAGCGCCCGCGCATCACGCGCTTCGCCTTCATCTGCGAGCCGTCGGTGTGCCCGGCCATCTCCTCGAGCGTGCGCACCTCCGGCGCGCTCTGCTCGAGCACGAGCAGGCCGCGGAGGTCGACGACCTCGTCGCGCAGGGCGGCCGCCTTCTCGAACTCGAGGTCGCGCGCCGCCTGCTTCATCTGCGCCTCGAGGTCCTTCACGAGGCGCGTGAGCTCGTCGCGCGACATGTCCTTCGCACGGAAGACCGTCCGCTCACGCTGCTCTCCCTCCTCGGCGACCGCCCGCAGGCGGATCCCGATGTCGCGGATCGCCTTCACGACGCTCTGCGGCTCGATGCCGTGCTCGCTGTTGTAGGCGAGCTGGATCGCGCGGCGGCGCTCGGTCTCGTCGATCGCCTGCCGCATCGACTCGGTGACGGCGTCGGCATACATGATCACGGTGCCCTCGACGTGCCGCGCGGCGCGGCCGATGACCTGCACGAGCGAGCCCTTCGAGCGCAGGTAGCCCTCCTTGTCGGCGTCGAGGATGACGACGAGCGTCACCTCGGGGAGGTCGATGCCCTCGCGCAACAGGTTGACCCCGACGATGACGTCGTACACGCCGAGGCGCAGGTCGCGGAGGATCTCGATCCGCTCGAGCGTCTCGATCTCGGAGTGGAGGTAGTGGACCTTGATCCCCATCTCACGCAGGTAGTCCGCGAGGTCCTCGGCCATCTTCTTCGTCAGTGTCGTCACGAGCGCGCGCTGGCCCTTCTCGACCCGCGTGCGTATCTCGCCGAGAAGGTCGTCGATCTGCCCGTGCGTCTTCCGCAGGTGCACGACGGGATCGACGAGCCCCGTCGGCCGGATGATCTGCTCGACGAAGCTGCGCTCTCCGCCAACGCGCTCCGTCTCGTACGGGCCGGGTGTCGCGGAGACGTAGACCGCCTGGCCGAGCCGCTCCTCGAACTCGTCGAACCGGAGCGGGCGGTTGTCGAGCGCGCTCGGAAGGCGGAAGCCGTACTCGACGAGGATCTCCTTGCGCGAGCGGTCCCCGCCGTACATGCCGTGCACCTGCGGGATCGTCATGTGCGACTCGTCGATGAAGGTGAGGAAGTCCGGCGGGAAGTAGTCGAGGAGGGTCCACGGACGGCTCCCGGCGGGCCTCCGCGCGAGATGGCGCGAGTAGTTCTCGATGCCGTGGCACGCGCCCGTCTCCCGCAGCATCTCGACGTCGAAGTTCGTCCGCTGGCGCAGGCGCTGCGCCTCCAGCAGGCGGCCCTGCGCATCGAGCTCGCCGACGCGCTCCTCGAGCTCGGCCTCGATGTCCTTGATCGCCTCGAGGAGCTTGTCGCGCGGCGTGACGAAATGCCGCGCGGGATAGACGTCGACCTTGTCGCGCTCGGCGAGGACCTCGCCCGTGAGAGGGTCGAGCTCGGTGATGCGATCGACGACGTCGCCGAAGAACTCGACGCGGACGGCGAGGTCCTCGTACGCGGGATAGACCTCGAGCGTGTCGCCGCGGACGCGGAACGTCCCCCGAGTGAAGGCGCTGTCGTTGCGCTGATACTGGATGTCGACGAGATGCCGCAGCACCTTGTCGCGTCGCTCGCGCTCGCCGCGCCGCAGCCGCACGGTGACCGCGCCGTAGTCGACGGGTGCGCCGAGGCCGTAGATGCACGAGACCGAGGCGACGATGATCACGTCGCGCCGCTCGAACAGCGAGCGCGTCGCGGCGTGCCGCATCTTGTCGATCTCCTCGTTCCGCGACGAGTCCTTCTCGATGTAGGTGTCGCTGCGAGGGATGTAGGCCTCCGGCTGGTAGTAGTCGTAGTACGAGACGAAGTAGTGGACGGCGTTCTGGGGGAAGAACTCGCGGAACTCGCCGTAGAGCTGGGCCGCGAGGGTCTTGTTGTGAGCCATCACCAGCGCCGGTCGCCGCGACTCGGCGATGACCTTGGCCATCGTCACCGTCTTCCCCGACCCGGTGACGCCGAGGAGCACCTGGTCGCGCTTCCCGCTCCGGACGCCCTCGATGAGCCGCTCCGACGCCCGTCCCTGGTCCCCCGCGAGGGGCCAGGGCAGCTCGAGGCGGAGATCCGCGTCGCCCGTTGGTCGATCGAGGGGTAGGTCGAGGGTCTCAGTGCGTGGCACCGGCTCACATCCTAGAACAGACGTTCGATAGCGCGCCCCGCCGCGGGCGTACCTCCATCCTACGTCCCGGGCACCTCGCGTAACGCGGTGCGCCTGGACCGATTGGAGGGGCAGGGGCGTGACCCCGCGGACGGCGGGCTGCCGACCGCCCGACTGAGCTAGGGTCTTGGCGCCGAGCTGAGGGAGGGCCAACAGCGAAGATGGATCCGAAGCGACGCGCTCGACTGATCCTCATCGTTGGCGTGCTGCTCGCGCTCCTCACGTTCGGCGCGACCTTCGTCGTCGTGCAGGGCGCGCAAGGTGCGGCGGCACCCGCGGCGCCGCCGACCGTGAACGTCATCGTCGCCGCTCGCGACCTCCCCGCCCGCACGGCGATCACCGCCGCGGACCTCAAGGTCGCGAAGATGGAGCAGGCCTACGTACCGCCGAAGGCGGTGAAGGACCCGAAGGAAGTGATCGGGAAGATCCTCATCCAGCCCGTCTACGTCGGCGAGCCGATCATCACGGAGACATTCGCTCCGACCTCGCGCGCCTTCACGGTCTTCCCCCCGGGCGTCGCGGTCGAGCCGGGATCTCCGGCCTACCGGATCATGACGATCTCGGTGCCGGACAACAACGCGGTCGGCGGGATCCTCGTCCCGGGTGACAACGTCGACATCATGTACGTCTTCCAGTTCGACCCCTGCGCGAAGCTGCAGATCGGCAACGGCACGACGCCGGGCACCCAGTGCTCGACGGGCACGCAGACGACGACCGGCGGGACGACGGGCACGACGTCGTCGCAGGGCTCCTCGACGACGCCGCAGAGCCCGATCACGAGCGACACCGTGGCCAAGATCATCCTCGGCCCGGTCCAGATCCTCGCGCGGAACGCGGCCGTCTACACGATCCGCGTCGACGCCGCGCTCGCCGAGCGCCTCGCCTACATCCAGGCCGCGGGCGGCTCGCTCCAGCTCCTCCTGCGCGCGCCGACGGACGACCGCGCCGTGAACACGACGGGCGCGACCTTCTCGAGCGTGTACACGCAGTTCAAGTTCCCGATCCCCGAGCGCGTGAAGCCCTTGCCGACGCCGTAGCCCGCGCCTTCGCGTACGCGGCGCGGACCTGGCCGCGGGTGGCCTCGCGGTCCGCGCCGTTCTCGATGACGACGTCCGCGTGCGCGCGGAAGTCGGCCTCGCTCCGCTGGTGCCGCAGCCGCGCCTCCGCCTCCGCCTCAGACACGCCGCGGCCCTTCAGCCGCTCGAGCAGCACGTAGTGCGGCGCGACGACGATCCACACCTCGTCGTACGACCGCCGCAGCGCCGACTCGAGGAGCTTGATCGCCTCGACGACGAGGATGCCGTCGTCGGGGAGCATCGACCGAGCCTCGAGCACGCGCGCGACGACACGCGGGTGGAGGATGCGCTCGAGATCGGTGAGCTTGCGCGGGTCCGAGAAGACCTCGGACGCGAGCTTCTGCCGGTCGATCTCCTTGTCCTCGCCGAGGATGCCCGTGCCGAAGCGCTGGACGATCGCGCTGTAGCCGACGGTCCCGCGGCTCTGCTCCTGGTGCGCGATCGCGTCGGCGTCGAGCACCTTGGCGCCAAGCTCGCGCAGCATCTGCGCGACGGTGGTCTTGCCGGCGCCCATCTGCCCCGTCAGCCCAACGAGGTATGCGGTCACGATCCCTCCCTCGCCCACTCGTCGTAGAGGTCCTTGAGGGCTTTCTCGAGGCTGGCGTGCTCCTCGCCGACGCGGCGCGTCTCCATGTAGTTGCCGCTCTGAGCGACGTCGGCGAGCCGCTGCTCGAGCGTCTTGATGCGCTCCTCTAGCTCGGTGATGCGGTGTTCGAGCGCGCGCGCTCGGCTTTGCCGCCTCCCGCCGGCTTCGGGCGGCCGCGAGGCGGCCGCCGCGAGCCGCGATCGCGCTGCGGGTCGTTCCGGCCGTGCGCGCCGCCGTTCCTTGGTGGACGCCGACGAGCCTGGTGCAGGGCGCGCCGACGGCCGACCCGCGAGCGATCGCGGCGGGAGGCGGCCTTGCCGAGCGGCCGCCTCGCTCGCGCGCTCGCGATCCGCACGCTCGCGCTGCAGGCTCGTCCAGTTCCCCTCGTGCCGCGTGAGCGTGCCCTCCTCGACCAGCCACACCTCGGTGGCGAGCTTGTCGATGAGGTAGCGGTCGTGACTGACCAGGACGATCGTCCCGTCGTAGTCGAGGATGACGGACTCGAGCGCCTCGCGCGCGGGAACGTCGAGGTGGTTCGTCGGCTCGTCGAGGACGAGCAGGTTCGCCTCGCGCGCGGCGAGACGCGCGAGGGCGAGCCGGGTGCGTTCGCCGCCGGAGAGGACGGCGACGTCGCGGAAGACCTCCTCGCCGCGGAAGAGGAAGCGTGCGAGGAGGTCGCGCGCGGCCTGCTCGGCGAGGCCGGACGCGTCGCGCAGCGCCTCGAGCACGCTGCCGCTCATCAGCCCCTGCTGCGCCTGCGCGAGGTACGCGACGCGAGCCGTCGGCGCGCTCGCGACGTAACCCTCGATGGGCGGGAGCTCGCCAATGAGGGTGCGCACGAGCGTCGTCTTACCAGCGCCGTTCGGCCCGACGACCGCGACGCGCGCGCCGCGCCCGATGCGGAGGCGCGGCGTGTGGAGGATGGGCGTCGCGGCGTGCCCGACGGCGAGCGGAGTCGCGTCGACGACGGTGTCGCTCGCCATGTGCGCGGCCTCAAGGCGCCAGGAGTGCGCGGCCAGCCGCTCGGGTGCGGCGATGCGCTCCACGCGCGAGAGCCTCTTCGCGCGTCCGCGCGCCTCCTTCGAGCGCTGACCCGCGCCGTAGCGGCGGATGAACTCCTCGGTCCGCGCGATCTCCTCGGCCTGCCGCTCCGAGGCCTTCGCAAGGGCGGCGTCGCGGTCCGCGCGCTGCCGCGCGTAATGCGAATACGACCCCCGGTACTCGACGACGGTGCCGCGCTCGAACGAGAGCGTGCGCGACGTCACGCGGTCGAGGAACCAGCGGTCGTGCGAGACGACGAGCGCCGTCGCGTTGCGCTCGACGAGGAACCGCTCGAGCCATTCGAGCGCGGCGATGTCGAGGTGGTTCGTCGGCTCGTCGAGGAGCATGAGGTCGGGGTCGTCGAGGAGGAGCCGCGCGAGGCCGAGGCGCGTCCTCTCGCCGCCGGAGAGCGTGCGCACCAGGCGGCCGGTCAGCGCCGCGAGGCCGAGCCCGTCGAGGACCCGCTTCACGGTCGCGTCGAGGTCGTACCCGCCCGCGTGCTCGAAGTGGTGCTGGACGTCGGCGTAGCGGGCGAGGACCTCGGGGTCGCCGCCCGCGAGCCGTGGCTCGAGAGCGCGCATCTCAGCCTCGAGCTCGCGGATATGCGCGCCCGCGTCGCGGGCGCGCTCCTCGACCGTCCCCTCGACGTCGAGGAGCGTCTCCTGCTCGAGGAGGCCGATGCGCGTGCCGCGCGCGACGGCGACGTTGCCCTCGTCGGGCTCGTCGCGCCCCGCGGCGATGCGCAGGAGCGTCGACTTGCCGGTGCCGTTCGGGCCGACGAGGGCGACACGGTCCCCGTACGCAAGCCGGAACGACACGCCGCTGAAGAGGAGGCGCTCGCCGTAGCGCTTCGCGAGCGCCTGGACCGAGAGGACGCTCAAGCGCGCGACCGAGCGGGGCGAGCCGCGCCGCGCGGCAGCCGCTGGCAGCGCGGGCAGTGGAATGTCCCGCGACCGCCGACCACCGTGCGGACGATCTCGGCGCCGCACCGGGGGCACGGGTCGCCGGCGCGGTCGTAGACGTTGAACTCGCGCTGCATGCGCCCTTCCTTCCCTCGCGCATCACGGTAGTCCCGTCGCGTCGCGCCGCCGTAGCGGATGCCCTTGCGCAGGACCCAGCGCAGCGCCTCGTGAAGGCGCCCGACCTCGTCGTCGGCCAGCGAGCCGGCGGTGCGTAGCGGGTGGATCCGCGCCCGCCACAGCGCCTCGATGTCGTAGATGTTGCCCACTCCCGCGATGCCCGTCTGGTCCAGGAGGAGCGGCTTGATCGCGGAGCGGCCGCGCCGCGCGAGGAAGTCGCGCAGCCAGCGGACGGTGAACGCGCGCGAGAGCGGCTCGACGCCGAGGAAGCGGTGGAGGGGCTCGCCGACCCTGCGCGGCGCGTGCGTCGCGCCGTCCAGCGCGGTCGCGTCGACGATCGCCATCCGCCCGAACTTGCGCGTATCCGCGAACTCGAGCGCGGTCCCGTCGGTGAAGGCGATGTGCGCGCGCCGGTACGGGTGCGCCTCCACCTCCTTCTCGCGGAACAGAAGCTGGCCCGTCATGCGCAGCGAGACGATGAGCGCCTCCCCGTCGTCGAGGTCCATCACGACGAGCTTGCCGCGCCGCCGCACGCCGCGGATGGCGCGGCCGGCGAGGCGCGCGGCGAAGAGGTCCGCCGGCTCCGGCTCGGTGAGGCGGCGCCAGTCGGAGCGGAAGTGCGCGATGGTCCGGCCCACGATCAGCCCGCGGAGCTGCCGGGCGATCGTCTCGACCTCGGGTAGCTCGGGCACTACGCGCGCGCCGTTATGGGGAGCTTCGTCATCTCCTCCCAGTTCGCACCGGTGCGGACGTCGACGACGAGCGGCACGTCGAGGTCGTAGGCGGCCGACATCTGCATCGCGACGAGCGCGGCGATCGCGTCGACGTCGTCATGCGCGACGTCGAGCACGAGCTCGTCGTGGACTTGGAGGACGAGGAGCGCGTCGAGCCCGCTCTCCCGGAGCCGGTCGCGGACGCGGATCATCGCGATCTTCATGATGTCCGCGGCCGTCCCTTGGATCGGCATGTTGATGGCCATCCGCTCCGCCGCGTTGCGGATCGAGCGGTTGGGGCTCGTCATGTCCGGGATGTAGCGGCGACGGCCGAGCAGCGTCTCGACGTAGCCGTTGCTCTCGCAGAACTCCTTCGTCTCGATCGCGTAGCGTCGCACGTGGGGATAGCGCTTGAAGTACTCGTCGATGAAGCGCGCCGCCTCCTCGCGGCCCATCCCCATCCGCGCCGCGAGGCCGAAGTCCGTCATGCCGTAGGCGATGCCGAAGTTCAGCATCTTCGCGACGTCGCGCATCTCGCGCGTCACGTCCTCCTCGCTGACGCGGAACCCCGCCGCCGCCGTGCGGCGGTGGACGTCGACGCCGTGGTGGAAGGCCTCGATGAGCCCGGGGTCCTGCGTGACGTGCGCGAGGATGCGCAGCTCGATCTGCGAGTAGTCGGCGGCGACGAGGGCGCGGCCGGGAGCGCCGGCGACGAACGCGCGGCGGATGCGCCGCCCGAGCGGCGTGCGGATGGGGATGTTCTGAAGGTTCGGCGAGCGCGACGAGAGGCGTCCGGTCGCGGCGACGGTCTGCTCGAAGGTCGTGTGGATGCGGTGCGTGGTGGGATCGACGAGGGGCGCGAGCCCCTCGGCGTACGTCGTCCGCAGCTTCTCGACCTCGCGGTGCTCGAGGATCTCCTCGACGACGGGATGCGTCCCGCGCAGATCCTCGAGGACCGCCGCGTCGGTCGAGTACCCCGTCTTCGTCCGGCGCCCGCGCGGCAGCTTGAGCTCGGTGAAGAGGAGCTGCTCGAGCTGCTTGGGCGACGTGATCCCGAACTCGTGGCCGACCGCCGCGTGCGCCTCGCGCTCGATGCGGTCGACCTCCTGGCGGAACTCGCGGGCGAGCTCCCCGAGGTAGGGCACGTCGACGGCGATGCCGTTCTCCTCCATGTCGATGAGGACGTCGACGAGGGGCAGCTCGACCTCGCGGAACAGCGTCGCCAGGCCGAGACGATCGATGTCGGCGTCGAAAAGACCCGCGAGCCGCAGCGTCGCCGCCGCCGACGCGCCTGCGCGCGCGGCACGCTCCTCGAGCGTCGGGACGCGGCTCGGGTCCTTGCGATCGGGCGCCGGGAGCGCGGGAACGTGCACCCCAAGGCGCTCCTGCGCGACGTCGTCGAGCAGGTGCTGTCGGCGGCTCGCGTTCGTGAGGTACGACGCGAGCATCGTGTCCATCACGACGCCGGCGAGGTCGCTCCCCTGTCGTCGCAGCGCGCGCCGCGCCGTCTTCGCGTCGTGCACCGCGACCCGCACCCCCTCGTCGCGCAAGAGCGCGTCGGCGGCGGCGGGCAGCGGCCCCTCCGCGGGCAGGTACCAGCGCGCGTCGGGTGACGCGAGCCCGAGGCCGACGAGGACGGGGTGCCGTCCGCCCGTGTCGACGTCGGCGAATAGAGCCATCGTCCCCGGCGCGCGGAGCGCGCGCACGGCATCGTCGACGCCCTCAGGCGCGACCACGGTCGTCTCGAGCTCGTCCACGGTGGGAGCGGCGTCGAGCCCGAGCGAGAGCTGCCCGCCGCGCGCGGGCGCGGCCGGCCTCGCGGGCGCGGCCGCGACGTTGCCGTCGGCCGGAGGGAGGCGCGGGACGAGGCTGCGGAATTCGAGCTCGCGGAACAGCTCGAGGACCGTGGGACGGTCGTAGGGACCGAAGCGCGTCCGCTCGAGCTCGAGCGCGACGGGAAGGTCGGTGACGATGCGCGCCTGCTCGCGGCTGGCGAAGACCTGGCCGCGGTGCTCTTCGAGCGCCTTGCGCAGCCGATCCGGATAGAGGGCGACGTCCTCGTAGACGCCCTCGACGGTCCCGTGCTCCGCGACGAGCTTCGACGCGGTCTTCTCGCCGACCCCCGGGACGCCGGGTATGTTGTCCGTCGTGTCGCCCTTGAACGCCTTGTACTCGACCATCTGATCGGGGCGCAGCCCGAAGCGGTCCCTGATCGCCGCCTCGTCGTAGATGACCGTGTTCTGGAACCCCTGCCGCGTCGTCATGAGCTTCACGTGCGGCGTCACGAGCTGGAGCGTGTCGAGGTCGCCCGAGAGGATCATGACGTCGAGGCCCGCCGCCTCGGCCTGCTTCGCGAGCGCGCCGATGACGTCGTCCGCCTCGTAGCCGGGAAGCGCGTAGACCGGGATGCCCATGGCGGCGAGGAACTCTTTGCACCGCTCGATCTGCGGCCGGAGGTCGTCGGGCATCGGACGCCGCGTCGCCTTGTACGTCTTGTCGCGCTCGTGACGGAACGTCGGCTGCGGGAGATCCATCGCCGCCGCGACGTGCTCGGGGTGGACCTGCTCGAACGCCTTCAGGAGGATCGACGCGAAGCCGAACGTCGCGTTGGAGAGCTCACCCTTCGTCGTCGTGAGCGGAGGGATCGCGAAGTACCCGCGGTAGATGAGGCTGTTGGTGTCGACGAGGAGGAGGCGCTCGGCCACCGCCTCAGGATATTTCTTAGCCCACCCGCAGACGGCGATGCGCCGCGATGGCGACGACCGCCGCGATCACCGCGAGGCCGAGCCAGAAGAGCGGCTCGAGCAGCGGGCCGGAGCGGTCGAGCACGACGACGTGCTGCGCCGTCGCGACGCCGGTGGATCGCGCGAGCTCTTTTCCGGACGCGGCTGACGGTGCGAGAGCAGGCGTCGTCCCGGGAGCGGGCGCGGCCTTGGGCGCGGCCGTCGCTGCGGCGCTCCCATTCAGCGCGGTGGGGCTCGCTGCGGCGAACGCGCCGGGTACCTGGGGCGCGGGCGGCCGCGTCGCGGAGGCGGCGCGCGGCGCGCTCGCCCCGGCCGGCGCGGCGGCCGGGGCAGCGGTCGGTCCGGCGCCGCCGAAGATCGCCGTCGACTCGTCGCCGCCGCCGAGACCGCCGCCATATCGCCCGAGGGCGGTGAG
>JAJYLV010000012.1 GCA_021787445.1 Chloroflexota bacterium | reverse complement strand
CGCGCGGCGCTCGTGGCGGTCGCCGCCTTCTTCGTCACCCGCCTCGCGCTGCGCGGAGCGCCGCCCGCGGTCGCGGTCCCCGTCGCCGCCGTCGCCCTCGTGCTCTCGAAGCCCGTGTGGACCGACCGCCCCGAGCTCTTCACGCTCGCGCTCTTCCCTCTGCTCCTCGACCTCCTCCTCGCGGCGCGGGAGGGGTCGCGCCGCGCGCTCGTCGCGTCGATCCCGCTCCTCTTCGTGTGGTCCGACCTGCACGCCGGCTACGCCGTCGGTATCGCGCTGCTGTGGCTGTTCGCGCTCGACGCTCTCCTCGAGCACCGCGACTCCGGCGTGTTCCTCGTCGCCGCCCTCGTCGCGACGATCGCCGTCACTGCCGACCCAGGCGCGCTGCCGCTCGCGCGCTCCGTCTCGCACGTCGCCGGCGCGACGCGCGGCATCGTCGAGGAGTCTCCGGTCGACGTCCTCACGCCGTTCGGCGCGCTCTTCGCCTTCGTCCTCGGCGTCACCCTCTTCAGCTTCCTGCGCGGCGGCGGCTCCCTCCTCGCGGCGATCGTGCTCGTGCCGATGCTGTGGCTCGCGCTGTCCGCGCAGCGCCACATCCCGCTCTTCGGCTTCGCCGTCGTGCCGTTCGTCTCAAGCGCTATGTGGGGCGGCTGGCTTGCTCGCGATCGTCCTCCGCAGATCGGCACGACCAGCGCGAGGGCGGGTGATGTCGTGGCGGGTGCGTCACCCGCCCGAGCGCTGAGCGATGAGGGGACGACGCGGAGAAGCCGGCCCACAGGTGAGCGAACGGCTCTCATTGCACTCGCGATGTGGGTCGCAGCGATCGCGAGCATCGTCACGATCCCGACGCGGCCCGACGTGAGCGCGTATCCCGCCGGCGCGCTCCCCGCGCTCGACAGCAGCAGCGGCGTCCTGTTCAACGAGTACGACTGGGGCGGCTACCTCATCTGGAACGCCCCGACGCGGCCCGTGTTCATCGACGGGCGCCTCTTCCCTTACGCGACGGACGGCGTGCTCGACCAATACCGCACCGCGCTCGCCGTCCTCCCCGGGTGGCGCGGGATCATCCGGCACTGGAACGTCACACAGGCGCTCCTGCGCCCCGACCGGCCCCTCGTGCAGGCGCTGCGCGACGACGGCTGGACGACCGTCGCGCAGGGCAGCGGCTACGTGCTGCTCGAGCGCCCGCGATGAGGGCGCGCTCGATCGTCGCCGTCTCCGTCCTCGCCGCGGGCGCGCTCGCGGCGTCGAGCGCCATGACGCCGGTGCGCGACAGCGACCTGTACTGGCAGCTCGCGCTCGCGCGCGACACGCTCGCGCACGGGCTCGTGCGCGCGGACACGTACTCGTGGACGGCGCGCGGCGCGCCGGTGAGCACCGACCAGTGGCTCGGACAGATCGTCCTCTACGCCGGCTACCTCGCGGCGGGGTGGCTCGGCGTCCTCGCCGTGCGCGTCGTCGGCGTGGCGGTCCTCGTCTTCGCCATCGTCGCAGCGGCCCTCGTCCGACGGCCGCGGCGCCCCCTCGTCGCCATCGCGATCGCGCTGCCCGCGATCCTCCTCTCGCGCTTCGAGTGGACGGAGCGGCCGGAGCTGTTCGGCGCGGTCCTCTTCGCGCTCGTCGTCCTCCTCCTTCAGCTCCCGGGGGAGCGGCCCCTCGTCGCGATCGCCGCGCTGCTGATCCTGTGGGCGAACGTGCACGGCTCGTTCGCGCTCGGAGCGGGGATCGTCGCCCTCGTCGCCCTCCACGGCCTCGCGACGGACCGCGCGCTCCGCCGCGGCTACCTCGTGGCCCTCGCGGGCGCCGCGGCATCGTGCGTCCTGACGCCCGCCGGCCTCGGAACGCTCGGAGCGCCCGGGTTCCACCTGCTGCAGCCGCCGCGCGAGATACAGGAGTGGGCCATCCCCGACCCGACGACGCTCGCCGGCGCGATCTGGGCGCTCCTCCTCGGCCTCGTCCTCGCGACCGCGGCGCTCACGCGGCCGGCGCGCGCGCGCGACGTCATCCTCCTCGTCCCGCTCGCGCTCCTCTCGCTCATCGCCATCCGTCACACGCCGCTCTTCGCGATCGCCGCGACGCCGTTCCTCGCGGATCGCTCGCCGGCCGCGCTGCGCGCGGCCGTCGCCGCACCGCTGGGTGTCCGGATCGCTCCGCCGGCCCGCGGCACGGCGGCGCGCGCGGCGGATCTCGCGCTCGGCATCGCCGGGGTGGCGCTCCTGGTCGGGGGGATCGCCGCCGCGCCGCGCTCGATCGACGAGGGCGGCTTCCCCGTCGCCGCACTCTCTCGCCTGCCGGCCGGCCCGGGGCTCTTCGCGCAGTACGACTGGGGCGGCTGGCTCATCTGGAACGCTCCCGCGACCCCCGTTTTCGTCGACGGCCGCCTGACGCCCTTCCTCGGCCCGGTGATGGACGACTACCGGACGGTCCTCGAGGCGCGGCCGGGATGGCGGGACGTCCTGGCGCGGCGTCACGTCCGCTGGATCCTCGTGCGGCCGCGCGATCCGGTCGCCGTCCGAGCGCTCGACCTCGGGTGGAGCGTGCTCTCGCGCGGTCCGGCGTACGTCTTGATCCAGGTCTCAGACTCCTATCAGGGGGGTCGGCCCTAGACTCCCGGCCACGGAGGAGCGCTCGCAGACACGTCGCGCACCCGTTCCGCTGCGCCTCGATCGGAGCGCGGACGGCGAGCTCGACCTGCTCTTCGAGACCTTCGTCGACGGCCTCCGCCGCGACGTGCGGCGCCTCCGGACGCAGGTCGAGCGCTTCCGGCGCGCCTACCAGAAGCGCAGCGCGACCGACGACGAGACGACGCGGCGCGCGTTCCGCCGCCTGCGGCAGCTGCAGCTGATCGTCGACCACATCGAGTCGAGCGCCGCGTACCTACTCGGCTCCGGGATCGCGCCCGAGCGGAAAGGCACCGACGACGAGCGCGCGGCGCTGGAGCGGCGCGTCCTCGACAGCCTCGAGGCCGAGCGCGAGCGGCTGGTGCGGGAGGTCCACGACGGGCCCGCGCAGGTGCTCGCCAACGCGATCTTCGAGCTCGAGTACCTCGAGCGGATCGCCGAGCGCACGTCGGCGGACGTGCGGAGCGCGCTGCGCACCGAGATCGCCGCGCTCAAAGGTCGGTTCCGTGCGTCCCTCGACGGCGTCCGCGCGACGATCTACGACCTGCGGCCGCCCGTCCTCTCCGAGCTGGGCCTGACGGGCGCGATCTCGACGTACGCGAACGAGTACGAGTCGCGCTATGGCCTCAAGACGCTGCTCCAGCTCGACGAGCGCGACACGGGGCTCGACCCGCAGCAGGAGCTCGCCGTCTACCGGATCATGCAGGAGGCGCTCCAGAACACGCACAAGCACGCGCAGGCCACCGCGGTGCGGATCGAGTGGGAGCGCGACGGCGCGTCGACGTGGATCCTGCGCTGCACGGACGACGGCATCGGCTTCGACCTCATGCGCGCCGCCCGGCAGGCCCGCTCGGTCGGCCTCCTCTCCATGCGCGAGCGCGCGGAGCTCATCGGCGCGGCCTTCGACGTCCGCTCGACGCCGGGGCAGGGGACGACCGTGTCCGTCCGGCTCACCGCGCACGAGGACAAGGCGCAGTGAACGAACCGCCCGACGGCCGCATCCGCGTGCTGCTCGCCGACCCGAGCGAGTTCACGCTGCTCGGCCTCAAGCAGGTGCTCGCGCGCGAGCCGGGGATCGACGTGATCGCGACCGCCTCCGACGGCGAGGAGGTCGTCGCGCGTACGAGCGAGCTCGAGCCCGACGTCGTCGTCATGGAGATCGACCTGCCCAAGCTCAGCGGGGACAAGGCCGCGCAGCGGGTGCGCCGGGAGATGCCGCACGTCGGTGTCGTCATCATCACGGCGCGGGACGAGGAGCAGCGCCTCTTCGACGCGATCCGCGCCGGCGCCGCGGCGTACCTCCGGAAGGACTGCGAGCCGGCCGAGCTCGTCGACACCATCAAGAAGGTGAAGGACGGCCAGTTCCTCATCAACGAGAAGATCTTCACGCGTCCCGCGCTGGCGACGCGCGTCCTCGCGGAGTTCCGCGAGCTCGCGGTCTACGGACCCGCGTCGAGCCACGTGTTCGCGCCGCTGTCGCCCCGCGAGGTGCAGATCCTCGACAACATCGCGCAGGGCAAGACGAACAAAGAGGTCGCGTACGCGCTGGCGATCTCCGAGCAGACGGTGAAGAATCACATGTCGAGCATCCTGCGCAAGCTGAGCGTGAACGACCGTACGCAAGCGGTCGTGTACGCGATGCGGCAGGGATGGATCAAGGGCCCCGAGGTGCGTTCAGAGCGATGACCGCGGTGCAGGACCTGGTCCACGGCTTCTCCGGCGAGCAGGAGCGCTTGCTCGTCGAGATCCGCGAGCTCGACCTTCTCATCGAGTCGACGAAGACCGAGGTCGACCGGCTGAAGGCGCGCGAGGAGCAGGCTCGCTCGCGGCTCGACGAGGCGCGCGCGGACCCGACGCGCGTCAGCCCCGAGGACGTCTTCGCCGCGTCGGACGAGCACAGCACGGCGATCGCGCGGCGGCTCACGATGGAGGGCCAGCTCGGCCAGCTCCAGGCGAAGCGGAAGCTCCTCGATCGCGTGCGCGCGCTCATCCACGGGGCGCAGCAGCAGCTCGTCGAGCAGGCGAACGCGCCGGCGCAGGCCGAGGGGACGGCGGCGGGGCCCGCGGACGGGTCGCGCCTCCTCAAGGCCGTCGTCGAGACGCAGGAGGAGGAGCGTCGGCGCATCGCGCGCGCGGTGCACGACGGCCCGGCGCAAGCGATGGCGAACGTCGTCCTCCAGTCGGAGATCAGCGAGCGCCTGTACGACGTCGACCGCGACCGCTCGCGCGCGGAGCTCGCGGCGCTGCGTCAGATGGTGAACAAGACGCTGCAGGAGCTGCGGAGCTTCATCTTCGAGCTGCGGCCGATGATCCTGGATGACCTCGGGATCGTGCCGACCCTCCGTCGCTACGTGCAGACGCTCATCGACAAGCACAAGGTGCGCATCGACCTCTCGAGCACCGGACGCGACCACCGGCTCCAGGCGGAGGACGAGATCGCGATCTTCCGGCTCGTCCAGGACGCGCTCCTCGAGCGGATCGAGAAGGCGCAGGCGAAGCAGATCGCCGTCGCCCTGGAATGGAAGGAGAGCTCGCTCGAGATCTCGCTCCAGAGCGACGGACGCGAGCCGGCGGCCGACGGAGAGCTCGCCTCCGGTCTGCGGCTGAGCGAGCGAGTGGCGCTGCTCCAGGGGCAGGCGGAACAAGCGTCGCGTCCCGACGGCTCCGTCATGCTCCAGGTCGTCGTCCCGATCGAGGCCGCGCCCGCTGTCATCTCCTGAGCCGAGCGGGCGCTCGCCCGCCGGGTCATCGCGGGCTGCGCACAGAGCGCACGGACCCGCGTCGGGGGATAGCCCCTAGACGACGTTCAGCTCCCCGTCACGGCGCTTGCCGCGACGTCCCCGGCGAGCGGGGAGCGACTGGGAGAACGGCGTGGCGGTCGTCTGAGCGGTCGGGACGTGGCGGTAGCCGTGGGCTTCCAGCTCGTGGCGGTCACGGCGCCCGGCGGCGTCGCGGAGCGCGTCCATCGAGTCCTGGCTCGCGAGGCTGAACACCTCGTCGCAGTCATGAGAGGCGCGGCAGGGGAGGCCAGATGTCTTCACGACGGACATAACACGCCTAAGCCGCCAAATGTTCCGCGCTCGTGCATATCGGCCCGGGAAGCCGAGGCCCCGGACGCCCGAGGCGCCGGCGAATGTGTCCCCGGCTACATCCCGTCCTAGGGTCCGCTCGTCCCGCTGAGCGCGATCCCCGTGTAGTAGTGCGTGAGGATCTGCTCCGCCGAGTACCCGGCGAGCGCCATCCCCTCCATGCCCCACTGCGACATCCCGACCCCGTGGCCGTCCCCGCGCCCGGCGAAGACGAAGCGCGCGGGCAGCGCGTACACGTATCCGGCGACCGTGAGGTGGTGGATCTCGTGCGCGGCGTCCCAGTCGATGCGGTAGGTCGTGCTCACGCGCCGCGCGCCGAGGACCGCGAGCTCACCGATGCGCTTCGTGTCGGTGTCGCGGACGATCTCCGTCTCGCCTCCGGGATGCTTCGAGACGGTGAAGAGCGTGCTGCGGAGCCCGAAGTAGTAGCGGCTCGTGTCCTTGCCGACCGTCCGGGTGCCCGTCGAGCCGACGATGCGCGCCTCGAGGACGCGCCCGGTCTTCGACACCTTCACCAGGTCGATGCGATCGACCTCGCCCACGTCGATCCCGCGCTGCCGCAGGTAGCGCGACAGCTCGGGGCCGGTCCACTCCTTCGTCCACCGCCAGCTCGCGGCGCCCCACGAGGAGTCCGCCGCGACGTCGTCCCACGGCGACGGCACGCCGCGGAGGTAGGGGAGCGCGTTCGGGAAGACGTTCTCGGAGTCCTCCGTCGCGCCGCCCGCGTTGGCGCTGTACAGCGCCTCGATCGGGGCGCCGCGGTACGTCGCGATCACGCCCGCGGTCCGCTCGACCGCGCGCACGGTCGCGGACGTCTCCCCGCCCCGGCCGTCGTACTGCTGGTCGCGCGTGTCGCCCTCCAGGTCGTAGCCCGCGTGGCGATGGAGGTGGGTGGCGAGATATGTCCGCGCCGCGATCGCCTGCGCCGCGAGCGCCTCCGGCTCCCAGCTCGGCGGGATCTCGCTGCCCACGACGGATGCGAGGTAGGCGGCCGTCGTAACGGTGTTGACGACGATCATGTCGCCCTCGTCGTCCTTCTGGAGGTCGAGCGTGCCGCGATACGCGCGTCCGGCGTACTCGAGGAGCCCGTCGCTCGGCGCGAAGTGGACCACGGGGACGTCCTGGGCGCGCATGACGACCTCGCCGATGGGGTCGTCCGTGCTCGGGGCGGCGAGCTCGAAGGGGACGATCACGATCGCGTAGGGACCGAGCTCGGCCTGCTCGACGCGCGCTTCGCGCATGAGGGCGACCCTTTTCGCCCTCTCCTCCGCGTCGCGCGGCGGCGTCCGCCGGTCGGGGAGCGCGAGGCCGCTCCGCAGACGGTAGACGTCGCGCCGCGCCACGAGCGGCGCCGACCCGCGGTACAGGACGTTCCCGGCGGCGTCGGTGGCCGTGAAGGACCCGGTCGAGCCGATCTCGGCGGAGACCGTTCCCAGGCCGGCGACGTTCACGCGCACCGTGGCGGGCAGCGCGGGGTCGGTCGCGGCCGCCGCGGGGGGCGCTATCAGCACTGCCGCGACGACCAGCACGAGCGTGAGCGACCGTGTGACGGTGTGGCGCATCAGCGGCCTCACGTGCGCGCTCAGGCGCGCCCGTACACCTCGGGCTTCAGCACCCCGATGAAGGGCAGGTTGCGGTAGCGCTCGCCGTAGTCGAGCCCGTACCCGACGACGAAGCGATCGGGGATCTCGAATCCGCGGTAGTCGACGGTGATGGGGACGATCCGGCGCGCCGGCTTGTCGACGAGCGTGCACAGCCTGATCGACGCCGGCTTCTGATCGTTGAGGTGCTCGAGGACGTAGCGGAGCGTGAATCCGGTATCGAGGATGTCCTCGACGACGAGGACGTGCCGCCCTGCGACGGGGTTCGCGAGATCCTTGAGGATGCGCACGACGCCGCTCGACTCCGTCGAGGTCCCGTACGACGACACCTCGAGGAAGTCGAGCGAGAGCGCGATCGGGATCTGCCGCATGAGGTCCGCGAGGAACGGGAGCGCACCTTTGAGGATGCTGACGAGCACGGGGTCCTTCTCGGCGTAGTCGAGGGCGATCCGCGCGCCGAGCTCCGCCACCTTCGCGGCGATGGTCGGCGCGTCGAGGAGGACCTCGGCGATGTCGTCGGCGGGGATGGCGCCGCGCGTCGTGGTCGGCATCGGTCGCCCCATTGTGCCAAGGTCGACGAGGTCTCCGCGGCGCGAGGAGGCTAGCGGTTCCGCTCGGCTCGGACGAAGAGGAAGGTCCCCAGCGGCAGGAAGACGGCGAGCATGACGCCGATGACCGCGAGGTCGAGCCACAGCGGCTCCACGACGGTCTGCGCCGCCTCGGGCCGTCCGGCGTAGAAGACGTGGCGCGCGAGATCCACGGCGTAGCGCAGCGGCGCGACGTGCGAGACGGCGTCGAGCCAGGGGGGCAGTCCCTGGAGCGGGTTGAACACGCCCGCGAGGAAGTACTGCGGCAGCATCACGAAGCCGAAGATCTGCGTCGCGACGCGCCGGTTCGGCAGCCATCCGAGGACGAAGAGGCCGAACGAGCCGCCGAAGAGACAGATGAGCGCGGTCGCCACGAGGAGCTCGCCGAGCTGCGGCGGCCCGATGGGGAAGCCCACGAGAAGGAGGAACAGGAGCGCGGCGATCCCCTGGGGCAGGGCGACGAGCGACTCGCCGAGGATCTTCCCGACGACGATCGTGTAGCGCGAGATCGGCGAGACGAAGATCTCCTGGCTGAAGTCGTTCTCGCGGTCCTCTAGCAGGAAGATCATCCCCATCGTCGCCGATTGCCACAGCGACTGGGCGAAGATCCCGGTGAGGACGTAGGCGAGGAAGTCGTATCCGATCGCGTGCCCGAAGCTGACGTTGAGCATTCCGCCGAGCAGCCCGAAGACGGCGACGGGCATGAGGACGTCGGTGAGGACCCGCAGCCGATCGCGCAGGAGCTTGGTGAGGTCGCGCTGCGCGATGGCCAGGACGCCTCCGGCTTCGATCACGCGTCGCCCTGCCCCACGACCTCGAGGTAGGCGTCCTCCAGGCTGGGAACGTGCGTCTGCACGTAGGTGAGCGGGACGTCGATGGATCGCAGGAGCGCGTGCGTGGTCATCCCGTCGAGCTCGATCCGCACGCGCGCGGCTTCGCTGAAGCGCACGCCGAGGCCGCGGAGCTCCTCACGGAGGCGGCCGCGATCGGCGGCGTCCACGAGGACGTAGTTCTCGACGAGGTGCACCTTCACGGCCTCGGGCGTGCCCAAGGAGACGACCTTCCCGCGGTCCATGATGCAGATCGCGTCGGCCTCTTCGGCCTCCTCGATGTAATGGGTGGTGAGGAAGATCGTCGTGCCGGAGGCGCGACGCACGTCGGCCAGGTACTGCCAGAGGGTGCGCCGGCTGGGGACGTCGAGGCCCGAGGTCGGCTCGTCGAGGAAGAGCACCTTCGGCTGGTGGAGCAGGCTGCGGACGATCTCGAGCTTGCGGCGCATGCCTCCGGAGTACGTACGCACGGGGCGGAACACCTCGGCTCCCAGCCCGAGGAGCGCGGCGAGCTCTTCGACGCGGGAGCGGTATGCGGTCGGCATGAGCCGGAACGTCGGTCGCCACGGGTGCACGCCGTACAGGATCGCGTGGAGGCGGATGTTCTCCTCCCCCGTGAGGTTCTGATCGAGCGACGGCTTCTGGAAGATGATGCCGACGTCCCGACGGACGAGCGACGCCTCTCGCTGGACGTCGTGACCGGCGATGCGCGCGCTCCCGCCGGATGGCCCGAGCGTCGTCGTGAGGATGGAGATCGTCGTCGTCTTGCCCGCGCCGTTCGGGCCGAGAAGCGCGAAGAACTCGCCGGCGCGCACGGCGAACGAGACGCCGTCGACGGCGTTCGTCGACGCGTCGCGATAGCGCTTCACCAGGTCTTCGACCTCGATGAGAGGGGTCATGCCGCTTGACGAGTCTAGAGAAGCATCTCGCCTGCGGCTCCACCGCTGGCCGTACGAGCGCACGCTGGATCGCGCATCTCGTCGGCTTCCTCCTGATCCTCGTCGGCCTGGTCGTCATGCACTACCAGGGGTGAGCGCCGGCGCTATGCGGCGAGCGTCTCCGGGCGCTGTGAGAGGTACTTGAGCGCGAGCTTCTCGAGATCGCTGCGGTAGAGGAGCTGCAGCGGCGTGTCGGGGTAGAGCTCGCGGAACAGGCGCACCTTGCGATTCTTCTTCGTGACGAGGCGCTGCCGGAGCGTCGTGATCTCGATGTACACGTCGACATCCGGCAGCCAGAAATCCGGAGTGAAGCTCTCGACGACCCGCCCCTCCGCGTCCCACCGGACCGCGAAGGTCCGCGGCTCGTACTCCCAGCGGAGGCGATAGAAATCGAGGAGGCCGGCGAAACGACGTTCGCTGCGGTTCGCGAAGCGCGGCCGTCTAGCGCCCAGCCGCGCTGCCCCCGCTGAAGAGCCCGTGCACGTCACCCGCATATTCGCGCAGAAGCTCGTGCGCGGACAAGACGTCGTCCACTCCCAGCGGAGTGTCGCCGCTCGGCTGGTCCTCCGGCTTGACCTCGACCTCGCGGACGATCACCACGCCGACGCCCTGCGTCCCACAGGTGTGGCAGACGCAGCGCAGGAACCAGTACTCGTCGCGGTTGCCCACGACGTTCACGTCCGTGCGGTCGTAGGCCGCTCCGCAGTTGGCGCAGCGAACGCTCCCGAAGATCCCGTCCAGCCATCCGAGTCCGTTCATCTCGGATGCTCTGAGATGCACGGACCGTGCCGCCCCGTCTCCGGCATTTTCCTCGATATTCCGGACCTTGCGCCGCCGGCGCGCGGCCCTGAGCGCGTCGGAGCCACCGCCGTCACCCGATCGTGACACCTCCGTCGCCGCCTAAGATCCGGGTGAGATGACCGCCCCCGCCGGCCCGTTCGCCGCCGTCGAGCGCGCCGCCGCGACGCTCGGCCTCCACCTCACCGACGCCCAGCTGGACGCCTGTGCGCGCTACGGCGCGGCGCTCGTCGAGGCGAACGCGAGCGTCAACCTCACAGCCATCACGGATCCGGACGACATCGCCCTCAAGCACTTTCTCGACTCGTTCACCGCGCACGCCGTCCGCGCCTGGTCCGGCCGCGAGAAGCTCGTCGACGTCGGGAGCGGCGCCGGATTCCCGGGGCTCGCGCTCCAGATCGCCCTCCCCGGCATCGCGGTGACGTGCGTCGAGGCGACGGGGAAGAAGGCGCGCGCCATCGAGCGCTTTCGCGACCTCCTCCACCTCCAGCGCGCGGAGGTGGAGAACGCGCGCGCCGAGGACCTGGTGCGGACGAGCGCGCATCGCGAGCGCTACGACGTGGCGACCGCGCGGGCGCTCGGCTCGCTCGCCCACTGCGTCGAGCTGCTCTTTCCGTTCCTCCGGGTCGGCGGCGATGCCATCGTGTGGAAGGGCCGGGTGGATGCGGAGCTGCACTCGGCTGAGCGTGCGCTCGCGGCCCTCGGCGGCGGCTCGGTGACGATCGTGCCGACCGCCTCCCTCGGGCTTGCCGAAGAGCTGCCCGGACGCAGCCTCGTCGTGATGCGGAAGGACCGGTCGACACCCGACGTCTACCCGCGCACGCCGGCGGAGATGAAGCGCCGGCCGTGGTGATCGTCCCCTCCATCGACGTCCGCTTCGGCCACGTCGCCTATCGCGGCGTCCAGATCCGCTTCACGCCGTCGGAGCTCGCGGAGCACTACGTCGCGGAGGGCGCCGCGGAGCTGCACCTCGTCGACCGCGACATGGCCGAGCGTGGCGACCCGGCGAACCTCGCTCTGCTCGGCGCGATCGCGCGCCGCTCGCGCGTCCCCTGCCGCCTCGCCGGCGGTATCTCCTCCGTGCCCTTCGGGCGCGAGGCGCTCGACGCCGGCTTCTCGGGTGTTCTCTTCTCGTCCGCGGTGTTCGCCGACGACGGCCTCCTGCGCGAGGTCGCGCGCCTCGGGCGCGGCGCGATCGTCGAGCTCGAGTCGCGTGACGGGTGGCTCTCTCCGCGCGGCGGCGACGCGATGCTCGCCGAGGCCGCGCGGGGCCGCGGCGTCCTCGCCGCCGCGAAGGCCGCGGCCGACGCGGGGATCGCCGACCTCTATGTCATCGACCTCGAGACCGACGGAGCGCTCGCCGGACCGCCGCTCGACCTCCTCGAGGAGGTGCGCGCCTCGCTCGTCGAGCGCGCGACGGCCGTGCGCTTCCACACCGGAGGCGGGATCTCGTCGCTCGAGGACGTCCGGCGCCTCGCTCTCTGGGGCGCGACCTCCGCCGTCATCGGCCGCGCGCTCCTCGAGCGGCGGATGACGATCGCCGAGGCGACGGCCGCGGCGGCGTGAGGGTCGCGCTCCTCTCGGACGTCCACGCGAACCTCGTCGCGCTCGAGGCCGTCCTCGCCGCGGCCGGCGCCGTCGACGCGATCTGGGTGATGGGGGACACGGTCGGCTACGGCCCCGACCCCTCCGACGTCCTCGCGCTCCTCCGCGCGCGCCGAGCGGTCATGGTCGCCGGGAACCACGACCTCGCCGCCGGCACGGGCGAGGGGCTCGAGATGTTCAATCCGCACGCCGCCGCCGCCGTGCGGCGTCACCGCTCGTGGCTGAGCGGCGAGGAGCGCGACGTCCTCGCCGCGCTCCCTCCGACGCGCGAGATCGGTCAGTTCACTCTCTGCCACGGCAGCCTGCGCGATCCGGTGTGGGAGTACGTCGTCTCGCCGCTGCAGGCGCAGGCGACCCTGCGGATCGCGTCGACGCCGCACTGCTGCAACGGCCACACCCACGTCCCCGCGGTCTTCCGCAGCTCCGGCGCGAGGACGACGCTCGTGCGGATCGAGGCCGGCCGGCCCCTCGCGCTCGATGCGAGCTGCCTCGTGAACCCCGGCAGCGTCGGCCAGCCGCGCGACGGCGACCCCGACGCCTCGTACGCGATGCTCGACACCGGCGCGATGACCGTGACATTCCGCCGCGCGCCGTACGACGTGGCCGAGACGCAGCGGCGCATCCGCGCGCGCGGTCTGCCGCCGATCCTCGCGGAGCGCCTCGCCGTCGGCTTCTAGATCACGCTGCGCCTCGTCTCCTCGACGAGGAGGCGGTAACCGACTCCCGGCTCGGTCGCGATGTAGCGCGGATGCTGGGGGTCTGGTTCGATCTTCTGCCGAAGGCGCGCCACGTACACGTGGAGATAGTGCGAGTCGGCGACCGCATCCTGACCCCAGACGGCGTCCAAGAGCATGCCCGCGGTGACGACGCGGTCGGGATAGCGCACGAGGACGCGAAGCAGCTCGTATTCCGTCGGCGTGAGACGCACCTCTCGATCGCCGACCGTGACGCGACGGCGCTCGAGGTCGACGGAGAGGTCGCCGCTGCGGAAGATCGCCGCGGCGCCGCTCGCGGGTCGAGCGACGTGGCGCAGAGCCGCGCGGATCCGCGCGAGGAGCTCGTCGACGCTGAACGGCTTCGTCAGGTAGTCGTCCGCCCCCAGGTCGAGGGCCGCGACCTTGTCCCGATCGGCGCCGCGGACCGAGAGGACGATGATCGGCGTGCTCGAGGCCTCACGCAGCGCGCGTATGACGGACAGACCGTCGGGGCCGGGCAGGCCGAGGTCGAGGATCACGAGGTCCGGATGCGTCCGCTCGTGCGACCCGACGGCCTCGGCCGCGGTCGTGGCCGTCTCGACCTGGAAGTCATGACCGCGGAGGTTGCGCTCCAGGGAGCGGAGGATCGCCGGCTCATCGTCGACGACGAGGATCCGCGCGCCGCGCGCGCTCATGGGCGTGCCGGGGTCGGCGCGGCGTGAGCTGCGTCCGGTGTCCCTTCCGCGCGAAGCGCAAAGGCGAACCGGGCCCCGCCGCCATGCCGTGCCTCTACCCAGATGCGACCGCCGTGCGCCTCCACGAGGCCCTTCGCCACGGCGAGGCCGAGCCCGACGCCGCTCCCCGTCCGCGCGCTGCCGCGGATCCGGTAGAACGGCTCGAACAGCCTCTCCACCTCCGACGTCGGCACGCCCGGCCCTCGGTCCGCGACCGCGAGGACCACCTCGTCCCCCTCGCGCTCGACCTCGACGTCAACGCGCGTGCCCGCCGGCGCGTACCGGAGCGCGTTCTCGATCAGGTTCGAGAGCACCTGGTCGATCTCCACAGGATCGAGCGGGACGGGAGGGAGCTCCGGCGCGATGCGGACGTCGATCCGGCGCTCGCTCGTCCGCGCCTCGATCCGGCCGACGACGTCGTTCACGACGGTCGCGACGTCGTGGAGCGCGATGTCCGGCTTGAGCACGCCCGACTCGATCCGCGAGAGGTCGAGCAGGTTCCCGACGATGCGGTCGAGTCGCTCCGCCTCCTGCTCTATCGCCGACACGAACGCCTCCCGGTCCTCCTCCGTCCACGGGACGTCGCGCTGGGCGAGGCTCCCGGCCGACGCGACGATCGACGCGAGCGGCGTGCGGAGGTCGTGAGAGACGGCGTTGAGCACCGCCGTCTTCAGCTCGCTCGCCTGCCGCAGCAGCTCCGCCTCGCTCGCGGCGCGCTCGGACTCCATCCGCCGCGCGAGGAGGCCGAGCTGCGACGCGACGACGCCGAGGAAACGGTCCTCGAGCGTGCCGAAAGCGCTGCTCTCCGCGGAGCGCACGAGCGCGACGCGCCCGATGGCGCGCTCTCCGATCCGGACGGGCACGACAGAGCGCCGCCACGGACCCATAGCCTCGAATGCGGGCTTGCGCTCCGGCGGGACGATACGCACCCATCGTCCCGTCGATCCCCGGCGCGTTGCCGTCGGCTCGTCCCCGGGCCCCATCAGCTCCGACCGGCCCGGCCCGCCGTGTGGGAGGAGCGCGAGCGGCTTCGGATCGCCGGCGGCCGCAGCGTGGTGCTCCGTGCCGATCGAGAGCTCGATGCCCGTAGCGCCCGCGTTCAGCTCGGTCCGGACGCGCTCCGCGAGCGCGTTGAGAGCCGCGTCGAGGTCGGGTCCGCTCATCAGACGCAGCGCGTCGAAGAGGACGACGGCCTCGCGCTCTCGACGCTGCGCCTCGTCGGCGCGGGCGCGCTCGTTCGAGGCGAGCTCGCTCGTGATCACGGCCGTCACGAGGAAGAGAAGGAGCGAGATCCACTCGCTCGGGTCCTGGATCGCGAGCTGGTGGTAGGGCTTCGTGAAGGACCAGTCGTAGACGAGGAATGCCGCGATCGACGCGAAGATGGCGGGTCCACGCCCGAGCTTCGTCGCGGCCGCCAGGACCACGATGAGGTACAGGATCGAGAGCTGCTGGGCCCCCGTGACCATGAGCATGAACGCGATGACGACGGTCATCGCGAGGACCGCGGCGAGTGCCGCCGCATAGCGGAAGGGCGCGGAGCCGCTGAAGCCCACGGTCATCGGAACGTTAGCGCGGCCGCACCTCCGTTGAGGGCCCGTTGAGGTGCGTCCCGTACGCTCGGCGGAGTGTCCGAAGAACGCGATCGGCGGAGCGCGCTCGACCTGCTCGAGCGCCACGTAGAGCACGGAAAGCGTCCCGGCGACCGCTACGTCCGGATCGTCCGGCCGCGAGAGTTCCGCCGCCGCGGCCCCGGCTACGTCGTCGCCGGCGAGGAGGTCCTCGCGCCCGAGGGTCGCGTCGGCCGCGTCGGCGATGCCATGCGGCGCTTCCTCTTCGGCGCTCGCATACCGTCGGAGCACGAGATCCACGAGCGCGTCGGCATCATCAAGGGTCTCGCCGTCTTCGCGTCCGACAACATCTCGTCCTCCGCGTACGCGACCGAAGAGATCATGCGCGTCCTCGTCCTCGCGGGCGTCGGTGCGCTCACCCTCACGATGCCCATCACGCTCGTCATCGTCGCCGTCCTCGCGATCGTCGTAGCCAGCTACCAGCAGACGCTGCGGGCATACCCGAACGGCGGGGGCTCGTACATCGTCGCCAGTGACAATCTGGGACCGTTCGCAGGGCTCGTCGCGGCCGGCGCTCTCATGACCGACTACGTCCTCACCGTATCGGTCTCCATCGCGGCGGGGGACGAAGCTCTCACGTCGATCTTCCCGGAGCTCTACCCGTACCGCGTCGCGCTCGGCGTCGCGTTCGTCTTCCTGCTCATGATCGGGAACCTGCGGGGTATACGGGAGAGCGCCACGATCTTCGCGCTGCCCACGTACGCCTACCTCGTCGCGATCCTCGGCATGCTCGCGTTCGGCCTGTTCCGCATGGTGACCGGGACGCTACCCGCCTACCAGGCGCCCCCGGCGTGGCGTGCCGCACATGGCGTCGAGGCGCTGGGGATCCTCCTCGTGCTGCGGGCGTTCGCATCAGGGAGCGTCGCGTTGAGCGGCGTCGAGGCCGTATCGAACGGCATCCCCGCTTTCAAGCCGCCCGAATGGAAGAACGCGCGCGTCGTGCTCATCCTCATGGGCACCTCTTTCGGCGTCGTATTCTTGGGAATGGGTGTGCTGGCCGGTCGGCTCGGGATCGTCCCCGACCCGACCGAGGAGCACACCGTCGTCAGCATTCTCACGGCGACGCTCGTCGGCGACGGCACCCCGTATCACTACTTCGTCCAGATCTCGACCGCGCTCATCCTCGTGCTCGCGGCAAATACCGCCTTCGCCGACTTTCCGCGGCTTTCGAGCATCCTCGCGCGCGACGGCTTCATGCCGCACCAGTTCGCGTACCGCGGCGACCGCCTCGCGTTCAGCACCGGGATCATCGTGCTCTCGCTCCTCGCGGCGGGGCTCATCGTCGGCTTCGGCGGGAGCGTCACGGCCCTCATCCCGCTTTATACGATCGGCGTCTTCGTCGCGTTCACGCTGAGCCAGTCCGGGATGGTCCGGCACTGGTGGAAGCTCAAGACGCTGGAGCGGGGCTGGTGGTGGCGGGCGACGTTCAACGGCCTCGGCGCGGTCGCGACCGCCGTCGTCGCCGTCGTGGTCGGCGTCGCGAAGTTCGCGCTCGGCGCGTGGATGGTCCTCGTGCTCATCCCGATCATGATCGCGGTGATGTGGGGCATCGGGTCCCACTACCGGAGGGTCCGCGACGCGATGACCCTCGAGCGACCCGATCCGACCTTGCCGAAGATCTCGCCGCGCGTCGTCGTGCCGGTCAACCGCCTCGACCGCTCCGCGCTGCGCGCCCTCGCTTTCGCGCGCGCCATCGCCTCCGACGTGCTCGCGGTCCACGTGAGCGAGACGCTGGAGGAGGGCCAGCGCATGCGGCAGCGCTGGGAGCGCTGGGCCGGCCCCGTCCCGCTGGCGATCGTCGAGTCGCCGTACCGCGTCCTCGTTCAGCCGCTCCTGGCGTATCTCGACGCGCTCGACGAGCAGGAGCCGGGCCGGACGACGGTCGTCGTTCTGCCGGAGTTCGTCCCCCATCACTTCTGGGAGAGCTTCCTCCACAACCAGGCGGCGCTTCGCCTGAAGTTCCGCCTCTTCTTCAGGCGCAACACCGTCGTCTGCGACGTGCCGTTCCACTTGGACGAGGCTTTCGGGGAGGCGAGCGAGAGCGCGAGCTAGGTCGCTACGCTACGCCGCCAGTGGCGGACGAGGGCGAGCGGCACGGTCGGGCGGGGATGGATCGCGCCGCCGACGGCTCTCCCCTCGAGGAGCGGACCACGCGCACGGGAGCGCTGCCCGGGAACCGATACGTCCGCATCGTCCGACCTCCGGAGTTCCGCCGCGGGCGTGGCGGCATGTTCGTCGCGACGGACGAGGCGCTCAAGCCGCAGACGTCCGCTGGCCGCGGCTACGAGCTGCTTCGTCGCATCCTTTTCGGCCCTCCGATCTCGACGGAGCACGAGCTCTCCGAGCGTCTGGGAGTGGCCACCGGCCTCGGTGTCCTCGCGACCGACAACATCTCGTCGTCGGCCTACTCGATCGAGGAGGTCATGCGCGTCCTCGCTCTCGCGGGGACAGGCGCCCTCTTCCTTACGATGCCGATCGGGATCGCGATCATCGTCGTCCTCGGTATCGTCATCATCTCGCAGACCCAGGTCATCCGCACGTATCCGGGCGGAGGGGGCAGCTACGCCGTCGCGAAGCATGAGCTCGGCACGCTCCCCGGTCTCGTCGTCGCCGGGTCGCTTCTCATCGACTACACCCTCACGGTCGCCGTCTCGACCGCGGCAGGCGTCGACGCGATCGGCAGCTTCGTCCAGCCCGTGTTCGAGCACCGTGTCTTCTGGGGGGTCGCGCTCATCGCCCTGATCATGCTCGGGAACCTTCGCGGCGTACGCGAGGCCGGCCTCATCTTCGCGGGGCCGACGTACATCTACCTCCTCGCGATGCTCGGCCTGATCCTCTTCGGCGCGTTCCACATCTTCACCGGTGCGATGCCTCCGACCGCCGTTCCACCGAATCCGTTCCCGTCGACCGGGACGGAGGCCCTCGGCATCTTCCTGATCCTTCGCGCGTTCGCGTCCGGGTGCGCGGCCCTCACCGGAGCCGAGGCCGTCGCGAACGGCACGCCGAGCCTGCGCCCGCCGGAGGCGCGCAACGGCGTCATCACCGTCCTCCTCATGGGATCGGTCTACGGTGTCGTCCTCTTCGGCCTCACCTTCCTCGCGGCGCAGACCCACGCGCTTCCCGACGTGAAGGAGCAGGAGACGGTCATGAGCGTCGTCACGCGCACTTTCGTCGGGAAGGGCGCCTACTACTACCTCGTCCAGATCTCGACCTCGGTCCTCCTCATCCTCGCCGCGAACACGGGGTTCACCGGGTTCCCGCGCCTCGCCTCGGTCCTCGCCGACGACCGCTTCATGCCGCGGCAGTTCTCCTTCCGCGGCGAGCGATTGGCGTTCTCCGTCGGGATCGTCGCGCTCGCCATCGCCGCCGCGCTCGTCCTCGCGGCGTTCGGCGGCAGTGTCACGAACCTCATCCCGTTGTACACGATCGGCGTATTCATGGCGTTCACGCTCGCGCAGTCGGGCCTCGTGCGACGCTGGTGGGTGCGCCACGAACGTGGCTGGCAGTGGCGTATCGCTATCAGCGCAGTCGGCGCGTTCGCGACCGGCGCGACGCTCCTCATCGTCGCGACCACGAAGTTCGAGTACGGCGCCTGGATGGTCATCGTCATGCTGCCGCTGCTCGTTCTCCTCCTTTTCGCCATCCACCGGCACTACAGCGCCGTGGCGGACGCGCTCGTGATCGAAGATCCGGACCGTGCCGTCCTGCGGCCGACGGTGCCCATCGTGCTCGTGCCGGTCGCGCGTCTCGATCTGTCCGCCGTCCGCGCGCTCGGCTTCGCCGTCTCGATCTCGCCGCACGTGCGCGCCGTGCACGTCGCCACGAGCGCGGAGTCGGCGACGATCTTCCGAAGCCGCTGGGAGCGCTGGTCGGGACGGCATCTTTCCGACGGGCGCGAGATCGCGCTCGACATCATCGAGTCGCCGTACCGCGCGCTCCTCCAGCCCCTCCTGAAGTACGTCGACCGCGTCGACGAGCGCGATCCGCGGCCGATCACCGTCGTGCTCGCGGAGTTCATCCCACGCCACTGGTGGGAGCTGATCCTGCACAGCCAGACGGCGTTCCGTCTCCGCTGGGCGCTCCTCTTCCGCCCGAACACGATCGTCATCGACGTCCCCTACCACTTCAGCGCCGTCGGGCGCGAGGAGGAAGCGCCGGTCCGCGGGGCCTGAGCGGCCTACACTCCGCCGACGCGCATGGCCTACAAGAAGATCCTCGTTCCGCTCGCGGGGTCGGCGGTCGATCCGGACGTCGTCCGTCTCGCGGTGAGCATCGGCAAGCCCGCGAAGGCGCGCCTCTACGGCGTTCACGTCATCGAGGTGCGCTGGAACCTCCCCCTCGACGCCGTCCTCGACGCCGAGCTCGACCACGGCGAGGAGCTCCTCGCGAGCGCCGCGCGCATCGCGGCCCAGTCGGGCGGCGAGCTCGAGACCGAGCTCCTGCAGGCGCGGGAGGCGGCCGCGGCGATCGTCGACATCGCGCGCGAGCGCCAGTGCGACCTCGTCCTGATGGGCATGCCGTACCGCCGGCGCCTCGGCCGGACGTACGTGAGCCGCACCGTCGAAGAGGTCTACCTCGGAGCGCACTGTGCGGTGCTCGCCTATCGTCAGGAGGCTTCACAGTGAACATCCTCATCGTTGGATCCGGGCGGGTGGGCGCGACGCTGGCGGGACTGCTCGACGAGGGCGGCCACCAGGTCACGGTCGTCGACCGTGACCGTGCGTCCTTCGCGCACCTTCCCGCGGGGTTCGGGGGGACGACGTTCCTCGGCAATGGCATCGACCTCGACGTCCTGCGCCAGGTCGGCGTCGACAAGGTCGACGCGTTCCTCGCCCTGACCGACGGGGACAACCGCAACCTCATGGCGGCGCAGGTCGCCAAAGAGATCTTCGGCGTGAAGCGAGCCTTCGCCAAGTGCAACGACCCCATCCGCGCCGAGATCTACCGGGCCAAGGGCCTGATGACGTTCTCGCGGACGTCGATCCTCGCCGTGCTCCTCAGAGCGATGCTCGAGCAGGACCCGGAGGTCGGGGAGGTGCTCCTCCGGCGGACGCTCGCGCTCGAGCGGAAGCTCGCCGGCGAGGAGGCGCGCGACGCCGCGCCGCCCGCGGCGGCCGCGGGGGAGCGCTAGCCGTGTACGTCATCGTCGCCGGAGGCGGCGACATCGGCTTCCACCTCGCGAAGGGGCTCATCGAGGCCGGTCACGAGGTCATGGTCATCGAGCAGGACCGCCACCGCGCGCAGTGGATCGAGGAGCAGCTCGGATCCGTCGTCCTCAACGCTCCGGCGGACGAGGGCCGCTACCAGCTCGAGGCGGGGTGCCAGCGCGCGGACGCGGTCATCGCGGTCACCGGGGAGGACGCGAAGAACCTCGTCATCTGCCAGCTCGCCCGCTACAACTGCGGCCCCCACGGACGCGTCATCGCGCGCGTGACCGACCCGAAGAACGAGATCATCTTCAAGGCCCTCGGCATCGACGAGACGCTGTCGTCGACGCGCGTGCTCATGAACATCATCGAGCAGGAGCTGCCGACCGGCGGATTCCTCCCGCTCATGCCGCTCACGGGCTCGCACCTCGAGATCATCGAGGCCGAGATCGCGCCGGGGATGCCGTCGGTCGGGAAGCCGGTGCGCGCGCTGCAGCTGCCGGAGGGCTCGCTCATCGGAGGGATCGTGCGGGGCGGCAAGGTCCTGCCGGCGGTGGGGGATGCCGCGCTTCAGGCCGGCGACCGGATCATCGTGCTCGCGCCTACGGCCATCGAAGCGGAAGTCCGGAGCCGCCTGTATGACTGACCGGAGCGGACCGGAGGTATGCAGCCGGCTGTACGGCTGATCGAGCCGGCGTGAACGTTGTCAATGACCTTGACAACGTCATTGTTAGGTCATATACAAGTCAGCATGGCACGCGCGAGCCGACCCGTCTACGTCATCTCGGTCGCCGCGAACCTCGCCGGGTGCCATCCGCGGACGCTCCGGATCTACGAGGACGAGGGCCTCGTGGACCCCGTGCGCACCGAGACCAACATCCGGCTCTACAGCGACGACGACCTCCGGCGGGTGCGCGTCATCCGCTACCTGACCCAGGTGCGGGGCGTGAACCTTGCCGGTGTGAAGCTCCTGCTCCAGCTGCGGGATGCCGCCGACCTCCTTCGGGAGATCGCGGACTCGCTGGACGAGGAGAACGAGGTGGGCGCGGACGAGGACGGCGCGGGCGGAGACGGTCCGGATGACCGCGGCGGCCAGTACTAAAGGAGACTCAGAGAAATGACGGACGAGACCCTGGACAGGACCTACCCGGCAGAGCTCCCGCTCGTGCCGCTCCGCGAGGCGGTGATCTTCCCGAAGATCGTCACGCCCCTCGGCGTCGGACGCGAGAAGAGCGTCAATGCGATCAACGCCGCCATGGCGGCCGAGAAGCACTACGTGATCCTGGCGGCGCAGAAGGATGCCGAGGTCGATGACGTGCGGGCCGACCAGATCTACTCGGTCGGGACCGTCGCGGAGATCGTCCGTCTGCTGCGCATCCCCGATGGGAGCGCGCAGATCATCGTCCAGGGTCTCGATCGCGTCCGCATCACCGGCTGGGCCGAAGAGCCGCGGTACTTCCGTGCGCGCTTCGAGCTCATCCCCGACGACATGGGCGAAGCCGTCGAGCGCGAGGCGGTCATGCGCAGCCTCAAGACGCTCTTCCAGCAGTACGTCGACAACGGCGGCTCCGTCCTGCCGGAGGTGGCCATGACGGCCAAGACCCTCGAGGACGCGAGCCACTTCGCCGACCTCGTCGCCACGACGCCGGACCTGACGCTCGAGCAGCGCCAGCACCTGCTCGAGACGAAGCACGTCGTCGAGCGGCTGCGGTTCCTCTCCGTGTTCCTCGCCAAGCAGAACGAGATCCTCGAGCTGAAGGCGAAGATCCAGAGCGAGGTCCAGTCGACGATCGACAAGACCCAGCGCGAGTACATCCTCCGCGAGCAGATGAAGACCATCCAGAAGGAGCTCGGGGAGGACGAGGGCACCGCGGAGCTCAAGGAGCTGCGCGAGAAGATCGAGGCCGCCGGCATGCCCGATCCGGTGAAGGAGAAGGCGCTCAAGGAGGTCTCGCGGCTCGAGAAGATCCCGCAGGCCTCGCCCGAGACGGGCGTCATCCGGACGTACGTCGACTGGCTCATCTCGCTGCCGTGGAAGGCGGCCGCGGCGGATGATTGGGACATCACGGCGGCCGGGAAGATCCTCGACGAGGACCACTACGGCCTCGGCAAGGTGAAGGACCGGATCATCGAGTACATGGCTGTGCGCAAGCTCACGCAGGACGTGCGCGCGCCGATCCTGTGCTTCGTCGGCCCGCCCGGCGTGGGCAAGACGAGCCTCGGCAAGAGCATCGCGCGGGCGATGGGACGCAAGTTCATCCGCATGTCGCTCGGCGGCATCCGCGACGAGGCGGAGATCCGCGGGCACCGGCGCACCTACGTCGGCGCGCTGCCCGGGCGGATCATCCAGAACATGAAGGTCGCGGCGCAGGTGAACCCCGTCTTCATGCTCGACGAGATCGACAAGGTCGGCGCGGACTTCCGCGGCGATCCGAGCTCGGCGCTCCTCGAGGTCCTCGACCCCGAGCAGAACAACACGTTCCAGGACCACTACCTCGAGGTGCCGTACGACCTGTCGAAGGTCATCTTCATCACGACGGCGAACGTCGAGGACACGATCATCCCGCCGCTCCGCGACCGCATGGAGGTCATCCGTCTCCCCGGCTACACCGAGGACGAGAAGATGCACATCGCGCTCGGCTATCTCCTGCCGCGGCAGCTGAAGCAGCACGGGCTGCTCGGCGACGCCCAGCCGGTGGAGGAGCCGAAGGCCGAGGCCGCGACCGAGACGGCCCCCGACCCCGACACCGCACCCGAGGCGGTGACGCCCGAGGCGACGGGAGAGGCGAGCGTGCCCGGACCGGCGGCGGTCTCGACGGACGGCAAGAAGCTCGAGATCACCGAGGACGCGCTTCGCAAGATCATCCGCGAGTACACGCGCGAAGCGGGCGTTCGGAACCTCGAGCGCGAGATCGGCTCCATCTGCCGCAAGGTCGCGCGCAAGGTCGCCGGCGGCGAGGTCGACGAGGTCACGGTCGCCGCGGCCGACATCCCGACCTACCTCGGGCCCGAGCGGTTCGAGTACGGGCTCGCCGAGAAGGAGGACATGGTGGGCGCCGCGACCGGCGTCTCCGTCTCCGAGTTCGGCGGCGACGTCCTCACCGTCGAGGCGACGACCGTGGACGGGACGTTCGGCGAGGGCAAGGACTTCCAGCTGACCGGCCAGATCGGCAAGGTCATGGAGGAGTCCGCGCGCGCCGCGATGTCCTGGGTCCGCGCGCACCAGCGCGAGCTGAGCGTGCCGAAGGACTTCTTCCGCGACCACGCGATGCACATCCACGTCCCCGCGGGCGCGATCCCCAAGGACGGCCCCTCGGCCGGCGTGACGATGGCGACGACGATCGTCAGCGCCCTCACCGGGCGCCCCGTCCGCCGCGACGTCGCGATGACCGGTGAGATCACCCTCCGCGGGAAGGTGCTGCCCATCGGCGGCGTGAAGGAGAAGCTCCTCGCGGCGCACCGCGCCGGCATCAAGACCTTCATCCTTCCGGAGAAGAACAAGAAGGACCTCGTCGACATCCCGAAGGAGGTCCTCGACACGGTCGACGTGAAGACCGTCGGCACGATCGACGAGGTGCTCGCGCTGGCCCTCCTGGGGGGCCCGCGCGTCACCCCGGCGGCCTTCGGTCCGCGCGACATGGGGCATCCCGCGGCCCCGCCTCCCGCGTAACGGGGTGAGCCCATGCCGGTCGAGTACAAGGACTACTACAAGATCCTCGGCGTCGCGAAGAACGCGAAGCCCGAGGAGATCAAGAAGGCTTACCGCCGGCTCGCGCGTCAGTACCACCCTGACCTGAACAAGGGCACCGACGCCGAGCGGCGCTTCAAGGAGATCAACGAAGCCCAGGAGGTCCTCCTCGATCCCGAGAAGCGCGCGCGGTACGACCAGCTCGGCCCCGACTGGGAGCGGTACGCGCGCTCCGGCGCGCCGGGCGGCGCTTCCGGCGGCGGATCCCAGTGGATATTCACCGGGACGCCGGGCGCGGGCGGCCAGGACTTCTCGCAGTTCTCGGACTTCTTCCGCACCGTCTTCGGCGACGTCGGCGGCTTCGGCGGCACGCCCGGAGCGGGCATGGGGCAGGCGCGCGGCCGCCCCAACGGCCGCGCGCGCGCGTACGCGCAGCAGGGCGAGGACCTCGAGAGCGAGGTCGACCTCACCCTGCCCGAGGCGTACCGCGGGACCGAGCGCAGCCTCGAGATCCGTCGCGAGGACGGGTCCCCAAGACAGCTGAACGTCAAGATCCCGGCCGGCGTCCGCGACGGGCAGCGCATCCGCCTCGCGGGCCAGGGCGCGCCCGGTGCGCGCGGCGGCCCCGCGGGCGATCTGTACCTGCGCGTGCGGGTGCATCCGCATCCCTTCTTCCGCCGCGACGGCGACGACGTCCAGGTCGATCTCCCCGTCGCGCTGCACGAAGCGATGCTCGGCGCCGAGGTCACCGTCCCGACGCTCAAGGGCCGCGTCTCCCTCAAGATCCCGCCCGAGACGCAGAACGGCCGCGTCATCCGCCTCGCGGGGCAGGGGATGCCCCGATCGGGCGGGGGCCACGGCGACATGTACGTGTCCGTCAAGGTCGTGCTCCCGCAGAAGCTCTCGAGCGAGGAGCGCGACGCCATCCAGAAGCTTGCGGCGAAGAGAGCCGACGAGAACGTGAGGAGCCACCTGCTGTGATCGATCCGAACAAGCTCACCGAGAAGACCCAGGAAGCCATCGTCCAGGCTCGCGCCCGCGCGGCGGAGCACGGGCACGGGGAGATCGACGTCGAGCACCTCGCCGCGGCCCTGCTGGCGCAGGACGGCGGCACCGTGCCCGCGATCGTCCGCGCCCTCGGCGCGAGCCCGCAGCAGCTCCTCGCGGCGGTCGAAGCGGACCTCGCGAAGCGGCCGCACGTCGCGGGAGCGGGCGTCCAGATCGCCGCGTCGGCGCGCCTCGGCCGCATCCTGCAGACGGCCCAGCGCGAGATGGAGCAGCTCACCGACGAGTACGTCTCGACCGAGCACCTGCTCCTCGCGCTGATCGAGGACCCGGGGTTCACCGGCCAGCAGCTGAAGCGCGCGGGCATCACGCGCGACCGCGCCCTCGAGGCGCTCCGCGAGATCCGTGGCAACCAGCGCGTGACCGATCCGAACCCGGAGGGGAAGTACCAGGCGCTCGAGCGCTACGGCCGCGACCTGACGGACCTCGCGCGCAAGAACAAGCTCGACCCCGTGATCGGCCGCGACGAGGAGATCCGCCGCGTCATCCAGGTGCTGTCGCGCCGCACCAAGAACAACCCGGTGCTCATCGGCGATCCGGGCGTCGGCAAGACGGCGATCGTCGAGGGCCTCGCCCAGCGGATCGTGCGCGGTGACGTGCCGGAGGGCCTGAAGAACAAGCGCATCTTCGCTCTCGACATCGGCTCGCTCCTCGCCGGCGCGAAGTACCGCGGCGAGTTCGAGGAGCGTCTCAAGGCCGTCCTCAAGGAGATCACCGCGTCGGAGGGCGAGATCGTCCTCTTCATCGACGAGCTCCACACCGTCGTCGGCGCCGGCGCGGCCGAGGGCGCCGTCGACGCCGCGAACATGCTCAAGCCGATGCTCGCGCGCGGCGAGCTCCACGCCATCGGCGCGACCACGCTCGACGAGTACCGCAAGCACATCGAGAAGGACGCCGCGCTCGAGCGGCGCTTCCAGCCCGTCTTCGTCGGACAGCCGTCGGTCGACGACACCATCTCGATCCTGCGCGGTCTCCGCGAGCGCTACGAGGTGCACCACGGCGTGCGCATCCAGGACAGCGCGCTGGTGGCCGCGGCCGTCCTCTCTGACCGCTACATCAGCGACCGCTTCCTGCCGGACAAGGCCATCGACCTCGTCGACGAGGCCGCGTCGAAGCTCCGCATGGAGATCGACTCCATGCCCGTCGAGGTCGACGAGGTGGAGCGGCGCATCCGCCAGCTCGAGATCGAGCGCGAAGCGCTGCGCAGGGAGTCCGACCCCGCGAGCCGCGAGAGGCTCGAGAAGCTCGAGCGCGAGCTCGCGGACGTGAAGGAGCGCTCGGCGGGGCTGCGCGCCCAGTGGCAGCAGGAGAAGGCCGCCATCAGCGCGATCCGCGACAAGAGGAAGCAGGTCGAGGCCGTCCGCACCGAGATCGAGCGCGCCGAGCGCGCCGCCGACTACGCGAAGGCCGCCGAGCTCAAGTACGGGACGCTCGCCGAGCTCGAGCGCGAAGTGCAGCAGGCGGCGGCAAAGCTCGCCGAGCTCCAGGCCGGGAGAAAGATGCTCACCGAGGAGGTGACGCCCGACGACATCGCCGAGGTCGTCTCGCGCTGGACGCACATCCCCGTCACGAAGCTCCTCGAGGGCGAGGTCCAGAAGCTCCTGCGGATGGAGGAGCGCCTGCACGAGCGCGTCGTGGGGCAGGAGGAGCCCATCGCGGCCGTCGCGAACGCCGTGCGCCGCGCGCGCGCCGGCCTGCAGGACCCGAACAGGCCTCTCGCGTCCTTCCTCTTCCTCGGGCCGACGGGCGTCGGCAAGACGCTTCTCGGGAAGGCCCTCGCGGCGTTCCTCTTCGACGACGAGAAGGCGATGGTGCGCCTCGACATGAGCGAGTACATGGAGAAGCACACGGTGTCGCGTCTCATGGGTGCGCCTCCCGGCTACGTGGGCTACGAAGAGGGTGGGCAGCTGACGGAGGCCGTCCGGCGCCGCCCCTACTCCGTCATCCTCCTCGATGAGATCGAGAAGGCCCATGGCGACGTCTTCAACGTGCTCCTGCAGATCCTCGACGACGGCCGCCTCACCGACGGCCATGGCCGCACCGTCGACTTCAAGAACACCGTGGTGATCATGACGAGCAACGTCGGCTCGACGTTCCTCGCCGACCCGCATCTCGACGACGAGACCATGCGGCGCCAGGTCATGGACGCGCTGCGCGGGCACTTCCGTCCCGAGTTCCTCAACCGCATCGACGAGATCGTCTTCTTCAAGCGGCTCACCGAACCCGAGCTCATGGAGGTCGTCGACAAGGAGACGCGGATCCTCGCGCGGCGCCTCTCCGAGCGGAAGATCTCCATCGATCTCTCGCCCGCGGCGAAGGCGCTCATCGCCCGCGAGGGCTTCGACCCCGTCTTCGGCGCGCGCCCGATCCGCCGCGCGATCCAGCGGCTCGTCCTCGATCCCCTCGCGCAGAAGGTCCTGTCGGGCGAGTTCGTCGAGGGCGACTCGATCTACGTCGACGTTCGCGACGACCGGATCGAGTTCCTCAAGCAGGAGTACGCGAAGGACGAGCCCGAGGAGCGCGAGCCGGTAGGGGCTCGCTTGAACTAGGCGCACGGGTCACGCGCGGCCATCCCGCGCGTTGACCCTCGCATGAGAAGGACGCTCGCCGTCGCAGCCGCGCTGCTCGTCGTCGTCTCGTGTGGGGGCGCTCGGCCGGCGAGCGAGGCCGCGAGCGCGACCCCGCTCGCGACGCCGTCTCGGTCGCTCCCGCCGACGCCGTCGCCGACCGCGACGCCCATCCCGACGCCCGTTCCGACCCCGACGCCCGTCGCTGACGTCATCGCTCAGGTCTCGACGGACCGCTTGTGGAGCGACCTCAAGGCGCTCGTGTCCTTCCAGTCGCGCGATCCGCGTCACCCCGGGCATGCGAAGGCGGTCGCCTGGATCGTCTCCTACCTCGAGAAGCTCGAGCCGCTCGGCGTGAGGGTGTCGACGCAGCCCTTCACCTACGACGGCATCCCGATGGAGAACATCATCGCCGTCATCGATCCGCCGGGTGGGGCGCCGCGCACCGGAGGCGTCGTCATCGGCGCGCACTACGACACGATCGGCAAGTGGACGCCCGGCTGGCGTCCCGCGATCGATCCCGCTCCCGGCGCCGACGACAACGGCACCGGCTGCGCGGCGATCCTCGAGGCGGCGCGCCTCATCGCCGCCGACCGGTCCAGCCTCAAGGAGCGCGTGACCATCGTGTTCCTCGACGGCGAGGAGCTCTACTACAAGGGCAGCCTCGCCTTCGTCAGCGCCCTCCAGAAGCCCTACGCCTACCAGGCCTTCATCAACCCCGACACCGTCGGGTGGAACCCGATCGCCGACCGCCTCGACGTCCTGTGGTGGGGATCGCCCTCGGCGCCCCTCCGCGACCGGGTGGCCGCCGCGAACGACCGCTACGCGATCGGCGTGAAGCCGCTCGTGAACGTCCTCGCGAACGACCCGCACGTCGACCTGCTCGATAGCGCGCCCTTCGGCATGGTCGGCATCCCCGCGGTGACGCTCGCCGAGCGCTACGGCCCGCCCGACGCCTACTACCCGGGCAGCGGCTTCATGGACTACGCCACCGACACCATCGACAAGATCGACAACCCGCGGCTCTGGACGAAGGCCGCCAGGCTCACGCTCGCGGTGGCGCTGGAGATCGCCCGGCGCTAGGCGTGTCGCGCGTCGCCGTCAGCTCGCCCTCGCGCCAGCCGTCGGTAGAGGCGACGATCGTGACGGGCCCGTCGGCCTCGATCGCGACGCGCATGTGCGCGCCGAACCGTCCCGTCGCGACGGGCACGTCGGCCCCGCGGAGCGCGCCGCAGAACGCCTCGAAGAGCCGCTGCGCCTTGTCCGGCGGCGCCGCCTTCGTGAAGTCCGGCCGCCGGCCGTTGCGCACGTCGCCGTACAGCGTGAATTGCGGGACGACGAGGACCTCGCCGCCGACGTCCACGACGGAATGCGACATCTTCCCCCGCTCGTCCTCGAAGATCCGCAGCGCGTCGATCTTCGCCGCGAGCCGTTCCGCGTCGGCGGAGGTGTCGGCCGCACCGACGCCGAGGAGGACGACGAGCCCGTGGAGGATCGCAGACACGGGAGAGCCGTCGACGGACACGGATCCGGAGCGGACGCGCTGCACGACCGCTCTCATCGGTCAGGGGAAAGTCACTCCAGCATCCAGGGGTCATCCCCCCGGATCACCTGTTCGACCTCTTCCGCGGTGAGGTGCCCGGGCGTCCACGCGATCCGGCTGCGGGAGAGGGGAAGGCGCGTGATGTACGTGACCTTTCCGAAGCGGTAGCCGTGCTGGAAGAGGAACTGCTTGCCGTCGACCTCGAGCTGCTGCTTGCGGTCGGAGGAGATGGCGGCGGGCACGCGATCAGTATCGAGCGATCGCGCGCCCGCCGCTCTCAGCGTCTCTAGAAGCCGCCGCCGTCGCCCGGGTCCGATGCCGAGTTGCTCGCGAATGGCGTGACGGCGGTCCCCTTGATCGTGACCTGGCCGGGCGCGGAGATCGTGACCGTACCGACGGGCGTGGTCGCCGTCGGGTCGTAGAACCCGCCGCCGTCGCCCGGATCGGCCGACGCCGCGATCGGGAACGCCAGCAGCAGCGTCGCCGCGAATCCCAGAGCCAGAAGTAGCTTTCTGATCCGTCTCATCTCTCGACCCCCCGCTTGTACCTGAACGTTCAGCCAAACTAAAGTCCTGACAGTCCACCACAAAGACAGGCAGGCGGTCGATCATCCGACCTGTCGATCCGGTCTCGGGACCGGTAGCAGCGGAGGCTCAATGCCCGGCAAACACGGCAACGCGGCGGTGAACGGCCCGACTCTCGGAGAGCGCGTCCGTTCGGCACGCAAAGCGCTCGGTTTCAGCCAAGCGCGTCTGGCGGGCGAGGAGCTGACCAAGGGCTTTATCTCCCAGCTGGAGTCGGGGACCGTTCGGCCGTCCATCCGTTCGCTGCAGGTCATCGCGGCACGCCTCGGCAAGCCGCTCGACTACTTCCTCGGGGACGAGCCCCTCGCGAGCGGCAAGCGCGTCGCGTTCCACAAGCTCGCGGCCGAGAGCGCCGCGGAGCGCCGCGACTGGCGCGCCGTGCGCGACCAGGTCGCTCTCGGGCTCGAGCAGTCGCCCGAGGGGGTCGACCGCGCCGGGCTCCTGCATCTCCTCGCGCGCGCGGAGATCGCCGACAAGAAGTTCGAGCACGTGTTCGAGCTCGCGGACAGAGCGCTCGCTCTCTTCGATGTCGCGGCCGATCCCGAGCTCGCCGCGGCACTCTTCATGGACCGCGGATTCGCGTACCTCGAGCTCGGCCAGCTCGTCGCCGCGACCGACGCCTACGAGAGCGCGCGCGACGTCGTCGAGAGGCACGAGGTCGTCGACACCCGCCTGCGGTCGCGGATCCTCATCTCGCTCGGCACCGTCTACCGCCGTCTCGGACGCACGAGCAAGGCGATCGCCGCGTACGAGCCGGCGCTCGCCATGGCCTCGCGCGTCTCGGAGCTCGAGGTCGCCGCCCGTGGCTTCATGGGTATGGCCGCGACGCACTACGACTCCGGCGAGCTCGACAGCGCCATCGCGAACTACCGCCGCGCGCTCGAGCTCTTCCGGCGCATCGCCGACATCGACTTCGAGCTCAACGCGCTCCAGTCGATCGCGACGGTGCAGTTCGAGAGCGGCGAGATGTCGGAGGCGAAGGCCTCCGCGCATCGCGCGATGTCGCGTGCGGTCGAGGTCGGCAACGTCCGGTGGGCCGCGGTGGCGGAGGTGATCCTCGCGCGCGTCGCCCTGCGCGAGGGATACGCGGACGAGGCGCTGCGGATGGCGTCGCACGCCGAGAAGCTCCTCGACGAGGCCGGTGACCGCATCCAGCAGGCGGACGCGCAGGGCGCGCTGGGCGCGGCGAACGAGGCGCTCGGCCACCACTCCGCGGCGGATGCCGCCTACCGGCGCTCGCTCGAGATCTACTCCGACGTGAACGACGTCGCGGACCGGTCGGACATGGCCGCCGAGTACGCGCGCGTCCTCCGTGCGCGAGGTCAGCTCGAGGAAGCCTTCGCCATGCTGGAGCTCGCGCAGGGGACCGCCGCCAAGCACTAGCCCACGACCTACTCTCTAGGGCATGCCGCGCACCTCTCTCGCCTACGGCAACGAGGAGGTCGCCGCCGTCCTCGAGGAGATCGCGGACCTCAGCGACCTCAAGGGCGAGAACCCCTTCCGCGCGGTCACGTTCCGCGCCGCCGCTCGCGCCATCCGCGACCTGCGGGAGCCGCTCCGCGTCCTCATGGAGCAGAAGCGCCTGGACGAGATCCCCAAGGTCGGGCCGGCGATCGCGGAGGCGATCGAGCAGCTCCTGACGACCGGGACGTCGACGCGGCACCAGCAGCTCACGAAGGAGGTCCCCGCGGGCCTGCTCACGCTGCTGAGCGTTCCCGGCGTCGGACCGGCGACCGCGCGCGTCATCTACGACAACCTGAAGATCACGACGATCGACGACCTCGAGGAGGCCGCGAAGGCGGGGCGGCTCCGGTCGCTCCCCAAGATCCAGGCCAAGACGGAGGAGAACATCCTGCGCTCCATCGCGTCGCTCCGTCAGCGCACCGGCCGCTCGCTCCTCATCGACGCGCGCGCCGCCGCGAACGAGATCGTTGCGTATCTCCGCGAGAAGCGTGACCCGAAGCTCATCTCCGTCACGGGGAGCGTGCGCCGCTGGCGCGAGACGATCGGCGACGTCGACGTCCTCGTCGCCGCGGCGGCTGCGGGTCCGATCATGAAGGCGTTCTGCGAGGCGCCGAGCGTCGAGCGCGTCCTCGCGCGCGGCGAGACGAAGTCGTCGATCCTCGTCGCGCGCGGTCTCCAGATCGACCTGCGCGTCGTCCCGCCGGCGTCGTGGGGCGCCGCGCTCATGTACTTCACGGGCTCCAAGGAACACAACGTCCGCCTCCGCGGCCTCGCGCTCAAGCGGAAGCTCCTCCTCAACGAGTACGGCCTCTTCCGCGTCGGCGAGGAGAAGACCGGGAACCCGATCGCCTCCCGAACGGAAGAGGAGGTCTTCGCCGCGCTCGGGATGGACTGGATCCCTCCCGAGCTGCGCGAGGACCGCGGCGAGGTCGACGCCGCGCTCGCGCACGGGCTGCCGCGGCTCGTCGCGCTCTCCGACATCCGCGGCGACCTCCACGCGCACACGAGCTGGACCGACGGGCGCGACACCGTCGCGGCGATGGCCGAGCGCGCCCGCGCCAAGGGCTACGAGTACCTCGCGCTGACCGACCATTCGGTCGGCCTCGGCATGACGCACGGCCTCAACGCCGAGCGCATCCGCGAGCGCACGAAGGAGATCGCGGCCGTCAACGAGAAGATGGAGCCGTTCCGGATCCTCGTGGGGACGGAGGTGGAGATCCGCTCGAGCGGCAAGCTCGACTACGACGACAAGACGCTCGCGTCGTTCGAGGTCGTAACCGCGTCGGTGCACTCGGCCTTCTCGCAGGAGCGCGAGGTGATGACCAAGCGGATCGTCGGCGCGATGGGGCACGCGCGCGTCAACGCCATCTCGCACCCGACGGGACGCCTCCTCGAGCGGCGAGACCCGTACGAGGTGGACCTCGAGGCGGTCATCGCCGCCGCGGTGCGCACGAAGACGCGGCTCGAGGTGAACGGCGGCCCGGAGCGCCTCGACCTCTCCGACGTCGCCGTCCGCCGCGCCATCGACGCCGGGGTCATGCTCGTGTGCAACTCCGACGCGCACGCCGTCGAGGAGCTCGACCAGATGGAGTACGCCGTCGCGACAGCGCGGCGAGGCTGGGCCACCAAGGCTCGCGTGCAGAACACGATGCCGCTCACCGAGCTCCTTCGGCACCTCGAGGGGAAAGGTTGAGGAAGCGCTTCGTCGTGCACGGCCGCGTGCAGGGCGTGAACTTCCGCGCGACGGCCGCGGACGCCGCGCGCGGGCTCGGCCTCACCGGGCGCGTGTGGAACCGCGACGACGGCGCGGTCGAGTGCGTCGCCGAGGGCGAGGCCGCCGCGGTCGAGCGGATGGGGGAGTGGCTGTCGCACGGCCCGCGCTGGGCCGAAGTGGAGGAGGTCGAGGCGACGAACATAGAGGGCGATCCGGAGTACGAGGACTTCCGCATCCGCGGCGTCCGCTGGCCTTTCTAGCGGCGGCGCTTCCGGCGTTCGGCCTTGGGGATGTACTTCTGCCGGCGCAGCTCGCGGCCCCACGCCGCATCCTGCGGCGGCAGGTAGAAGACGTAGATGTAGATGAGCGCGACGACGTTGATCGCGAACGAGATGAGGTACCAGTAGAACGGGACCTTGGCGATCGTCAGTACCAGGGCCCAGATGAGCACGATGACGTTGATCCAATAGGCCCACGGCCTGACCGACACCTCGGCGGGCGATGGACGGGTGGAGCGGGGCCGCCAGTAGTACCAGACGGTATTGACGACGATCGCCACGAAGACGGCGATCACGAACGGCCAGTAGAACCGCGACTCGGAGTTGAACTGGTCCGTCATGCGGCGGAGGATGTGGGCGAGGTCGATGGGCACGGGGTGCCTATACTACCGTCGCTCTTCGTCCACGACCACGCGCACATCACGTCAGGGGAGACCTGCTCTTGCGCGCGCTGCTCTCCGGCTCGGATAACAGATTCGTTCCGCTCGCGCGCGGGCTGCGCGAGCTCGGCTGGGACATCGTCGCGACCGCGGGAGTACGCGCGCTCCTCGCGAGCGAGGGGATCGACTCGCTGTCCATCGAGCAGGTCACCGGGCAGGGCACCTTGCTGGGGGGCCGTGTTCAGACGCTCCACCCCAAGATCCACGCCGCCATCCTGGCGCGGCGCGCCGACGCCCAGCACCGGGCGGAGCTCGACCGCGACGGGATCGTCCCCATCGACCTCCTCGCGGTGAACCTCTACCCCTTCCGCGAGGCCGTCGCGGAGGGCCTCACCGGCCTCGACCTCATCGAGAAGATCGACGTGGGCGGCGTCGCTCTCCTGCGCGCCGCGGCGAAGAACTACGAGGACGTCGTCGTCATCGTCCGGCCGGAGCGCTACCCCGCCGTGCTCGAGGAGATCCGCCAGCGCGGGAACGTCGATCCCGAGACGCGGCGCGAGCTCGCGGCCGAGGCGTTCGCGCACACCGCGAGCTACGACGCGGCGATCGCGAAGCGTCTCTACGAGGAGAGCGGCGTGGCCTTCCCCGACGACCTCATCCTCGCCCTGCGGAAGGTGCGCGACCTGCGCTACGGCGAGAACCCCCATCAGCAGGCGGCGTTCTACTCGCTCCGCGGCGAGGTCGGCGCGCTCACGGGGATGGAGCAGCTGTACGGCAAGGCTCCGAGCTTCAACAACCTCATCGACATCGACGCCGCCTGGCGCATCGTCAGCGACTTCCGCCAGCCGACGGTCGCGATCGCCAAGCGCAACAACCCGGTCGGGATCGCCTCCGACCCGGACATCGGACGCGCCTACCGCAACGCCTTCCGCGCCGACCCGGCGACGTCGTACGGCGCGATCCTGGGCGTGAACCGCCCCGTCACGATGGATCTCGCGCGCGCCCTGCAGGACACGTTCTACGAGGCGATCATCGCGCCCGAGTACGACCCGGATGCGCTCGCGGCCCTCAAGAGAGCCGACCTCGAGATCTTCCGCGCGCCGAGGAACGGACCGCGCGGCCTGCCCTCGCGCCGCGGGCCGCTCGACGTCCACCGCGTCGCCGGCGGGATCCTCGTGCAGACGGTCGACGACAGCGTCGCCGACGAGGGCAACTTCAAGGTCGCGACGGAGCGGCATCCCACCCTCGAGGAGCTGACGGACCTCATCTTCGCGTGGCGCTGCGTCCGCCACGTCACCTCGGCGGGGATCGTCCTCGCGCGGGGGCTCACGACCGTCGGCATCGGGCCCGGACAGGTCTCGCGCGTCGCGGCGGTCGAGACGGCGGTGCGGAAGGCGGGGGAGAACGCGCGCCTCGCGGTCATGGCGTCCGACGCGTACTTCCCGTTCCCCGACGGGATCGAGGTCGCGGCCCGCGCCGGCGTGACGGCGATCATCCAGCCCGGGGGCTCCGCGCGGGACGACATGATGGTCGAGACCGCCGACCGCTACCGCATGGCGATGCTCTTCACCGGGCGCCGGCACTATCGGCACTAGGGCGACGAGCGGGCCGCGGCGCGTCACCAAGACGTACGGCACCGGAAGCCTCCTGTTCGCCGTCCTGAACCCGCTCCTCAGCTTGTTCATGGTGCAGCGCGGGCTGCGCGGCACGCAGCAGGCCGAAGTCTCGCTCGTCGAAGCCGAACGCGACGCACAGAAGATGATCGAACGGGGCTACCGCGTCGTGTCGGCGGAGCAGTACGAGCTCCCGCTCTTCGGCGTCGCGTACGAGAAGGTGACCTACGAGCGGGACGACGCCACTAGT